>JBFHGX010000369.1:0-1096 GCA_041582875.1 Bacteroidales bacterium | reverse complement strand
TTTAAGAATGTATTTCAATATTCCTCGGGTGAGGTGTATTTTTGCGCTGCAGATATTGGCTGGATTACCGGTCATTCCTACATTGTATATGGTCCTCTTCTGGAAGGAGCAACCACTGTAATGTTTGAGGGGATTCCCAACTTCCCAACGCCTGCTCGTTATTGGGACATCATCCGTAAGTTTGAAGTCAACCAGTTTTATACATCTCCCACTGCCATACGATCGTTGATGGCTGAAGGTCAGCAATGGATTGAAGGAGTTGATATGCCTTCGTTAAGGGTTTTAGGTACTGTAGGTGAGCCCATTAACGAAGATGCCTGGCACTGGTACCACGACCATGTGGGCGGAAATCATTGTCCGATAGTAGATACCTGGTGGCAAACCGAAACTGGCGGAATAATGATTAGTCCGATGGCCGGAATAATTCCAACCAAACCAGCTTTTGCAACCATGCCGTTTCCTGGTATTCAGCCGGTAATTATGGATGCCGGAGGCAAAAGTTTGTGCCATAAGAGTGTAGAGGGAAGTTTGTGTATCAAGTTCCCTTGGCCTGGAATGGCACGAACTCTTTGGGGTGATCATGAGAGATACAAAGCGTCTTATTTCTCCCAATTTCCGGGCATGTATTTTACAGGAGATGGCGTCAGACGTGATGAGGATGGATATTATCGCATTTTAGGACGTGTAGACGATGTGATCAACGTATCGGGCCATAGGTTGGGAACTGCCGAAATTGAGAATGCAATCAACGAGCATCCCTTGGTTTCTGAATCGGCTGTTGTTGCCTTTCCACACGCCATCAAAGGTCAGGGAATATATGCCTATGTGGTTTGTCCTGAATTTTCCAGCGGAGGTGAAGAGGGTGTTCGGAATTCTATTCTGAAAGCTGTGAGCTTGTTCATTAGTCCGATAGCACGTCCTGATAAAATTCAGTTTGTGCATACTTTGCCCAAAACACGTTCAGGTAAAATCATGCGGCGCATCTTGAGGAAAATTGCAGAAGGGGAAACCTCCAATTTTGGCGATACCTCCACCCTGATGGATCCTGGTGTTGTTAATGATATTATTGCCGGAAAAAAAGCTGAATAAGGATTAT
>JBFHGX010000368.1:0-1100 GCA_041582875.1 Bacteroidales bacterium | reverse complement strand
TGGAAGTGTAACCAAACGTTTGATGATTTACAATAACTCTGATAGTAAGTTAAATATCAGTAATATTACCCTTGCAGGCGGAGGTCTTTCACCATATCGTATCAATTTGGATGGCGAAGCAGCTTCTTCCTTTACGGATGTGGAGATCAATGGAAATGATAGCTTGTATGTGTTCGTTCGTGTAACCATTGACCCGCAGGATGCCAATAACCCTTATGTGGTTGAGGATGAGCTTACTTTTTTTACCAATGGTAACGAACAACAAGTGAAGTTGGTGGCCTGGGGTCAGGATGCGCATTATATTGTAGCGGATACCTATACCACTGGATTTCCAAAATACAAGGTGGTGGCTGATAGCTTGGAGGAAGTCCATTGGACCAACGATCGTCCTTATGTGATATACGGATATGCGGTAATTAATTCATATGGATCGTTGATTATTGATGCCGGAGCACGTATTTATTTCCACGATGGTGGCGGACTTTGGTCGTATGCCGAAGGACAGCTTCAGGTGTTAGGTTCACAGGATAATCCGGTTATTTTTCAGGGAGATCGTTTGGAAGCGGCTTATGCTGATTTACCCGGACAATGGGATCGCATCTGGTTGATGGAAGGACGCCCCGGAGTGAATCATGTCATCAAAAATGCAGTGATCAAGAATGGATTTGTTGGTTTGCAAACCGAATCGTTTTTGAAATATGCCGAAAATGCGGTAGAGCTTCACAATGTGGTGATTCAAAACATGGATAGATCTGGTATTTTTTCCAGACAGTATAATATTGTAGCAAGCAATACCGTGGTGACGAATTGTGGAGGCTTTTGTCTGGAGATTATAGGTGGAGGGTACTTCAATTTTAAACAATCAACCATCTCCAATTATTGGCCATATTCTGCACGAAACACCCCTGCGATTTATATTAACAATTACTTTTTAGACAGTTTACTAAACCCTGTGCCAGTGCCAATTAACTTCAATATGGCCAACAGCATTATATATGGTTCAAATCAGGATGAGTTTTTAACAGATTTGAATGGTGGAGCCGATTCGCTTTATTTTCTAAGTCATTGTTTGGTGCGGTCATCCATGAAAATGGACAATG
>JBFHGX010000367.1:0-1284 GCA_041582875.1 Bacteroidales bacterium | reverse complement strand
GTCAACCCATTTGGCAGGGTCCTGATCAGAAGAAATGTATACAAAGGCCACATCTTTTCCGGCAAGTGCTTTCTTCATGGTAGTTGAAGCGGGCATTTCTCTGCGACATGGTCCGCACCAGCTGGCCCAAAAATCAAGATAAATAACTTTGCCTTTGTATTTGGCAATGATATCGTTAAAAGTTAAGTTGGCATTATCAGCATCACGCAAGTTAGTAAGGTGAGCATCTTTAGGTAAAGTGGTTTGAGCTGCTTGTTGCGAAAAAGCAGTTATTCCGATCAACAGAAAGGCAATGGTAACAATGGATTTCAGTTTGTACATAGTCTAATTTTTTTGTGACAAAAATAGTATCATTTTTTAAAGCTGTTAAATATTAACAATATTTAAGGGTTTTTGGTTCGATTGGATAAGTATTAATGTCATTGATTTTGGGTGAATATTTTTTTCGAATTGATCCAATGTTTTTATTGCGTAAAAACAAATTGAATCAAATTGGCTCCCATTTCGAGGGCTTCGGAGCGCTTTTCGGGTGAGTCGTGGTGAACGGCCTGGTCTTCCCAGCCATCGCCCAAATCGCATTCGTAGTCGTAAAAGCAAACCAGTCGATTATCTACAAAAAATCCAAATCCTTGCGGATCACGATCGTCGTGTTCATGAATTTTGGGCAAACCACCGTTGAAGGAATACTTTTGATGGTAGATGGGGTGGTTTGATGGAAGTTCCACAAACTCCTGATCAGGAAAAACCTTGTGCATTTCTCTGCGAATATAAGGGTCAAGTCCATAATTATCTGAAATATGCAAAAAACCTCCCGACATCAGGTATTTTCTCAGGTTTTCCACCTCTTCTGGCGAAAGGATGATGTTGCCGTGTCCGGTGATATGTACAAAGGGATAATTGAATATTTCGCTACTGCCGATGGGAATGGTGGCTACTTCCGGGTTGATGTCCGTATTGAGTTGGGTATTGCAATACCTAACCAAATTGGGCAATGAAGTGGGATTGGCATACCAGTCGCCTCCTCCATTGTATTTGAGTAATGCAATGGAAACCTCCTGTCCGGAAACGGTTTGGAACAATCCAATGAGTATAAATATAAGTACAAGCTTGAGTTGTTTCATGGGGTTAATCTGTGTTTAATAGGTTGATTACATGCAGGGTATGGCAAGCTGCTACTCCGGCTGTTTCGGTACGCAACCGAGCAGGACCTAATTTTACAGGAATAAACCCTTGCTGTTTCGCGGCTTCTACTTCTTCGTGACTAAAGTCACCTTCGGGGCCGAT
>JBFHGX010000366.1:0-1290 GCA_041582875.1 Bacteroidales bacterium | reverse complement strand
CTGGATGCATCGGGCAATATATTGTGGGAACATACCTATGGCGGACCCGGAGACGAAAGACTTATGAAGGTCATCTCTACTTCCCGAAATACGTATATGATGATAGGTGATTCTTACACCAGCGAAGGGTTGATTGATTGTCAAAAGGATAGTTCAGCCATGCAAAAAGATGTTTGGGTAGTGGAGATTGATACCTTAGGCAATATGGTACAACAGTTTTGCTATGGGGGCAGTTTTTGGGATGCAGGGCGCGATATTATTGAAAACGAACAGGGATTTTTGTTTTTAGCAATGACAAATTCCAATGATGGAGATGTAAGTGGATTACATGGTTATAGTCATATCCCAAATGAAACAGATAATTGGGTTGTACAAATAGATATTTTTGGAAACATTATTTGGCAAAACTGCCTGGGGGGAATTGATGCAGAATACCCTAAGAAGCTATATCCAACAAATGACGGGGGTTTTATGCTATTTAGTTTATCTCAATCAAACGATGGCGATGTATCAGGCAACCACAGCGACACAGGCGATCATCCTGATATATGGGTGGTCAAACTCGATTCAGTTGGCCAACTACAATGGCAACAATGTATAGGTGGGCTTAGTTATGAATGGTTAGAACCACATGCGCTGTGTCAGATAAGTGATGACCATTATGCATTGGCATCTCAAACTTTTTTAATGCATGGCGATGTACAATGCGATATAGATCCTTACCCCGGTAATGAGAGTTATGATGCTTGGGTATTTGAAATTAAAGATTGCTCCCACTACCAACCTGCCACACCCCAAGCCCCCACCGGGCCGGATACCCTGTGCCACACCAACGATTCCACCTCGGCTTACACCCTTGCACCCACTACCGGTGCCTGGGGCTATACCTGGCAACTGCAACCGGAGGAAGCAGGCACACTGGCAAAAGACAGCCTCACTGCCACCATCACCTGGAACACCGGCTATCAGGGCGAAGTACTCATCTCTGCTGCCAGTTACAACGACTGTGGGGAGTCGGCCTTTTCAGAAGTGAAAACCACCTTTGTGTATACCTGTGTGGGCGTGGAGGAAAATACAGCTGGCGGATTTGGGTTAAGGGTGTATCCTAATCCGGCAAACGAGTGGGTTACTTTTGAAACCACCGGCAACAAGCACACAACCCTCATCATCTACAACCACACCGGGCAGTTGGTGGAAAAACTGGAGTTAAGGGATTCACGCACCAGCTGGAATGCGGGAAGTTTACCACGAGGGCTGTACTTTTATCGTGCCGAGCAGGATGGAAAAACG
>JBFHGX010000365.1:0-1528 GCA_041582875.1 Bacteroidales bacterium | reverse complement strand
ATTCGCGCGTCAGAGGGGAATATGATAGATGGCTAGTGATCATAAAGAACTTAAAATAAAGAAACTATGTTGATGAGTGAAAAACCAAAATATAACAGCGTAGTTACAAACTCCGCTGAGAGGGAGGTTAATAGAAAAACTGGAGTTAAGGGATTCACGCACCAGCTGGAATGCGGGTAGTTTACCACGAGGGCTGTACTTTTATCGTGCGGAGCAGGATGGAAAAACGGTGGTAGGGAAATTGGTGATATCAAACCTGACAGGTTTTTGAAACCTGTCAGGTTTAGCACCTACCCAGTGCCATAGGCACGACCGATATGGTAAACCTGGAATTTATTCCAGGGAATTTGAAAATGCAATTGATCTTGGAAATTATTCAGCAATTACAAAGCAACGACAAAAGAAGACACGAAGCATTCCCCCACCAGAAAAGGGTTGGTAACAAACATTTATTAAATTTACCGACTTAATTTCAATCTGTTATTCCATGAAAACTCAACTCCTCCATTCCATTGCCCTCTTGTGCACAATGCTGTTCTATGGCTTTTCCGCGCAAGCTCAAATCACTTCTAAGCAAGTCGATTCTATCGTTATTGATGCCATGAACAAAATGAATGTGGCCGGAGCAGCCGTAGCCATTGTAAAAGATGGTCAAATTATTCTCAACAAAGGGTACGGAGTGAAATCGGTTGAAAGCAAAGAGCCTGTGAATGAATACACTCAATTTGCTATTGCCTCCAATAGCAAAGCCTTTACTACCGCAGCATTGGCCTTGTTAGTGGAAGACGGTAGCATTTACTGGACTGACAAGGTAGTTGATCATATTCCGGAGTTTAAGATGTACAATGAGTATGTTACTGAAAATTTCACCATTCAGGATTTACTCACCCACCGCAGTGGATTGGGATTGGGAGCCGGTGATTTAATGATTTTCCCCGATGGATCTGATTTTACCATCGATGACATTTTGACCAATTTTCAATACTTTGAACCTCAATCAGCTTTCAGAACCAAATTCGATTACGACAATTTACTGTATCTGGTTTCTGGTGAAATCATCGCACGCAAGAGTGGCATGAGCTGGGAAGATTTCATCCAAACGCGTATCATGAATCCTTTAAAAATGGATCACTCCTCCCCTGCTTTGTCACACCTAAAAAACCGAAACAACCTGGCCACACCCCACAATACCCTCGACGGGAAGCTAAGACCTCTGCCAGACTATGAAGATATGGTTAATGGGGCAGCAGGCGGAATTTATTCATGTGCTGCGGATTTAAGTCAATGGATGTTGGTGCAACTCAACCAAGGCAAATATGGTGATAGTCTCGATCAACAACTCTTTACCAACTCGAGCCAGAATGAAATGTGGAAAATACATACGACCCTGAATGCCAGTAAAAATGCAAGATACAACACACAATTTGCGGGCTACGGACTTGGTTGGGGATTAAAAGATGTACGCGGAAAACTGATGGCTTCGCATACCGGTGGCCTACCTGGAATGCTTTCCATTACCATGTTGGTT
>JBFHGX010000364.1:0-1561 GCA_041582875.1 Bacteroidales bacterium | reverse complement strand
CTTTTATGCTTTGTGCGATTCCCTGGGGATCATGCTTTGGCAGGATTTCATGTTTGCCGGAACGGTGTATCCTGGAGGAGAGGAGTTTTTTCAAAATGTGGCCATCGAAGCACAACAGCAAGTCATCCGACTGCGTAATCACCCCAGCATAGCGCTCTGGTGTGGCAACAACGAAATCGACGAGGCCTGGCACAATTGGGGTTGGCAGCAGTCGCTGGGATATTCCTCAGCAGATTCCACACGCCTATGGAACGACTACCACTATCTTTTCGAAGATCTCCTTCCTGAAATAGTTCATCAATACATGCCGGGTATCGATTATGTGCCCAGTTCTCCGGCCAATGGATGGGGTAGGGCAGAGGCATACCAACGCGGCGATGTGCATTACTGGGGTGTCTGGTGGGGTGCCGAACCTTTTGAAAAATATAACCAAAAAGTGGGTCGCTTTGTCAGTGAATACGGATTTCAGGGCATGCCTCACCTCAATACCATCCATTCGTTTACCCATCCTTCCGATCGCCATTTATCGTCTCCGGTGATGGCCACCCATCAAAAGCATCCCCGTGGCCGTGAACTCATCAACGAATACATGGCCCGCGATTACCGCATCCCTGAAGAATTCGACAACTACGTGTATATAAGTCAATTGCTGCAAGCCCGGGGCATTAAAACCGCCATCGAAGCCCACCGAAGAGCCAAGCCCTACAACCAAGGCACCCTTTACTGGCAGCTCAACGACTGCTGGCCGGTGACTTCCTGGTCGGGCATCGATTCGCAACACCGCTGGAAGGCCCTGCAATACGCCATTAAAAATGCCTACGACCGTTTCTTAATTTCCTATACCCAACAAAACGATACCCTCAACATCTGGATGATAGGCGATTGTCTCATCGACCGCAATCCCGAACTCACCTGGCACCTCATTACCTTCAATGGCGACACTCTTGCCAGTGGTCAAAATACCTTTTTCCTCCCCACCGACAGCAGTGTCATCGCCACAAAGCTCGCCATCAGCCAACTCCTGCCCGACAGCCAACTAAAAAACAACGTCGTACTCACCGCCACCGCAAATCACTACAACCAACAACTCACCCAAGCCAACCACTACTTCGTCGCCCCCAAAGACCTCAACCTCCCGTATCAACCCAATATCCAACTCACCGCCAAACTCAATACCCACTCAACACCCAACACCTGGCAAATCACCCTCACCACCACCCAACTCGCCAAAAACATCTGGCTCCAATCCACCACCGACGGCCACTTCAGCGACAACTACTTCGACCTCCTCCCCGGAGAACAACGTACCCTCACCTTCACCCCCAAAAACCAAACATTACCCCCCAACCCAATCCCCCAAACCCATTTCACCTGCACCAGCCTCGGCCAAATAGACCTCCCGGGTTAATCAAAACCCGTCCGGTCGAAGTTAGCCCCTTCCACTTTAATCGTCCCCGCATTTATATCCGTTCAAATCCGTATAAATCTGCGTCTGTAATCAGTAATTTCTAACCATTTCTCCAAAAATCATATTAATCATGAAGATCATGAAAATCCGCGT
>JBFHGX010000363.1:0-1639 GCA_041582875.1 Bacteroidales bacterium | reverse complement strand
TTTGCCTATGCTTCGCTCGATGGCTCCGGGATGTGGCCCGTGTGGAATGCCCATGGGATGCAACGTAATTTGTCCGTGTTCAATGTCGTTGCGACTCATGAAATCACCATCCACATAATATAGCACTTCATCCGAATCAATATTGCTATGGTGGTAAGGGGCAGGGATGGACTCAGGGTGATAATCATACAAACGGGGTACGAAAGCGCAAGTGACAAACGCTGAGGTTTCGAAGGTTTGGTGCACTGGTGGCGGCTGATGAATACGCCCTGTAATGGGTTCGAAATCGTGAATGGACATGGCAAACGGGTACAGGCAACCATCCCAGCCAATGGCATCAAAAGGATGGGTTTTATAGTGATAAGGAAACAGGGTGTGCTGCTGTTTGATGATTACTTTAAAGTCGCCTATCTGATTATGACTGATCAGTTTTTCGGGGGTGCGAATATCACGTTCGTGAAATGGGCTGTGCTCAAGCAGCTGGCCCGATTTATTCATATACCGTTTTGGAAAATTAAGCGGTACAAACGACTCAACAATGAACAACCGATTGTTTTCGTTTTCAAACGAAAGTTGATAAACTGTTCCTCGGGGAATAACCACGTGGTCTCCGGGAAGGAAAGGTAGCTCGCCGTATATGGTGTGCAATATGCCTTTTCCTTTATGGATGAAAATCATTTCATCAGCCTGAGCGTTTTTAAAAAACCAATCCTTCATGGATTTGCGTGGTGCCGCAAGGATAATTTGTGTATCGCTATTGGTGAGTACAATTTGCCTGCTGGCAAGATAGTCATCCTGTGGCTCTTGCTTAAACCCCTTAAAACTTCGGTGTTGCATGTTTTTTGGTATAGCAATTTCCGGTGTTACATCAATGGGGTCTTCAATGCTAAGTACCTGTGTTGGAGGAAATTCATGGTAGATAATGGAATAGATATCCGAGAAACCTTCTGAAGAAACCAACTCTTCAGCATACAATTCACCATTAGGTTTTCTGAAAACCGTATGTCTCTTGGCTGGAATTTGGCCTCTGACCTGATATTGGGGCATTTTTATTTAGATTTAATTAAAGGAGTGACAAAAATATAAAAATATTGGGTTATCCCAAAAACAATCGTTTGAGATTGGGGCTTGTTGCAGCAGTGTTAAGAAGATTTAACAAAGGGGAGGAGCTTGTTGTGTCTCGAGTAACGACTCCTCTCTCCAGCGCGCGAATTCTTCGTGTGCCTTGCTTTGTCGTTGCAATTGGTGATTGTTTTATAATTTCCAAGATCAATTTGCATTTTCAAATGCCCTGGAATAAATTCCAGGTTTATCATGTCGGTCGTGCCTATGGCACTGGGGAGTGGGTGCATTGTAAACTATGTTGTCCTCTCAAGGCCCAACTCCCCCCAAAAAAAACCGATGTTGAACCGGGGGTGCACATAGTATGATGACAAAACCCAAAGAAAAACCCTGTCATTTCGATAGCGCTTGCGCTGAGAAATCCCCCAGGCATAGGATTTTCTCAAATACTACATCTATCTAGTATACATCATTTAACAAAAAGTTGTCATTGGTAATGACGCAGGAGGAGAGATCCCCAAGGAAAATACGACTATTCTCAGGGGATCTCTCTCCGCAAGGGCGGATCGAGATGACA
>JBFHGX010000362.1:0-1639 GCA_041582875.1 Bacteroidales bacterium | reverse complement strand
TTCAGGATGAGTTTTTTACTTCCTACATATTCCTGAAGCTCATTTTTAAATTGAAGAATGTAGATTCCATCAGGTAAATGTTTAATCAGATCATCGGCATGGTTACGACCTTTTTGCAATGTATATCTAAGACTGAGTGCAGGTTGATTCAGCGAAGTTAGCGTTACTACGCCCGAAAACGGGGTTTCTAAAGTAAGTTGGGTAGAAGCAGGATTTGGTTCCAATTTGATTTCCATTGCACTGGGTTCAGTGATCTGGTTTATTATCGATTCGTTGACATGAAAAGCCACTTTGTGGTTGTGGGCCGACCAAATAATATCTTGATCGCCATCGTTGTCGAGGTCGGTCATGGCCACCTCATTCAAAAAAATGCTTTCGTCTTGATAAATGGTTGTCGGGGGTTCGAGTGTGCCATCGCTAGCATTGCTATACCAACAGGCTTTGCTGATATTGCTGCTGATGGCAGTATATAAATCCAGAAACCCGTCCTGATCAAAATCGGCAGACTCCATCGATTGGATATGTGCACCTGTGTTCATCAATAGTTGACCGTAGGTTAACGATCCGTTTCCATTGTTCATGTATGAATGGAGTTGGTTGAAGCCATCATAGCTTATTACATCCTGATCACCGTCGCCATCCAAATCCATGGGGTGGACTACGATGCCCAGTCCGCCTTCTGTTGTTTGGTAATGCTCGTCAAAATGTCCATTGCCGTCATTCACGAATACTTCCACGGCTACATTACCCACTACAATGTCTTGAAAGCCATCGCCGTTCATGTCCGCCGAAGCGATGTGGTAGTATTCGGTTTCTTGGGCGATGACTATTTTACGAAAAAGACCATTGCCTTCGTTTGTATACAGGATGACTGAAACATCAGCAGCTACACAGATATCGATGAGGCCATCGCTGTCGAAGTCTTGAACCACCAGATGATGAAATGGGAGCAACGAGTCGATAATCAGTTCATTGCCAAAAACGCCTGACTGGTTGGGATACCATGCAAGTTTTGAAAAAGCTGAGCCTCCGCAGGCCACCACATCGAGCCACCCATCCTGATCCATATCTCCCAATGCAATATCTGAGGTAAAAAGTGCCGGGTCGAATACAACTTGCTGTGGGCCAAAGCCCAGGTTGCCATCGTTGAGGTAATAGGTTATTCTGCCGTTGTTAAATCCGTGACCGGCAACAACATCATCAAAGCCATCCTGATTGAGATCTCCTGTGGCCAGCCGGGTAATTCCCATACAATTTGCTGTGGTATCGATGAAGTGTACTTCGCTGAATTGTCCAAAAGTAAATCCCGAAAGGAAAATCATTATGAGCGAGAGGGTTGTTTTCATGTGTGGTGTGTTAGTATGTTAGTGTGGATAGTAGTGTGAGTGAATTGTTTGTGCTGATGTGATTTACATTATGTAGTAATTGGTTTCTTTTGTTTAAATAATTATTGAGAATAGGAAAGATACAATTGCTCAAACTTCTCCCTGGCCCATGGAGTCCTTCTCAAAAACTTTAAGCTGGATTTAATGGATGGGTTGTTATTAAAACATCCAATATTAATTTCTTCGCCTAAAAATGTCCAGCCATGTTTGGCCACCATGAACTCCAGCATTTCTTCCAGTTTTATTCCGTGCAG
>JBFHGX010000361.1:0-1744 GCA_041582875.1 Bacteroidales bacterium | reverse complement strand
CTGGTCTGGACCCAGGTTAATCGGTGGGGCATCAATTATCTGCACATCTGTTGTAAAATCCTGTGAAACACCATCGATGACAACGGTTGCGGTAACGGTATAAGTTCCGGGGGCGGTGAAAACATGTGTTGGATTCTCCAAGGTAGAGGTGTTATTCGATCCGGAGGCGGGATCGCCAAAATTCCATAGGATTGATTGGATGGGATCAGATGTTTGAATACTGAAGTTAGTCGTCTCTCCAAAACAAGTGTTTTCGTAGGTGATATTGGCCGAGAAATAGCTTTGAATGAAGGTGGGGAGGCCAAGTCTGCCATTTTTACCATCCAGAAAAACCGCATCATTGACAAAACCACAGGCATTTCCTAACAAATTGGGGGAGTTTATGACCCCTAAAAAATCGCTAAAATCAAGTGAAACATATATCTTCTGATCAGGTCCCAACTGCATGGCCCCCATTTCATATGTTGGAGAAACTCCAATCGAAGTAACCGAATTTATAATCCCTGTTGGAGATCCAGCTGTCAGGTCTGCCTGAAATATTTCAGCTTGATTTCTAATTACCCCCATATACAACCGTGTCTCATTAGGAGAAAATTCTATTCCATATGCACCAACGTACCCTGTAAATGAAATTGGATTTGAAACTACACCTGTCGATCTGTCAAAGGAACACAACTCAAACCTGGCAAGGGTTCCATGCATCGCACAGGCCACATAATTTCCCAATGGGGAAGCTTTCAAATAACCAACATAATTGGATACCGGATCACCTTGATAGGTTCCGACACTACTTACCACACCAGAAGCACTTACACCTGAAGCGCTTACAAGAAATGAATAATATGAGTCAGAATTTCTAGTATGCGTAACAACCCATACATCAACCCCATTGGAATGAGATACAGCAGTAATTCTCTCGGTCACGGGATCCAGTAAATAAGTATTCTTGACTGTAACACTTCCTAAACCCCCATCGAGACTCATATCTACAAGCGAGTAATAGAGGTTTGCACCATTTGGATCATACGCTGCCGGCACCGTAAAAACATAATACAAGTCTCCCGAACCCGGTTTGCGTACAATTATTGCCGATTGCGTAGAAGAAAAGTCTCCAAAGAGCCCCGTTCCATTGTCCATCACTTGGTGATTCGCATTCCAAATGGTAGTTCCTTCAGTGTAAAACAACAAGTTACCATTGAAATCGGAAATTGTAGCACACCCTTCTCTGGTATTGAGAGCACCATCGACTAGAGCCACCGGCGATCCTGAGGAGAAATCAACTCCTGCATTATCTCCAAAATACCAGTTATTAGCCTCATTCTGAGAAATACAATTTACGAAAAAAAAAGTGAAAGAAAATAAAAGAAAAAGTTTACAATACTTCATGCTGCTTGCTATATATGGCACATATCAAACCGAAATTAGATAATTTGTCTGTTTACAAATAGTTATAACATTCGAATTCAATAATTCGAACAGCTAAAACCGAAGAACTCTTTGGCTCAAATGTAAAAAAATAACAGTATTGAAAATAAATAGAAATACAATTTAAATAGACTACAAATAGGACTATGTTTCACCCTACAATCTATCTATTTTAGTCCAAACTAAAAAGGGAGGCATGTAATACATACCTCCCGATTTTATGTTTTCAGGACTTTTTTATGAAAATAAACTATCGATGACTCTCGTCAGAAACAGAAATTTTCTTTCTACCTTTGGCTCTTCTTCTTTTAAGAACTTT
>JBFHGX010000360.1:0-1805 GCA_041582875.1 Bacteroidales bacterium | reverse complement strand
GAAGGAAAATAAACGATTCATTTCTCCTAAAAACCTTCATTATACCCAATGGTAATTTAAGCTATGTAGATAATATTTTTGAAAATCACTATCACAGTGTAGTCGATGAAGAATCTTCAACAGGATGGTTAAACAAAACCAACGATGGAATTGATGTTCAGTACGACACCATTAACTGGTTACATCCGAAAAAGTTAAGCAGATATTTTGGCACCTACTATAGTTTAAGTAGTACCGCCAACAGTTTATATCAACACAGTTTATCCGGTTCGCATCGATGGATTCCTTGGGGAATGCACAATTACCCTGGCAGCTTCACCGCTGATTTTCAATACATTTACAATACATACGGATCACCAGGCCTTGATAACGTGCTCATTACAACAGAAGATGAGATTGTGGATTATCTGGCGGTTAAACAAGAAACTCAGTTAATTACAGCCCTTCAGGGGAATAAGCTGGTTATTACATTCGATGGCGTTATCCCTTCCGATCGGTTACATTACGATTTGAGTCTGAATATATATGCTGATCAAACCATCAACGACATCCAAGTATTTGGCGGAGAAACCAATTCATCCAATGGCATTAATAATGATACTGCCCTGATCAACGTAAGTTGGGATGGCCGTTATTATTATCCTACCGAATATCTGGCCGATTCATTTACCACCGTAGCCAGTAATAGTCAGACCATGTACGATTGTCTGGTGGCCATGGATTATGTATTATTAAGTGAGTCGGGAGCGCATCGAGATAGCCTCCGGCATGTGTTGTGCGATATCAATCAAAGTGGATGGAAATACCCATACGAAGATGGTTTTTGTAATTTCCTGACCGTAGATTTGGGAAACGACACCACCATTTGTAGTGGTAATTGTGTTCCATTGGCTGGTCCAGAAGGTATGGCAAACTATGAATGGCTGGCCGATGATGTTTTTTACGCTTCCACCCCAAGCGTTTTGGTGTGCCCTACTGAGACGACCCGTTTTTCGTTGTCAGTGACCGATGTTGATGGCACACAGGCCTCTGATAGTATCCTGATCACGGTTAACCCTGTACCTGTAGTTAATCTAGGCAACGATACTACTTTATGTTTTGGTGACAGTCATGTGCTGTACGGACCGGATGAGCCCCAAGGTGAAACATACACCTATTTTTGGAATACGGGTAGCCTGAATGACTCCATCGTTGCCATGCCTATGGTTACCACACAGTATTACCTGGATGTAACCAATAATTACGCCTGTCTGGCAAGTGATTCTATCACGATTGAAGTATCTAACCTACCAGTAATTGATACGATAGTTGGCGACACCATTGGATGTCTGGGTGATTCCGTTTTGCTGGAAGTGCAAGGCTCTGGAATTGAGACTTATTTATGGAGTACCGGTGAAACTGCACAACAGATTTGGGTTAACCCAGAAGTTGGGGATTTGACCTATACTTTCTCGGTTGAAGTTTTTAACACCTATGGTTGTAGGGTGAGTGACTCCATGAACTTGTTTGTCTCCAGCCTTCCGGTAATTGACACCATTGTGGGCGATACCCTCAGCTGTCTGGGTGATTCCGTTTTGCTGGAAGTGCAAGGATCCGACATGGCAACCTATTTGTGGAGTACCGGTGAAACCACCCAACAGATTTGGGTCAATCCTGAATTTGGCAATACGACCTATACTTTCTCGGTTGAAGTTTTCAATACCTATGGCTGTAGCGTAAGTGACTCCATGGAGTTGTTTGTCTCCAACCTTCCGGTAATTGACACCATTGTGGGCGATACCCTCAGCTGTCTGGGTGATTCCGTT
>JBFHGX010000359.1:0-1815 GCA_041582875.1 Bacteroidales bacterium | reverse complement strand
GCATCTACCTTGGGAAAATAGTTGGTGAAGGCATTCTTTTTTACCTGGCCGGAGGCTTCCAAATTCATGCGCGCTTCCTTAAGATGTTTGTTGTTTTGAAGCGCCATAATTTTACACGAATCCAATGTCAACGCCTGCGCAGTCATCAGCAATGGTAACAGGCTGAATAGTATAATGATGATGTGTCTTTTCATTTTTATTGCATTTAAGAGGATATCAATATTTTTAGTTTTCCTGTTTTGAAATTTCTTTTTGGGCATATTCGTTGTTGGATGAAAGCCAATACAAAACAGGTAAGATGAATAATGTGAGCACCATGCCGGTTATCATGCCAAAGCAGATGACAGTGCCCAAGGGTCCCCAAAGCGGGGATTGGCTGATAATCATGGGGATAACGCCCATGGCGGCAGCCATAGAGGTGAGAAAAATGGGGCGCATTCGTCTTTTGCCCGCTGCTACAGCAGCATCTTTAAAGTTATAGCCCTGGTTGTTTACCAAATCATAAGCGTAATCGATAAGAATGATGCCATTCCTCACGACGATACCAACCAATCCAATAATGCCAATAAACGCTGTCATCCCGAAAGGATAACCGGTTATCCAAAGTCCGAGTGCTGCTCCCGGAAAGCTGAGTAGCATGGTCGACATGATGAGCAATGCGCGCCGGGTGGTTTTAAACTGGATGAGTAGGATAAAGAAAATGAGCAAAACGCTTAACGCCAAGGAGGTTATTAGGGGCTTCATCTGTTTGGCCGTTGCTTCGTGATCACCACCGTACTCAAAGTGCAAGTCTGAGTTATTTTTAATCTGATCAAGATTGGTTTTCACCGAATTAAAGACTGACGACGGAATCACATTGCGCTTTATATCTGCTTGTACAGTGATCGTTCTTACTCCATTTCTTCTAACAATTTTACCTTCTGTCCAATCAGGTTCAATGGTAGCCATTGATCTTAAAGGCAATGATTCCATGGTGAGCAGTGAGGTCACGTATTGGTCTTTTAGGTTGGTAACACTTTGATTGCGTTGGTTGTCCTTGGTGAGCACTACATCGATGGGGTAATCTCCTTCCCAAAGGGTGGTTACGGGAATACCATCTAATGAAAGCATGATGGAGGAAGCTACCAGCGATTTGGCATATCCCAGTTTGTTGGCTTTGTTACGATCTAAATCAACCCGAATACCGCGCCGCATTTCTCCCCAATCATTACGGACCCAAAGAATATCTGAGTTGGCCTTCAACACCTCCGAAACTTGAGCGGCTTCTTTTTTTAATTCGGAAATATTATCTCCCGAAATGCGCATCTCGATGGCCGCATCAAAATCTTCAATGGCGATTTGTTTCCAACGAATATGGGCCTGAGGAAAAGTTTCGCTGTATTTTCCTTCGTACTCGTCCAAAAGAGAGATGGTAGCCTCGTTTGAAAGGGTGTTTACCATGAGCTGACCAAAGTTGCGAGCAGGCAAATGAGGTGCATACAGGTCGTTAAAACGAGGACTGCTGGTGCCAATAAAGGATGCAATATTGGTTACCCTTTCGTCCTTTTGTAGGATATTTTCTAAACTGTCGATGATTCCTTCAGTTTCTTTCAATGAGGCCCCTTCAGGAAGGTAAATTTCTACCGCAAATTGATTGCGGTCCATGGCCGGAAATAGCTTTTGTTGAATATTTGAAAAGAGTATTCCCCCCAGTATAACGATAATTATTCCAGAAAAAATGGTGAGTTTTGGATTTCTGAAAGTCCAATTCAGTCCTTTGTCATAAAGGGCTTGTACCCGATCCAATAGACTGAATTTGGCTTTTTTACCTGTTTC
>JBFHGX010000358.1:0-1878 GCA_041582875.1 Bacteroidales bacterium | reverse complement strand
TTGAATTTGGTGGTCAACTTTGGTGATGTGGACATTCAAACCCTGAATGAAGCGGATATTACCTTGAATTACGGCGAATTTCATCTGGATGAAGGGCATCAGCTGAAGCTCAATAACCGATCGGCGTCCGTATATGCCAATCAAATTGATCACCTGAGTCTGGATGGGAAGCGCTCCAAATATTACCTGGATGAATTGGGAATTTTGAATGGAGAGAGTTATTTTTCTAACCTAGATATCGACCTGTTAACCCAGTCGCTGAGCCTGAATGTCCGCTACGGTGCGCTCGATTTAAAGTCTGTTGGCAGCGAAGTAACAACTTTGGATTTAACCTCCAATGATGCGGACCTCACCCTTATGTTTGAACCTGAAAAATCGTATAACATTCAATTGTTGGTAACTGACAAAACCGAAGTGTTGTACTCATCCAAAATCACCAACATCAAAACCGATGAAGCGCCTACTGCTGACGATAAAATTAAGGCGACCTGTACCATAGGGCCTAAAAAACAGCCGGTTGTACCCGTAAATATCACCAGCGAAGCTGGTAGGTTGTCGTTAAAAATGAAATAATTTCATCAAAATTGCAACACAAGGTCAAGTCACTTGTCTTTGAAAGAAAAAGATTATTAAATGCAAAACCGTCTAAATTTTTCCCTTAGGGAAAGCACACGTGAATATAACATCACTTTAAACTTTAAGCATTTTAAACTTTAAAACCCTCTTACAAATGAAATGGATTAATTTAATCATACTCGTCAGTCTTCTTTCCCTCTTTGTATTTTCGTCGTGCAGTAAAATGGGCGGAATTGAAGGCAACAACAACCTTTCTTCGGAAACCCGTCGTCAGGTTTCCTTTAATGAGGTTGTCAACGAAGATATTTTTTATGTCACCATCGTGCCCGACACCATCTATGAAGTGGTTATCGAGGCCGAATCAAACCTCATTCCATACATCCGAACCATTGTCAATGGAAATAGCCTGGTGATCGACACCCGTGAAAACCTCGACCCTAACCATACGATTTACATCACAGTAAAAACCCCAACCTTAAAAGGTGCATACTTATCAGGATCAGGAAATGTATCGGTGGAAGACTTCAACTCTGATCAGCTTCATGTTATCCTTTCCGGATCAGGGACGATGAATGGAAATGGGCTTGCCGGATATTTTAAAGCCGTATTAAGCGGATCAGGTAGCATTAACTTTTTGGTGGATGCTGAACGGGTTGAGACTACTTTGAGTGGATCGGGTAATATTCGTCTGGATGGAGAAACAGTATACACCAATCACTTGGTTAGTGGATCAGGGAACGTGGATGCATACGGACTTGGCTCGGTTGAAAGCGATGCCAAAATCAGTGGCTCCGGAAATATGTATCTTACTGTAAGTGATGTGCTCAACGCCACCATTTCGGGAAGCGGATCTATTTTTTACCGCGGCACTCCGGTTGTTAACACCAATATTACCGGATCGGGAGCCGTAATTGGAAACTAAATAAGTATGCCATCATGATAAAAGCAGTAACTATATTCACGTTCTTATTTTTGTTCAGCCTCACGGTCCTATCGCAAGGCTTTACGCGACAGTTGGGTGTCCGCACCGGTGTGACTTCCGGATTAAGTGGAAAAGTGGTCAAAGATGACAGGGTTGCCATCGAAGGCCTATTTGGTTTCCGTAACGGAGGCATGCAGTTGGTGGCCTTGCTCGAGTCGTACCACGACCTTTTTCCCTCACGTGGCCATGAATGGCGCATTTATTTTGGTGGCGGAGGCCATGTGGGATGGATTAACGGATACAACCGTGTTCGCCGCTGGAGTAATTCCACCGGATACTATTGGGAAGAACAGCGCATTGCGGGCCCGGTCTTGGGACTG
>JBFHGX010000357.1:0-1894 GCA_041582875.1 Bacteroidales bacterium | reverse complement strand
TGCGCAGGCGTTGACATTGGATTCGTGTAAAATTATGGCGCTTCAAAACAACAAACATCTTAAGGAAGCGCGCATGAATTTGGAAGCCTCCGGCCAGGTAAAAAAGAATGCCTTCACCAACTATTTTCCCAAGGTAGATGCAGGTGCAGTGGCCATGCGTTCCAACAAAGATTTGCTTGAGGCCTCCATACCTGAAATGAATCTCCCGGTCTACGATGGAAATCCTGCCAATATTGGATTAGCCACCGAATTTGCCTATTTTCCAGGTATGGACATCAGCATGCTGGATTACACCAATGCAGCTTTTATCATGGCCATACAACCATTGTACGTGGGTGGGAAAATAAGAAATGGCAACAAGTTGGCTGCACTGGGAGAAGAACTCAGTCAGTACGCCCTCAACCTCACCGAAGATGAAATACTGGTAAAAACAGAATCCATTTATTGGAACTTGGTTGCCTTACAAGAAAAACGCAAAACACTAAATAGCTATCAAAAGACGCTGGAATCACTCCTAGAAGATGTTAACGTTTCCTATGAAGCCGGACTTATTCAAAAAAGTGACCAACTCAAAGTTAAATACGAATTGTCGAAACTTGAGAGCAATAAACTAAAACTCGAAAATGGAATCGCCATGGTAAAAATGATGCTTTGTCATCATTTGGGTTTGCCATTAGATCAGGACATTCAAACCTCCGAGGATAGTTTGGAGGTTATCGCTCCCCAGGTTGTTTTTACAGATGCCTCTATAGCCCTCACCAATAGAAATGAATATCAAATGCTAAAGATGGCCATCGAAGCAGAACGCCTGCAAAAACAAATCGCAGTAGGAGAAAACCTCCCGCAACTGGCAGTAGGAGTCCAAGGCTTATACCTAGATATACTCGATAGGCAAAACTCCTATGGCATTGCTTTTGCAACGCTTTCGGTTCCACTTTCGGGATGGTGGGGAGGCTCGTATAAAATCAAAGAACACCAAATTAAGATGGACATTGCTCAAAACAATCGGGATGAAAAATCAGAGATGATAATCGTGCAAATCAATAAAAACTATCGAGATGTTACGGAGGGATTTGAACAAATCAGGGTTGCTACTTCGTCCTTAGAGGAGGCTCAGGAATACCTTAACGTGGTTCAGGACAATTATGACGCAGGACTATTGAGCACATCCGATTTACTTGAAGCCCAAACCATGAAGCAACAATCGGTTGACAACCTGATCGACGCTAAAGCACAGTACAAATCCAAACTGGCTATCTATCTGCAATCTGTGGGTCAACGTATCATGTAACAAACAACACCATACTAATTCTCAAAAAACAGAACTCCATTGACTTTAACCAGATCGCCTTTTAGTAAACTGCACATATTCGTACAAACCTTGCATCCCAACAGAAATTACACCTTGATAGCACGTATGGTTGCTTTTACCGCATGTATGCTTACCTTTACCGGATGCGATAAGCTCTTTGAGTTCAGCCCATATCAAGCAAACGTGGACGAATCACGCTGCAATACTACGGCTAAAAATATACGTCTTCTCGCTCAGAAGGAAATACAAACCAATCATTTCACCTTTGCAGTTATGGCCGACTGCCATTTTTACTACGACAACCTTTCAAAGGTTGTTAATCATATCAACCAAAATGATAAAATTCAGTTTGTATTGTACTGTGGCGATATTACTGATCAAGCATTAATGAAAGAATACGACCTATTTTACGACATAATGGGTCGACTGAACAAACCATATTTTGTTGTCATCGGCAATCACGACTACAATTCAAATGGCGAGCTAATTTATGATCAGATGTTTGGTAAGCGGAATTTCTCCATTGAATATGCCAACAGTAAATTTGTAATATTCGACGACATAGTTTGGGAAAGCAATACC
>JBFHGX010000356.1:0-1939 GCA_041582875.1 Bacteroidales bacterium | reverse complement strand
TGAAGTTGAGCGATTTTTTTTCGTTTTCAGGAAATTCCATGGTTGTGTATGATAGCGTGTGAAACGGAAGTGCAAACTTAGTGAGAAATTAAATAGGTGTCTCTGTTTTTGGCGGCGAAGATCAATTTTACTCCATAATCTATCACTTACGCCTATCACATGGCGATTAATAGTTAAAAATATTTTAACTATTTAATAATCAAATAATAAGCGTTGTCCGAGAGTGGACAAGTCTCGTACGGTGTTGGACAGTTTGTGTGGGTTTCGATCAACGTGATCTTTAGTTATCTAATGGTATATCAGTCACATATATATGTTGGCACACCTTTGGCACATAACTCATCGCAACCATTGATGTACACTAAAAAACTAAAGTCATGAAAACAAGAGTCGTAACTATCTTGATGCTGTGCTTTTTCATTATGCCCACAGCCTTTGCCGCCAAACCCATTCCGGCTTCTAAAGCCGTCAGGACAACCGTTGTCGATTTGGTAAAGAAAAGCCTTTGCTATCCCGATTTTGCCATTAAAAATAAAACCGAATGCTGTGTGCTGGTCAGCTTAATCATTCAGGATGACGGAGCATTAAAAGTAGATGCATCCAATAGCCTGTCTCCCGAATTAATGAAGTATGTGGTGAACACCATTGAAGCGTTAAAAACGGATCAGTTGGCGCAATACAGTGGACAACGGGTACTGATGAAAGTGAAGTTTGAATTAATTGCTTAGTTTCAATTCTTCTCAAATTCTTGATATTCTTAATAAAATCACTTACTAGGTTTTTATTGTCAGCATATAATTTCTAATGTAGTCCGTCTTCTGATTTCATTCAGGTTTAGACAGAGTCCGTTTATTAAATTCCCATTTTGGGATTTTAAATAATTTGATTAGTTTTTTTCAATCATTTCATTAATTGGTATTTGTATGGTAATCAGAGGGATTATTTCATTTACCAAGTTGGATTATTTTTTTTATTATTAATTTTGCTAGTGGCATGATATTTATAGGAATCATAACCTATGTATTTCTTTTTGATCATGTGTAATGGTCTTTACATTCACTGTAAATTGCTAATAAAATGGAATCTAAAGGAACGATCTTAGTTGTTGATGATACCCCTCTGACGCTAAAAATATTAACGAAAACACTTGTAGAGAAAGACTATACTGTTTATTCTGCAGATAGTGGTGAATCAGCTTTGGCATATTTACAGGAAAACCAGCCTGATTTAATACTTCTGGATATAATAATGCCCGGAATGGGGGGATTCGAAGTATGCACAAAGATAAAGGCCAATAAGCAATTACTCGATATTCCTATAATATTCTTGACATCCGTAACTAAAAATGAAGAGCGGATAAAGGGATTGAATTTAGGTGCTGTTGATTTTATCACCAAGCCTTTTCAAAATGAAGAGTTACTTGCAAAGGTAAAAACACACTCTAGTCTATATGCATACAACAAATTTTTTAAGAAGCAAACTGCAGAACAACTCGTTGAAAAAGAAAGATTGTTGAGTATTCAAAATGCTGAACTGAAGAAACTCAATCAAGAGTTAAGTCAGAAAAACCAACAGCTTAGTGAAGCCATACTAAAGATTGAAAAAAGCGAAAGTACGTTTAAGAAACTTTTGGAGGGTTTAACAATACCGGTGGGTTTGGTGAACGGGGAAGGGGATATTGCCTTTATTAACAAGCGATTTACTGAAATATTCGGTTATACCACAGAGGACATCCCCAATTTGAAAGCGTGGTGGCAATATGCTTTTCCTGATATACAATACAGGCAATGGGCCATTCAAAACTGGTCCAATTTGGTGAGTAAAGATGGAGAATCGAATCCTGATATTGTCGATGAATTCAGGATTACGAGCAAAGAGGGTAGGTTATTATCTGTTATTATTTCAGGAATCACAATAGGCGATAATTTTTTGGTTACCT
>JBFHGX010000355.1:0-1972 GCA_041582875.1 Bacteroidales bacterium | reverse complement strand
TTGCGCTTCCTTCATAAAGTCGTCAATGGTATGATTTGTGCCGAGCTGAATCAACAACTGACCTTCAGCCGATTTTGGCTCTACGGGTGGTTGAGCCTTAAGTTGATATGAAAAAAATGAGAGTATGGTGATGAGGGAAATGAGAAACTTCATGATATTTGTATTATGATCTGCAACAAAAGTAAAAAAAAGCCGACTGGAACTTTCTCCCGGCCGGCTTTTTTAAAAAAAACGTGTGCAAAAAAAACTATCTTGCCAACAACACCTTGCGGGTGAAGGTCTGATTTCCTTGTTCTATTTTAATAACATAAACTCCTGAGGCAAGGTCTTTCCTATCCACATGGTAGGTAAATCCATCTCCCGGTAGGTATTTCTGATTAATTACTTCAATGCCCATGTAGTTGATCATCTTCAGGTGAATATCCTGATCGTTAATCGATTGTACCTGAATTTCAAATACACCATTGTTTGGATTAGGTGTGGCTGATATGCTTACACTCTCCGAAACATGTTCTCCCAGTCCAACTGTATTGTCAACAACAATGGTTAATGCTTCTGAAGATTCTCCCGCTCCGCAAATATCCATAGCGCTTACGCTGAGGGTAGCTTCTCCCATAAAATCAGCATTCCAGTCAACCAGTGCAATGTATCCCATATCTGAAATAACACCTGCGTCGGCAGGTTCCAGTGTCCAGGTATAACCGGTTGCACCCGCAACGGCTACAGTATTGTATTGGCTTTGAGTGATGTGATACAAATCAATATATTCAGGACCGATAGGAGTGCTTGGTGCGGCTGGTCCATTGGATAATTCAAGGTTCATCACGTCAGCAAATGTTTCACCACTAACGTCAGTCATGTTTAAAGTCAGCTCAACCATCCCGGTGGTGGCATCATTTTCACCCGGAGTGTATATGGGGTTCATTACATTGTCCATGTTAAAAGTGCCATCTCCTGAAGTTGTCCATTCTAAGGTGGCAAAGTTGGTAGCCGAACCACTACAGGGATACTCAGCATTGGCACAATTTTCATCATCCGGACCGGCAAAAACAGTACTCACCATCATGGTGGGGAGTTCAATATAATCTACCCAGGCACAATCGCTTCCGGAAGCACCCGAATAATCTTTTTCGTAAATCCATTTAAAGGTGTGTGTTCCGGCAGCAACAGGGTAGGCCACCTGTGCCCAGCTTTTGGAGCCCGACCAGGTATCTTTAACCGCATTGTCGATCATAAAGATGAGCTTGTCAAAAGTAGCCTCACTCGATACCTTGCGATAAAATTTGATGGTGTCTTGTTCCATCACGGTGTAGGTAATTTTAAACTCAGAGGTTTGGTTGTCGCCAATAACACCTGACTTGGCCTGATAATATCCTTCGTAAGGATAAATATGATCAATAGTCCAGGGTAAATCTCCATCCTGATCCCAATCGTATTTGTCAAAAGTACCTGTTTCAAAATCTTCCAGGAAGAGCCCGATTTTTGGATAATATACTCGGTCGATATCATATCCAGCTGCGGAAGCATTAAAATGCATTTCAGCAATAATAGCGTTGGGTGCATCATCAGCAACCGTTACATTGTAAACCAGGTTGGTTGTTCCAAATAAGGTCAACGAAGGAATATTGATAGGATCGGTATTTACAGTGATAAACGGATTGTAGGCAATCATTTCACAAAGTACATTGTTAATTACGCAGTGTCCGTTGTTGCCTATGGTTACGATCATATCAGCAGTTTCGCCAGGATCAAGTCTGCCATTGTTGTCACCTCCTTGTGAATCATCAATTGCCATGATGGTGGGGTTAATGTTAGGGGCATTTACAATGATGTTAAACTTGCTGGTCCAGGTCGAATCTTCATCGTTGGATGCAATAACGTCGAATTGGAGTTTGTGTTGATCAGGAATGCCATCGCTTACCCTGAATTTGAACGCGCCCATGGCCATGGTAGATCCGCTGGCCTGGATGGT
>JBFHGX010000354.1:0-1984 GCA_041582875.1 Bacteroidales bacterium | reverse complement strand
TGGGTACTGTCGGAGAAACAAGGTGGAATGAAGGAGGTAAGTGAACTTGGCTTTTTTTTGATGGAAGGCGATCTTCAAATGTATAATGGGTGGCAATGGTTTGATTACACGGGCGTTTTGGGTGGATCGGCTGCCATTTCACTGGGGAATCCTGCAGATTATTTTACATCCATTGTGCAGTTGGGAAATGGTGCACTTTGGATTTCGACCCAAGACGGACTATACATTTATGATGAAGGCAATTGGGATAGCTTTGGCAGAGATGTGTTGTCAACCGATCGGTGTCTTCAGGTTTTTGAATCGTCTCAAAATGAACTTTGGGTGGCTACTATAAAGGGCATGGTACGAAAAAATGACACAACATGGGATAAGTTTGAGGAAATAGAGGGATTGTCGGCCAATATTCCCTACCGGATTTTTGAAGATGCTGAGCAACGGATATGGGTGCTGGCGCGAAAAGGCACGCGATTTAAAACCATTTCTTATTATTTAGATGGGAAATGGAGTTCTTATTCCCTTAAAGATATGCGACAAAAAAGTGAAGTAAAATTCGTGGGGGAAATCCAGGGTGAGATTTGGACATTATCTGATAAAGGAATATCGGTTTTTAGTCACAATAAATGGAAAACGTTAGCTCAAATGTACGGTATAAAAGACCATGATTATTCGCAACTCCTTCTTCTAAAAGATAGTTCGATTGTTTTTGCCACCAACAAGGGACTGTACAAACTCAAATCCAAACAACTAATCAAGTTGATTTCTTCTGAATCGGGGTGGGAGGTCACTTGTTTGCACGAAGGATTAATAGGAGATATTTGGGTTGGAACAAAAAAAGAAGGGGTATACCTGATAAATCACCAAAACATTCAGCAATTTACCAAGACTGATGGTCTTGCTGATGATGGGGTTGAGTCTGTTTTTAACGACAAGCAAAATAATATTTGGATTGTAACCGAGGAGGGGATAAGTCGGTTTTCTGAACAATAGACGGATCGTTTCTATTACCTTTGCCTGCTTAAAATGAATTGGAAATGAATAATCGTTTGGTTCGCCCGGGTGTTGATGGTAAGTTGATTGGTGAAAAGGGTGAAATCCTGATTCCACCTGTAGGTTGGGTTTTTTTGCCTGCCGGAGATGCTGGAATAACCCGTAAAGTTACGGCTCAGGGAAACTATTGGCGGGTGCAGATTAAAAAAGGAAAACGATTGATTTCTAAGGGTATTTGGGCTCCATCCGATGTTGTTCGGCAGGCACAAGTTGATGTTGTTTCTATCCGGAATACAGATGAATACCGCAAGAAACGGGAATATGATCAACATCGTCGAGAGAAGCTTCAGGCAGCCTATGAGGATGAATTCTTTGCTTCTGTAGCGCAATTTCTTCATTTTCATCCAAGGTACAAGTCTGTTGAAAGTATCATGGCGAAAGCCATCACACAACATGCTATTCCTGTGGGAAGTGGCACCGTTGCCCGCACAACCATGATTCCGGTGGAAGAACGTGCTGCCAAAGCGGTAATTGCCTGGATGCGTCATCAAACCACTGGCTACGATACCATTGCTATTGCCCATATTAAGGGCGAACGTAGGGCCGTAAGGCGGCAATTGGCGCAGCAATCGGTGTTGTTACTTAGCAAATACCGGGCAGGTGAAGATATCTCTGTTCATTGCCCATTGCAAACTGCGTTACGAAAATTGTATTCGAAGTAACTGGATAAATGTTAAATGAAAAATAAAAATTGTCCTTGTGGAAATAGTGTTCCCTATTCAACATGTTGTGAACCCTTTATTACTGGAAAGAGTTTCCCTGGAACAGCTGAACAATTGATGCGGTCGCGCTATACCGCCTTTACAAATAAGGATATCGACTATTTGATGGAGAGCCATCATCCTTCCACCCGTCCCGTTAAGGAACGCAAGCAAATGGTTGAGTGGATGAAGACTGTCCAGTGGTTAGGATTGAAGGTCTTATCGTTCAAAGCTGG
>JBFHGX010000353.1:0-2026 GCA_041582875.1 Bacteroidales bacterium | reverse complement strand
TACAGAATCGCCTATAAAATAATTTCCAGCGCCTATAACTACTCCCGCCGTATCGGGTTGGTTAAATAACTCAACCGAGAGAATGGCCAGTACTTGTCCATCTTTAAAATCAGAAGCCACGGGTGTTCCGTTATTGTATACTACAGAACCGGGTAACATCCTCGTCAAGCTGTTGCTATCACCAATGAACTGAAATTGCAGATACATCAGAGTATCGCTCGAGGTTAAATTGACCGATGACCCTGCTCCATCCCAGTTTATGGTTAATATATCCAGGTTTTCTTCAATGGTGGCAGAAGTTAGTAATTCATTGGCATGACCGAGATATATAAGTTGTGTGGTATCGTATGAAACGCGTAATTTCATTTCTGTAACCAGGTCAAATCCAACACCCTCAGCTACAATGGGCATATTAAACGTTTGACCCTGCACAACAGCAATGGTATCCTGATAAACGCTTCCCTGCGGAATAATGTCATTAAGTTAAGGGTTAAGTAATTCATTTTCAGATTTATATTAGGTTTGATGGGAGATTATCCGTATATTTGATCACATATAAATCTAATAAACAATTAGTTATGAGAAAGTTGAGTCCACCAGAAAAATCATGCCAAACTATTCGATTTTGTGTTAAACTTCATTGAAAATGAGGAATTTATTTCAAAACACAAAGAGTCTCCACAGAACTTCAGCCGAGATCGGGTCTGGAGTTTCAAAACAGCCTTTCTGTTTATTTGCAGTATGCTTAATAAAAGGGCACAAACAGAAATTGATGCATTCTTCACCTTGCTTTACCAAACCCCTGAAGAAATAAGACAGGTCACTTCTTCGACATTTACCCAGTGCAGAAACAAAATAAAATATTCGGCTTTTTCCTCAGCATGCTGGGCGTTGGTGGAGTATTTTTACAATTCCTTCAGCTTTAAAAAGTATTACGGTTTGAGGCTTATTGCCATAGATGGTTCCGTCTACACTCTACCAAAAACAAAAGAAACAATAAAGGAATTTGGTGAAAATGCGTTATCAGAAAGTGGTAAATGGATAAAGGCACAAGTGTCCTTTGCTGCAGATGTATTGAACAATATCTGTGTAGATGCAGCAATTGGACCATACAGGGAAAGTGAAGCCGCACAGGCACTAGAACACCTATCCAAGTTAGGAAATAACAACCTTTATCTTTTTGATAGAGGATATTTTGGCAGAACATTTCTCCGAGAAGTATTTCAAACCGGCTGTCATTTTTGCTTTCGCGTGCAGAGTAATGCTTGCCGGGAAGTAATTCGCTTTATTAAAAGTAACCAAATCGATATCATCTCTTACATTGATGTTGAAGGAGAAAAAATTAAAGTCCGACTTACAAAGATCATGCTTGATTCAGGAAAAGAAGAATATTTGGTAACTTCTCTTTTTGACACAAAAACATTTACGGTTGCAAGACTCAAAGCCCTCTACAACTTGCGCTGGGGAGTAGAGGAGCAGTATAAAGACATGAAGTACGCCATTTGTGTGGAGAATTTTATAGGAAAGAAACCAAACTCAATTAAGCAGGAGTTTTTTGCCAACATATTGACATACAACTTGTCAATGATGAGCTGTAAACAATTGATTGACTATGCTTCAAATAAGAAGAATAAGAAATATAAGTACAAAGCAAACAAGAGAGCGATATTGGCAAAGATCAAGCAATGCTTTGTGAAAATATTTTGGGAAATGGAAAAAATATACGAGGTGTTGGATGCAATAATTAAAACAGTCGCCAAAGAGTCCGTACCCATCAGAGAAGGTAGGAAATACCCAAGAAGCGTCACTAAGAAAGCAAAAAGAAAAACCTATAGGGCATATGTGCCAGTTGTTTATAGCTTAACTTAATGACATTGGGGGGGGCATCCCCATCTAACAAACATAAAAAAGTGACATTTTCAATGGCCAGCAGATCCGTATTTCTTATCGGTGAATGAAGGATTAAGTTTAAAATATGTACCGCTTCTATCTGTTGATTATAAAAAAGATTTCGCAGATGTATTGC
>JBFHGX010000352.1:0-2037 GCA_041582875.1 Bacteroidales bacterium | reverse complement strand
GATAGTTTCAATACAGCTACTGGTGATATCATCATTCAGGTAAATGAATATCCTGAAGTTACCTCGCTGCCCACTGCATTTGTTTGCGATGGTGAAGAACTAAATTATTCCATCGTATCAAGTATCAATTTAACTTCCTTTACCTGGACAGTTACTGATAACTCTGGGGGTGAAATCACTGGTTTTGCTGATGGCTCAGGAAATTCCATTGTGCAAACTCTTTTCAATAGTGGTACTTCCCAACAGACGGTAACCTATAATATTATTCCTACAGGACCTACTCCAACATTTTGTGAAGGACTGGTTTATCCTTTGGAAGTGACAGTAAATCCGGAATTTAACAGTACCTATAACAATGCAACCATTAACATGGGTACCTCAACTACCATTACTGGTATTTTAACTGGAGGAAATGGAAATTACAGCTATGCATGGACATCTATCCCGGCTAATATGATTGATGGGGCTACAGATATTGCCAATCCTTTGACTCAAAACCTAACTGCTCCGGTCGATTTTATCCTGACTGCTCACGACGACCAAAACTGTGAATTTACCCAAACAATAACTATAACCCCAACTGGAAATGGATTGAGCGTGAGCCTGACTTCGGATGATGCTGACAACACGGTCTGTCAGGATGCCACTGTTGTTTTAACGGCCACTGCAACGGGTGGAAATGGTGGAGGAGATCCAACCCAATATACCTACAACTGGATTGGATTACCTGGCAATGCTGTTTTCATTGAACCTTGGATCGTAAGCCTGGTTCCAGATGCTTTATCCATCAATACCTATACTGTTGAAGCCAATGATGGGTTTAATACCGTATCAAGTAACATTGATATTACGGTTGAGCCTGCTCCGGATGTAACCTCCATTCCAACTGGTTTTATTTGTTCAGGTGAAGATTTAGACTATTTGATTGAGTCTAACATTGCACAAAGTACCTACGAATGGACGGCTATTGATAATTCAGGAGGCCAGATTTCAGGTTATGCAGATGGCAACGGATCACAAATAGTTCAAAATTTGACAAATAGCTCATTAAGTCAGCAAACGGTTACATATACCATCATCCCAACAGGACCTGCCCCCACGTTTTGCCAGGGTGCCCCCTTTGATTTGGTGGTAACAGTGAACCCTCAATTTAATTCCACATATACCGACATGACCATCAACATGGGAATATCTACAACCATTGCTGGTGTAATAACTGGCGGTACAGGGAATTACACATATTCATGGACATCAAATCCAGCAGGTTTTATTGCTGGTGATACCGATATTGCTAATCCTATAACGGATTTGTTGTTTTTTCCAGTGGATTTTACAATGAATCTAACTGACGAAGAAGGATGTGATTATACACAAACTATTACTGTAACCCCTCAGGGTCAATTGTTAAGCGTTGATATTACTTCAGATGATGCAGATAACATCATTTGCGATGGCGGGACCATTTTACTTACCGCCAATGCATCCGGTGGAAATGGTAATCTTCCTGAAGATTATACCTATACCTGGACAGGGCTTCCTTCATCAGCGGTTTATTTGGAAGACTGGATGGTCAGCCTGATTCCACCGCAAGATGGAACCTTTAACTATCAAGTTGAAATTAGCGATGGATTTACCATAGCCGATGCACAGATATCCATAGTAGTAGATCCAAAACCAACCATCACAAGTACCAACCTCATGATGGTTTGTTCAGGAGAAAATGTGAATTATACACCTGTTGCTGACGTGCCTGGAACGACTTTCACTTGGACTTCAGTCGATGACCCAACAGCCTGTGTTACTGGAAATACACTTGGCGGAATTGATTTTATAGATGATATTCTGGTCAATGACTGCGATCACAGAGCGACGGTTACTTATACCATTATTCCAACCGGTCCGGCACCAACCTTCTGTGTGGGCGACCCCTTCACCTACACTGCAGCCGTTAATCCTGTTACACACATTACCAATACCGTTACCGCAGAAACCATCCTGACAGGCGAATTTTCTGCACGTGTTGAATTTGAAACAGAT
>JBFHGX010000351.1:0-2051 GCA_041582875.1 Bacteroidales bacterium | reverse complement strand
TCCGGGAGGATTCTCAGAAGAATTGCGTGAATTCAGTTTTGCTTTCGGAACAGAATATTGGTATACCGATGTGTTGGCTCTTCGTGGTGGATTCTATTATGAAGACCTTACCAAAGGTAACCGCAAATATGCCACCTTAGGCGTTGGTTTGCGTTACAATGTATTTGGGTTGGATTTTTCATACCTGATTCCGGTAACATCTGATCAAAACCCATTGCAGAATACATTGCGTTTCTCCCTGATATTTAATTTAGATAAGGTTGGTAAAGCCTCCAAATAGTGATGTTACCTTTTAGGGTTGGCATTGGCTATGACGTTCATCAACTGGTTGTCGGGCGTAAGATGGTGTTGGGTGGTGTAACCATTCCATGTGCATTTGGTCCGGATGGCCATTCTGATGCTGATGTGTTGTTGCATGCCATTGCTGATGCGCTTTTGGGTGCCATGGCACTTGGTGATATCGGACAGCACTTTCCCCCTTCTGATGTTCAATATGAAAATATTAATAGCACCATCATCTTGAAACATGTTTATCAGCTCATCCTTGACAAAGGCTATTTACTAGGAAATTTGGATGCTGTTGTTGTCTTGCAGGAGCCAAAAATTGGTTCCTTTATCGATTCCATGCGTAAATCAATAGCTTCTTGTTTAAACTCCGATTTGGCAGCGATTTCTGTTAAAGCTACTACCACCGAAAAATTAGGTTTCGAGGGCAGAGGAGAAGGCGTTTCGGCCTACGCTACCGTTATGTTGGTGTTGCAAGACAAACCCTAATTTTGCATATAAGCATTAAAAAACAACTGTAGCTTTATCTCGTTGTCCATTCCTTCGAATGCTGGGAGTTGAATCTGATTGGCATAAAGGGTTCCCGTCAAAATAAAAATGCGATAACTCGCTTCGCCATCACCCGGTTTGGTTACTGACATATCAAACATAATACGCTCAAACACACTTTCATCTTCATTAGTTAGTTGTAATTCTATCTGGTAATTAGCATGGGTAGTTTGCTGATTAATCAATGCATCGATTGGGAAAATACCGGAAAGCTTGAAAATTTTGTCAGGTGATGCTTCTGAGATATTGTTCGCCGCTTGTCCTTGATTTTTATTCGAAAAATCGGAACCTTTAATATTGGCGATAAAATCACCTGTTTGATAATTCAAAACCATGTCGATTTTCTTGTTGCGCCACTCCATGTCTTGACCATCTTTGGTTGCAACAATAGTGAATGAGGTGGAGTAGGTTTGATAGCGTGGCTCCTGTGCCTTAAGACCGGAGAGTAGAAGAAGCATTGAGAAAAATACAGTAATTATTTTCATGAGAATTTGTTTTGATGTAAATATAGTACAATTTTGGAAATAGTTCTGCACGAGTTGAAATACAAGCAAGCAATAAAAGCTATATTCTTGTCTTAGAAATGAAAGATGTAATTGTTCAAGGGCTATTCAGTTTCCTCTTTGATAAACAGTGGATTGAATCCAACCAAATACAATTGTTCCGTCGCACGTGTAACTGCGGTGTATAGCCACCTGAGAAAGGAGATGTTAACTTGTTCTTCAGGTAAAAATCCTTGGTCAACAAAAACTTTTTTCCATTGTCCGCCCTGAGTTTTATGGCATGTAAGGGCATACCCAAATTTTACGTGCAGGGCGTTGTACCAAGGATCCTTTTTTATTTTTGCCAATCGTGCTTTTCGACTTGGTAAGTCGCCGTATTCATTTTCTACAGCATGGAAAAGTTTGTCCATTTCGTCACGCGTAATATCAGGTCCATCTGCTAAAAGCGAGTCAAGCAAAAGCTTTACCTCTATTGCTTTTTCGTCAGGGGAGTCTACCAGTTTTATTTCCGCATCGGCGAACTGCATGCCAAACATTTCTTCTGTTTTAACTACCCGCAATACTTCAATCATATCCCCATTGGCGATGAATCCTGCTTGTGATTCGTTTCCCAACCAGAAATAGTTGTTTTTAACCACCATGAGCAAATCGCCACCTTCAAGTTCAAATTCGCGCATAAAAACCCGGTTTCTTATCTGTTGGTTAAAGAGGTTC
>JBFHGX010000350.1:0-2081 GCA_041582875.1 Bacteroidales bacterium | reverse complement strand
TTGAAGACTTGGTATTGACCATTGTTTACCTCCTGATTATTGATGGAAAGATGTACCCTATCCTTTACGGGATTAGGAAAGATACTCAAGAAGGAAGTATGGTATGATGGTTCGTCAACGGACAACAACATATCGCAAAAACAAGTTTCACAGTCGGGCTGATCGATATACAATGCCCTGTCATCTTCTTTAAAACAGGCGAAACTATACGAATCGCCACAGTAGCTATAGCTGGTAATGAGCGGATTAAACAACCCAAACCATTCCACACTTCCCAAACCTTCAATCCAGGTATCACCATCCTGAAAATGCCAACGGTTACGGGTTTCATTGTTCAACAACACCACCGAATCTATCAGGGAAACAACCTTGTAATGCGACTCTTCCCAAAATTCCGGTTGATCCTCACAAACGCCCCCTCCTACAGTAAACCAGGCCGTATCGCCCACTACCAAAGAATAATCATACAACAAGCTTTCAGGTAAATCAGGTAATTTAACAAACACCTTTTTGTCGGCGGTGGTCCGGATGGCACCAAAATAGGTTGAATGGGACATCGTTAAGGTCGTGTCGTCCAATTGATAAATTTGATGGTAAACAAAGGAATCCTTGGTCGTCGACATCAAGGTATCTCCAATTATACCATAGCGAAAATGCCAGTTGGCATTGAGCAGGTTGTTTTTGCCAATGGTGTTCCAGATGGCATTGCTATCAGGGAAAAAAGGTGGAGGATAAACATGGATCATTTGACTGGTTTCGTTTTCACAACCGTCAAGATCAGTTACAGTTAGTGAAACAAGATATTGACCGTAAGCGTTATAGAGATATTCAGGATTTTGAGTGATGGCAGACCCTCCATCTCCAAAATCCCAAAACCATGTAGAAATGTTGCTTGACGAAACACCCATAAACTGCACAGGTTCATTTATTTCAGGATGGTCATTGCTTATGGTCATCGACACATCCGGAAGTTCTTCAGCAGTTAAATCATGCGAAATCGTATCGTCACACCCTGCCACATTAGTCACAACCAAAGTAACTGTATAATTACCCGGGGCACTAAAAACATGATTTGGATTCTGAGATACGCTTGTGTTGCTGCTACCAGAAGCAGTATCTCCAAAGTCCCAATACCAAGATATAATATCCAAGCCACTGGATGTTAAGTCATAAAAAGGAATCGGCATACCATAACAGGCATCTTCCCAATTGAACTCGGCCAGAGGTGATTCACTTACTTGCACTTGTCGAATAACAGTATTTTGGCATCCATCACTTGTAGTCACCGTAAGTGTTACAGCAAAAGTCCATGTATTTATATAAATATGCTCTACATCAGGGTCATCAGGATGATTGACGGTTTGGGTGGTTCCGTCGCCAAAGTCCCATTCCCAGGTGGTGATATATCCACTTGCCGCCACAGAATAATCAGTGAATTGTGTTGTGCTTCCCAAACAAGCTTGATAAAACTCGAAATTTGCTGTAGGCAATGGATATAATTCAACCTCATGGCTCACACTATTACTTAACCCCAGGGTGTCTACAATAGTTAAAATAATCTGATAAGTCCCAGGATTAGAATAGATATGTGTCGGATTTTGATTATTGGAAGTCGCCCCATCGCCAAAATTCCAATCAAAAACCGACACCGCACCAATATCAGTTACCGATTCATCAACCGTAAATTGAACAGGCTCATTCAAGCAGGGGGAGCTAAAGTAAAAATCAACCGCAGGAACGTCATATACAGACACCAAGTAGGATTTACTGTCTGTACAGGTAGTCCCGGTATTGTCAGAGGTAATGATTAGTGTAACAAGATAGTCACCATAAGATGAATACATTACCGATGGATTTGGTTGCATAGATGTTCCTCCATACCCAAAATCCCAGAACCACTGAACAATGGTGTATCCTGTACCAGGATCCGACAAATCGTTAAACTGAACTTGTAGCCCAGTCACGTTATAACTAAAATCCGCACTACATTGCGCTTTCACACCCAATTGTAACAAGATAAACATTCCAATAATAACTAGAGAATAATTCCGCTTTTTTGCATTCATCGTTTGCTTGGTTTA
>JBFHGX010000349.1:0-2123 GCA_041582875.1 Bacteroidales bacterium | reverse complement strand
AATGATTCGACTCATCCAAGAGGAAAACCAAGATATCTTTTGCAGACGAACTGGCAATGGTGGTTTGTTCATAACTGATATTGCCATTGATGGAACCTATCCCTGAGGTCATCGAAGTCAAAGGAATCATGTGTATATCTGCATTGTACAAGTTTTGACTCAGCGCCAACAATGGAGCATCTTCCCAATGAAAAACATCACCAAAATAGGTAGGAAGAACCAACGAACTAAAAGGGGAATATTCATTTGATTTGGCTTGAATGTAATATTGATTTTCATAAAAAGGAAAGAAAAAATAATAGCCCAATGTATCGTTGATGTTGGTTAAAAAAGTTTCGCTAACCTGATCATCAATAAAAAGAGCAGCCTCGACTGTTCCCCCATTCATTTTGTCAGTTCCAACGAATACATTTCCGCCAAGCGTTAATGGCGCCAATGAATGAACCACAACAGGTCCTTCAGGATCGGATTCGCAAGAAAGATTGCCTTGATTATCCAGATAGACAGCAGTAACTTTGTAACTATAGCTACCATAGGATAAGTCGTTGTCATGCATCAAGGTGTCTGCAATCAGATTTGTATTGAGGCGAATATCATTTCGATAAAGGTTATACCCATCCACGAAGTTCGCATTGAATTCCGGTGGACTCCAGAGTAAAGTGGCATTATTCCCCTCCATGTTGGCCACCAGATGAGTTGGTGGATCGCAAGGAGCCAGAATGGTCATCTCTACCGGATCGCATCGCTCTGATTCACAAATCAAATTACCCTGATCATCCTGATAAACAGCAGAAACCTGATAGCTATAGGTTCCAGGATTTAAATCAAGATCTGCATATACGGTATCCACAATCAATGTACTATTGATTAAAATATTATTTCTGAAAAGATGGTATCCTCCTACAGAATCAGCTGACTGAATTGGAGAATTCCAGTTCAGGGTTACGCCATCTCCCAAAGATAACCCATTGAGTCCATAAGGAGGATTACAGGGTGAGTTGATAGTAGTCAGTTCCAATCCAAAAATCTTATCATTTTGGATGACGATACCTAAGGTTGCGGTACCCGCCACCAACTGCGCACGACTAAACAATCCTCCTACAATTTGAGTGGTAGACAAGTAACCCAAATCCATGTAAAAGCCAGTTTCCGCCTGGGTATTCAGGCTATATTGCACCAGTGTATTGCTGTTAACAGGTTCCTGACTCGAAGCCCATAAATACGGCCCTCCAAGGGTCCAGTTGTCATAGGTCAGGCCATAAATACTGCCATAGCTACCTAATGGAAATTGCCCTATTGTGGCACCAAGCTTGTTAACAATAAAAATATCGGTTGCCCAGTTATTCACATAAAACACCTCAAGATCTGAGTTATAAGCCAAAGCCCTGACCGTATGTGAAACAAGAATTTTATTGATCAACAATTTATTTTCAAAATCCATCACGTACAACGTATCGGTAGCTCTACCTCCATAAAAGTATTGACCATCATAGGTTAAGTCGCGTATTTTGTTCACCCCGGGAATGCTAAATGTCTCAATCAACGTGCCTGAAAGATCATACTTTCTGAATTCAGAGGAATTCCATTCGGATGCATAAACAAACTCCCCATCGGTTTCAGCACCGGAAACAACACCTCCGGGAGTTAGGTTATGTATATCAATGGAAAATTGGATGTCCCAGGTATCTCTTGAAGTTTCTGAAATTTGTTGTGAAATGGTCTGAATTGAGGCTATATCGATCCTTTGGGACAAAATTCCGGAAGGTTCTTGAGCCTGAATTATTAGGAAACAGAGCAAGAGGTATGCAGTAGCAATGAGTTTTTTCATGATCGGAGTTCTAAAAACCAAATAGTATGTTTGAGTTACTGACTTCTGTATAAAGGGAATCCTGTGGTCCATATAGTTGTATGATTAAAAATTATATTGTACTCCGGCACCTATACTCCAGGAGTAAGGATTAGCAACCGATGCGTTTTGGTAAATGGGATGAGTAAAATAGTTAAACGATGGGCCGATTTTTAGCATCACATGCCGCGAAACACGATAGTGCAAATCAAGGTGTAGCGAAAGTTGAAACAGATCTTGAGTACGCGTAACTTCTTTGTATGTGCTGTTGAGGATT
>JBFHGX010000348.1:0-2134 GCA_041582875.1 Bacteroidales bacterium | reverse complement strand
TCTACCCTAACAGGTGTACCCGTTTTTAACCTGGCTGCCTCAAATCCTAATGTTTTCAATTGTTCAGTAATACCAAAGGAGGCTGTATCACCTATCCTACCACCACCAAATTGTTTTTTACCAATATGAATCTTACCATTCAGAAATGTCCCTGCTGTAATAATAACTGATTTGGCAAAAATCTTTTGTCCCATTCCTGTTATGACACCCGAGACTTGATTATTTTCAACAATTAATTCTGTAACTGTATCTTGCCAAAAGTCCAAATTCTCGATTTTTTCGAGCATGTTTCTCCATTCCTGTGCGAATTGCATTCTGTCGCTCTGGGCCCTTGGACTCCACATGGCGGGACCTTTTGATCTGTTTAGCATACGAAATTGAATCATGCTTTTATCTGTCACAATACCAGAATATCCGCCTAAAGCATCAATTTCTCGGACAATTTGGCCCTTAGCCACACCGCCCATCGCTGGGTTGCAGGACATTTGTGCTATTCGTTGTAAATTCATTGTGATTAGCAGGGTTTTCGATCCTAAATTAGCTGCTGCTGCAGCCGCTTCCGATCCGGCATGTCCTGCACCTACAACAATGATGTCATATGGTTCAAACATAGCAATATGTTTCACGTGGAACAATGTTGTTTATGGGCGCAAAGTTAAGTAATAATCTTCTTTGGCACGCATCTCTTTCTTTTCGGCGGGAGTATGGTCGTTATATCCTATTAAATGAAGTACTCCGTGTATGAATACACGGCAAAATTCATCAAAAACCGATACTTTATTCAATGTTGCATTCTCAATTATTCGTGAGATACTCACATAGATTTCGCCTGAAATAATTTGTGTGATTTGTGAAGTTGGGAAAGTGATAATGTCTGTATAGGTATCATGATTTAGAAATCGTTGATTTATTTCTAAAAGTTGCTCGTCGTTACAAATAATATAATTCACTTCACCCACAATTCTGTTTTCTCTGAAAATTGAACTACCAATCCATTTTTTGAGAAGTTTGGTTTGGTCTTTGCCAATTTCTGAATCGGTATGGTAATTAATGGTGATCATTGTCAGATACTACCTTTATATTCGACCTTTTCTTGAAATATTCATGCAATAGTTGTGCGCGCTCACGATAGATTTTATGGTGAATGGCACTGATATCGAAAGATAGTTCAAGTGTTTTTTCTTCAACAATACTAATATTATCCGAAAGGGTTTGTATTAAAAAAACCCTTTCATCTAGTTGAGTGTTATCCAAGTCATCCAATGCAATCTTGTATGATAATTCATCAAGTAAAATCTGATCTATACCCTTAATAATAATGTTAAGTAACAGAAAATCAGTGTTATAAGAAATGTCTATTCTATTTTCACCACCTTGTGAACGGACGAGATTATACAACTCGCTCAGGGTCATGAGGATATTGCCAAAGTAGGTTTCATTAACAAACAACTGGTCGCACAAACCTTCCGTAAATTTTTCTATATCATGAATAGAACTGTGAGCATCGATGGTCATCGAACAAGGGCTATTTACTATCATCTTTTTCGTTTTCTAGCTTAAACAAATACTTTTTATACAGGTCAAGGTAATAGGGCGAAACTTCAATCGGAACAGTTAATAAAATATCTTCCTGTCCTTTTTCAATGTCCTTATACTTAAGTTGTTGATTTAGGTTTCTGTTTTGGCGATTTTTTCCTTCTGAAGATTCTCTTTTTTTCTCTTTTTCACGTTCCTGCATGGCTTCTTTCGAACGCAATAGTCTGGTTTCTATTTCTTTTTGTCTTTCGATTGTTTCCTGACGGAACTTTCTGTGAATAAGGTCTTCTTCTGTCTTTTGCATTTCTTCTGCAATCTTATTCAGGTTATTACCATTTTGTCCTGAAGCTTCTACCTCATCGATTAAATCCTGAAGTTGTCTCCTTATTTCACCTTGCATAGCAGCCATTCGTGCCAATTCCTGACTATTGCCATTTACGCCTCCCGCCCCTTCTCCACCTTCCTTTTTACCATTTTTCTTCATCCGCTCGCCAAGCTTTTTTTGTCCTTCCATAATATCTTCCAATGAAGGTTTTTTTCCGGCTCCCGGACTATTGCATTGTCCTTGTCCGCTTTTTTGACCCGACATTTGCATGGA
>JBFHGX010000347.1:0-2162 GCA_041582875.1 Bacteroidales bacterium | reverse complement strand
TTGTGAACCCCTTTAATGGTGTAGACTCCTATGTCTGAATAAATTCCGAAATCAAGGGCTGCCCCTGTTCCTTGAACTTCAGCCAATGGATTACTAGAGGAATTGTCTCTGTACAATTGATAAGTAATTCCAATTTGTGATGCAGGCAAGGTAATGGTTACAGGTTCATTTTCACACCATTGTCCCATGGGTATCAAGGCAAACAAATCCGGGGTCTCACTAATCGTTCGTAAGCCATCCATCTGAGTTTCACAGCCAGTATTGGTTTCAGCCACTACCCAGTATTCACCAGGCTCAGACTGTAAACCAAATGAAATTACATTTCCTGTTCCTGTAACTGTTTCTATTAAACCCGAAACAGCACTCCATAAATTATATTCAACATCAGGTTCTGATCCTGATAAATGGAAACTCACATCCGGACAAACTGGTCCCTGAGGAAGAAGTGAAAATATTTGAGCTTCATTGTATATTTCAACAGTTCCTTGCATATCGCTCCAACACTGAAGGCCACTAGGATGAATAATCTGTGCCTTCACTGTATAAAGCCCTACTTGAGTTTGCTGTCCAAAGTTAACAGACCCGTCAAGACCGTCCTCGGTGGCTACAAGTTCTGTGTTTCTGTACAGATAATAGGTGGCATCCAACTCGAAGTCTTCCATATAAATTTCTACTGGAGAACATCCTCCTGCTTGCGGACTTATGGCAAAGACTTCAGGAGAAGCTAAAATGGTGGTAGTACCATCCATCCACACATCGCAATTGGTAAGCGGGTTAACAGCTTTAATGCGGTAAACACCCTCTAAAGACTGTGGACCAAAATACACCATTCCTTCATTACAAAAAACAGGACCAAGAACTTCGATATATTGTTTGGTGGCTGGCTCAACATATAAATAGTATTCAACACCCTCTTCGCATCCGTTCAGAGTAATATCAGATCCGGCGCACGCTTCGTCAGGCGACATAAGATAAACGATGGGCTGAGGATTTACGAGTACTTCTTCATCAAAGAAAATTTCGCAACCTGACATAGGGTTTATGGCATGTATGCGATAGGTACCTGGCGAGTCTAATGGTCCAAAACAGATGGATCCTCCAGCCGGATCAGCCGGAATAACCGCACTTACAGGCTGGTTATTAAGCCATAATTGATAGTTAATTCCGGGTTCGGATGCCAACAAGCACAAATCTTCTGTATTTTCACAGATGGTTCCCTGAGGGATAATATCAAATTGTTTGGGTACAGAATCAGCTACCAGAATTTCGTTCAAATTTAATACACATGAGATGTTACCATAGTCGATGGTGGCTACTACCGAATAATACCCTGGCTCAATTTGAGTTCCAAAGTCAATCGGTGCACCTGTTCCATTCAATGTTTCGATGGCAGGGTAGTAAAATCCATTGTAATCTTCAAAATTAAGTTCGTAGGTTACATTGGCATCTGACCCTACCAAATGCGGTATGATAGGCAAACAATTATCGCCTGGTTGCAAATAGGTTAGAGTGTATTCAGTAGGTTGAGGCCGTGTAATTACCTCTGCACTTCCCGTCATATCAATGCTAACGCCACTCAGCAAGTTGGTACCAATGGCTGTATAAACTCCTGCCACTCCATAACACCACGACAACGGTGATCCTGTTCCTAGTTTATCACTGCCATTGACATACATTCCGTCGATAAACAATTGATAGTTAACACCAATTTGTGATCCGTCCAAGGTCATGTCGACACAAGAATTGCCATCATCACATATTTCGTTTAAACCGGAAACAGCCAGATTAAACGGACTTGGAATGGATAGAATATTGATTGTATAAGTAAAATCTTCACCCGGACATCCATTGGCAAATGGAGTAATGGTATAGGTGACTGAAGCTTGCTCAGGTGCTGTTGGGATATTGTCAATAAACAATTGCATTTCGACCAAATCGCCTGTACCTGACTGAACCCATCCTGAAACAGCTGGATCAGAAGCGACACCTACCCATTCAAAAGTGGGTTCTATACCAACAATATCTGTTTCAAATTCAACACGTGCAGAAAATTCGCCTGTCAGGATGGTTTCTGCGGTAACGGTATTGGTAATGTGTGTAACAGGATTAACGGCTGCAGTGTAGGTGAAGGGGTCGCCCACACAGAAGGTTGGTGCCGGACC
>JBFHGX010000346.1:0-2174 GCA_041582875.1 Bacteroidales bacterium | reverse complement strand
ATATCGAATGACGAAGGGCTGACGCGTGGATAATGGGACGCGTGTTCTTTGTTCTTTGTTCTTGGTTCTTGGTTCCTTGTTCTTTGTTCCTTGTTCTTTGTTCTTTGTTCTTTGTTCTTTGTTGGGGGACTTCATTTTATAGTTGTCATATCGACGGAATGGAATGGAGGCTGCGGAAAGGATTGGCTTTTTAATGGTTATTGGGTGTTGCAGATGGAGTGGAATAAGGAGATATCTGGTGAATTAGTGGTTAGTGGTTAGTGGTTAGAAAACAAACGAGATGTCGTTGGTTCACGAGACTCTCACGCTCGTGCCTCGCTCAGAGTTAAACGTTGAAAAATAAAACAGATCTTAAATCGAAGATGAAAACCATCACAATCGTTTATTTCTGAGGCATTGGGGTGGGGAGGTGCGATGGGAATGCCGTGAGAATCGGGGGAGTCGGAGATAATGGCTTTTGGCTTTTGGCCTTTGGCTGTTGGCATCTTCTGTGGTTGGGGGATGGTGGTTGGTTAAAAAAATGTGTTGTCGTTGGTTCACTAGACTCTCACGCTCGTTCCTCGCTCAGAGTTAAACGAAAAAAAAGAGGCCTCGCTAAGAGGTGAACGGAGAAAAAAAGCACCTCGCTCAGAGGTGGATGGTAAAAAGGGGATGGATATTTCAAGTGTGGACGCTTGAAACGGGGGTGAGTCTGAAATTTATAATTGATTAAGATAGGCTTGGGAATGAGCGATAATATTGCTTTTTAGCTCTTCGGGAGTAAGGTGTTTTTCCAGGATCATATTAGGCCATGGGTGGGTATCTAAGTCCTGAAAATAGGTAAGGCTTTTAAGGGCATGAAATGTGTTTTGATGGTTGTATTTTTCGGCATAGAAATTCAGTATTTCATTAAGCGTAAATTCCTTCAAAAGAAAATAGATGTCAATGAAATCTTTGACTCGGGTTCCGTTTGTGGTGATTGCATTCAATTTCATGGCAGCAATGTCTTCTTTTGATATTATGGAGATACCGTCTATGGCTTTTGGAGGTCGAATCACCGGGTAAGGATGGTAGATAAAGTCGACAAATACATGGTTTATGATACCTTTAAGTGTTTTACCATGCATAAATTGCATAGAAAACTGATATGTATATTCTACGTGCTGCAATAATTGGTGTACATCAAATTCAGAGGTGGTAAATAGATCAATGTCAATTGATTTTCGGTGGCCTATTTGGAGGGATAAACCGGTGTCACCTACAAGAATAAATTTTGCTAAAAGAGGATCTGTCTGGAGCTTTTTTATGAGTTCCAATGTGTCGGATGTGACTGATTCCTTGTGCAGCATAGCAATTGGTTTTTATGGAGGTTGAAGAAGGTGAGCACAAATGCTAATGTTTTGGGGTCGAGATACCCAGCTTTACAAATAGCATTTTTTATGGTGTCGCGATTGTAGTAGTGCATAATCGCATTGAATTCTGAGATTTCGCCATAGTTGAATACTTGCTGAATGATGTAGTTTTTGTGGGTCTGTTCATCGAGGGTATTGATATCCACATCCCAGAATAATTCAGGTCGCAGGGGCAGTTGCATGGTGTTTTTAGTTTTTTACAAATATAGGTAATTGGAGTGAATTGGGTTGAACGAAAAATATGGAAGGCTGAATTTGGGCATTGTTAAATGTTAGAGGGATGATTCGTTAGACATTGTAGGTTTTTTGGGGACCTAGATGAGGGAATGGTGAGTGGATTTTGGCTGTTGGCTGGAAAAAAGGTGGAAAAGGCTAAATATCGAATGTCGAACACTGAATATCGAATGACGAAGGGCTGAGGTTGCCTGAATAGGGTTGACTTTTCTATATTTGATTTGGATGTCCTTGTGCAGGACGTGCACTTACTTTTTTTCTGAGGCAAAAAAAGTAAGCAAAAAAGCCATGTCAAAACCAAAGCGCCTGCCCGCTCTGTCCAGCAATAAGCCCTGCTAAACAAGTAGTGTATGCTAGCGCATACAAACGTAAACGCCTTGTAAAGCAGGGCTAATCACTGGCCATTCACCCGCTTCTGCCCGCTGTTTTGACGGCCTGCCCGCCGCTCCTATTCATGATTGCATTATAAAATTGAGATTGGTGGGGTTGGAGGGTGTGAGCTGTTGGGTGTTGGGTAAGTTCTTTGTTCTTTGTTCTTTGTTCTTTGTT
>JBFHGX010000345.1:0-2183 GCA_041582875.1 Bacteroidales bacterium | reverse complement strand
CGTCAAGGTCATACTTTTGATTTGTTTTCTTCTTATTACATTTAAATTCATTGAGCCATGACCTCCAACAAAGAACAACAATTGACAACCTTGCCTGCTCTTTTCATAGTGGGTGGAACCGGACGATTTGTCGGAAAAACCACTTTCGCTGAAATGCTGATTCATCATTTCGCAAAAAACAATTCCATTGTTGCACTCAAAATTTCAAACATAAAACCCGGCGATGATGCTGTTCATGGCTGGCATGGTGATAAATTGAAAGAGCCTTTCATTATCGAAGAAGAAAAAACTCAGGGCGACCATAAAGATACCCAACGTTTTCTAACGGCTGGCGCAGTGCGTTCTTTTTTCATGCGCTCTTCTGAGGAATCGTTACCCCAAGCCATGAAAGCCTTTTTTACCACAATAGATAAAAACACACTTATCGTGGTGGAGTCAAACACCTTACGCCATCACTTTCAACCGGGCGCGTTCGTCATGGTGACCGATGAAAGCAAACCGCTGGATAAACCAGATGCCAAACACTTGTTAACGAAAGCCAATCATGTGCTCACCCGTTTTGATAAGGCTTATTTTCAGGAACTTATTAATCAGATAGGTATTTCAAACAACGAATGGAAAATCACAGCTCCATAGGCTGTTGAAATGAATTCCTAGTGTTCCTTAGAGACTTAGAGTCTTCGTGGCAATATTTTAAAAACAGCCTTTATAATCTTTTTAGTACCATCGCCGAACGGCTGGGCAAATACAGTAAGAGTCCCGATTTTTCACCCATTCTTGCTGTGGGATGAGTGATTGTGTCATCATTGCGATGAAAACCTCCGAACTTTTTGTTATCGGTATTTAACACCACCTGATATTCCCCTTCAGGAACCTGAAAACCATAATCTGTAAAGGAAATGGTTGGATTGAAATTGAACACAAACAACAAATCAGCCCTGCTAAATATCAAAACCTGATCGCCATCGTGTTGCACAAGTATGTTCAAGGGTTTTGAGAGCCATTTGGCCTTTTTCTCCAGTTTTATCATGGATTGATCAAAATCACTCAACCAATGGTAACGCAGTTGCTTGTTGTCAACCAAATTCCACTGACGACGGGCATAAGCGTAGCTCCAGTCATTCCCAACACGTGGAAAATCTATCCATTCGGGATGACCAAACTCATTTCCCATGAAAGTGAGGTAACCATCGCCGGCTGTGGCCAGACTAACCAACCTCAGCATTTTATGTAAAGCCATGCCCCGATCGACCACCACATCCTCATCGATCTTGCGCATGGATGTGTACATTTTATCATCCAACAGTCTGAATATAATCGTCTTGTCTCCTACCATCGCCTGATCGTGACACTCAGCATAACTGATGGTTCGCTCATCGGCACGTTTATTCGACAACTGATAGAACATCTCGCCCATGAGCCACTCCTCGTCCTTTCGCTCCTTGATGATTTTGATCCAGTAGTCGGCTACGCCCATCGACATGCGAAAATCAAACCCCATTCCCCCATCCGAAAAGGGAGAAGCAATACCCGGATAACCGCTGACATCTTCGGCCACGGTAATGGCTTTTTTACTGATTTCATGCACCAACAAATTGGCCATCGACAAATAAACAATGGCATCTTCATCCTGATCACCATTGAAATACATATCGTAACCACCGAAATCAACACCTAAGCCATGGTGATTGTAAAGCATGCTCGTCACACCGTCGAAGCGGAATCCATCAAAATGGAAAACCTCCATCCAATACTTGATGTTCGACAATAAAAAATGTACGACTTCATCGCGCCCATAGTTAAAACACCGTGAATCCCACGCAGGATGATCTCCTTTGATGCCTGCATGAAAATACTGATAATCCGACCCATCGAAACGAGCCAGGCCTTCGTTGGCATTGCGTACCGCATGCGAATGTACAATATCAAGAATAACCGAAATCTTCAACCCATGCGCTGTATCGATGAGCTCCATCAAATCTTCAGGAGTACCAAATCGACTGGAAGGAGCAAAAAAGCTACTCACCTGATAGCCAAATGATCCGTAATAAGGATGCTCCTGAATGGCCATCAATTGTATGGTGTTGTATCCCAATTTAGCAACTCTGGGCAGCACATTTGCTGTAAATTCCTTATAACTTCCTACTTTAAATTCCGCAGTAGCCATACCCACATGGGCTTCG
>JBFHGX010000344.1:0-2188 GCA_041582875.1 Bacteroidales bacterium | reverse complement strand
GTTCGTGTGGATGCCAACACATTTTCTTCGAGCATGAATAACCCTTTGAAACAACTGTCTCCTCGATTATCGGCTTCTTATTTGTTTAGGGAGGGAATTACCATCAATGCCAGCGTGGGAAGATATTATCAGCTACCGGCCTATACTACACTTGGTTATGCCAATAGCGAGGATGTTTTGGTTAATAAATCAGCCACTTATATTGGTGTTAATCATTATATTCTGGGCTTGGAACATGTGGTAAATAAGCACATGATGTGGTCGGCTGAAGGTTTTTATAAAAACTACTTTCAATATCCCATCGATCGCATTACGGGTGCTAGTGTGGCCAATACGGGTGCTGATTATAGCAGTGTTTCAGGTGCTGTTCCCGTAGCATCCATTGGAAAAGGCCGGGCCTATGGATTTGAATTGCTCAACCGAATGCGTTTTAAAACCTTTACATTCATTGGTTCTTATACTTTCGTAAGAAGTCTTTTTACTGATCTTCAGGGCGATTATATTCCATCATCGTGGGATAGCCGTCACTTGATTACCCTAACTGCTACCAAGGATTTAAAGCGCAACTGGAGCATTGGGGGCAAATGGCGATTTGTTGGGGGATTGCCTTATACACCTTACGATTTACAGGTGTCAGCTAATGTGCAAGCCTGGAACGCCAAAGGAGGTCCTTACCTGGATTACAATCAATTGAATGATAAACGTGCCAATTCCTTTCATCAACTGGATTTACGGGTCGATAAAAGGTACTTCTACAATAAATGGACTTTGATGTTTTACCTCGATATTCAAAATGTTTACAATTTCCAAAACGAAGGTCAGCCATATATCATCCGCGAAAAAAATCCTGACGGAAGCTATAAAACCATCAATAATGGTCAGGATTATGTGCTTGAAAGCATTGATAATTATTCAGGAACAGTGCTTCCGACCATCGGTATCATGGTCAAATTTTAGGGGTCTTTTTTTTGTTTTGAATTGTAATAATACTTGTTTATTTTTACTGTTTATAAATAAGATTCATCTACAAGGAAAATCTTTTGATGAATAAACTAAATTGGTGCTTCATGAAAACACGCTATGCTATTGGTCTTTTGGCCTTCTTTTTCTTATCTTCTTGTAGTACGGTTCCCCTTACGGGAAGAAAGCAGCTTAACATGATACCGAGCAATGAACTCATGTCGATGAGCTATCAGCAATATGGCGAATTTTTAAAGGAGAATCCTCCCGTAAACAATTCCCCTGATGCTTTAATGGTAAAAAAAGTAGGTAAAAATATTCAGGTTGCGGTGGAACAATACATGGCTAAGAACAACTTATCCGGCTTGTTGGATGGCTACAGTTGGGAGTTTAATCTGGTGAACGATCCCCAGGCCAATGCCTGGTGTATGCCTGGAGGCAAGGTGGTTGTTTACCAAGGAATATTGCCCATTACTCAAAATGAAACTGGTTTGGCTGTGGTAATGGGGCACGAAATTGCCCATGCTATTGCAGAACATGGCGGAGAACGCATGAGTCAGGAATTATTGCGATCGGCAGGTTCTGTCGGTCTTGCTGTGGCGCTGAATGACCAACCCGAAGAGACACAGGCTCTCTGGATGATGGCCTATGGTGCCGGTACAGAAGTGGCGGCCATACTTCCCTATAGTCGTTTGCACGAAAGTGAGGCTGATCATTTGGGATTGATTTTTATGGCTATGGCCGGATATAACCCTGAAGAATCTGTGGCCTTTTGGCAAAGGATGAGTGCCAATAGCTCAGGACAAAAACCCCCTGAATTTTTAAGCACGCACCCTTCTGATCAAACCCGCATTTCCAATTTGCAAAAGTGGATGCCTGAAGCCATGAAATATTACAATGGCAAGAAATCACCAAACCACACCAAAGGAGGCTCCCGTAAAACCTTTGATATGACGGGTAAACAGTAGAAAAGACATTGTTTAATACATTTTCTAACCTCAGACTGTTCGGGTATTAGGATTTCACTATTTCTTTAAAAATCGATGGTGATCCCAATGCCTGGATATATTTTTTGAAAACTGTCCTCAAAGTACAAGAAAGGTTTGATATTTACTTTCTCCACCGGACTTACTATAAATCCTAGCCGGTAAGTGTCGTCAGCAAAAAAGTTGCTGTTTTTATTGGTCAGGAATCCGGCTTCTAAGCCGTACCAAGCTTCTTTTTCCGG
>JBFHGX010000343.1:0-2233 GCA_041582875.1 Bacteroidales bacterium | reverse complement strand
GCATGATTTTTAACCGCAAAGGCAGAGAGACACGAAGTGGAATGTGATACAATAGACTCGCTAACGCGCGCTTTGAGTTTATCGCTATGGCGGAGCGGCGCAAAGAGGAAAATAATGTAAATCCCTGAATATCTCACTTTTCTGTCCTTGCAATTTAGGTGGCGAGGTATGCAGCAAGTGGACAGAGGAATCTTGAAAGGAAAAAGGTGGGAAAGGGTGAGAAGATGAATAATATCGAATATCGAACGCTGAATGTCGAATGTTGAACAGGTTGTGGCCTACGGCCATTCAAGCGAGGACGCTTGAAACGGGATTAACTGTGTTGGAGTACTTGAAAGGCAAAACATAGTTTTGTAGATGTTGTGAATGTTAAAATTATTTTAACATATTGTTAATCATATAGATATGGGGTGTTCGCATTTGTACAATGCTGTTACAATGCCGAACAGGTTATAATAGGATATTTTTTATGTGAGGAGCAGCGTTTTGTCGTATGTTACTGATTTACTGACCATAATAATTCTTGGCACGCCGTTGGTTAAGCTCAATATGCAACCATTAATGTTTATTCATTTAAAATACAAAAGTCATGAAATCAAGAATTGCAACCATTTTTATGCTGTGCATGTTTGTAGCAGCCACCGCTTTTGCAAGCGAACCCGTTCCCGCATCTAAAGCTGTAAGAAGCTCTGTTGTTGAGTTGGTAAAAACCAACATCGAATATCCTGAATTTGCCATCGAAGATAAAACACAATGTTGTGTGGTGGTAAGCATGATTATACAGGACGATGGATCGTTGAAGGTAGATGCTTCCAACAGTGTTTCTCCAGAGATGAACCGTCATGTTGTGAATTCCATCGAAAAGATGCAAGATCCTAACCTGGCAAGTTATTCCGGTCAAAAGGTATTTATGAAAGTAAAATTTGAATTGATTTAGTTTTAAACGCAGCAATACTTTAACATACCTTCAAGGCTACGGCCTGTATTTTAAAAACCCGCTACATTATCCGGCGGGTTTTTGTTTTAATATCATTTCTGCCAACAAAGGCCGAACTCCTGATTAAAACCAACAGAAGACGTGGATTCGTGGTATTTATTGGCAATTGTTGTTTGTATATACTACAATTGCGGTAGCCATATAAGCAATGCGACACCCCTCCCCTACTTTCAAAAAAAACAATCAAAAAAAGGATATTTGGTCCTCCTGATGAAAGGAGATGCGTATTGACAGATTATATATTTCAATCAAATCTGTCAATTTTTTTTCGCGGGGTTCGTTGGATGGAATATGATTTTTTTCGTAATTTTGGATCGTATCCTAACCCAAAAAGATATTCCTATGCTTGAACAAGCTAAATTTGAGCGATTGCTCAGAATTATTCTTTCGCTTACTGGTGGACGAACCTATAGTATAGCGGAACTTGCCAAACGAAATGAAATTTCAGAGCGAACCGTTCGCAGGTATCTACAAACCTTTGAAGATGCGGGATTTGCCATTGAAAAAATCAATCACCGATATCGCATGGCAACCAACTCAACCCCTTTTAAGCCCATCAGCGATCTACTGTACTTTACGGAAGAAGAGGCCTGGATTCTTTCTCAGGCCATTCACAGTATTGACGAAACCAATCTGCTTAAGCAGCAACTCACCGAAAAACTCTATGCTGTGTATCATTTTGGCAAAGTAGCCGAAACCATTGTCAACAAAGCACATTCTGTAACCGTACACCAACTGCATTTGGCCATTGAAAACCAGGAGCAGGTTATACTTCGTTCCTATCGGTCGTCGCATGGAGAGCTGGTTCGCGATCGGTTGGTGGAGCCCTTTGCATTTACTTCAAATTTTATTGCTTTATGGGCATTCGATCCGGAGAGTCGGCAAAACAAGCTGTTTAAAACCGCTCGTATTCGCTCGGTAAGTACTACCGGAGCGGCAGCTCAGTTTTCTGACCTTCATAAGGCTTCTCGTATGGATGTCTTCCGAATTAGTTCCAGCCAATCGATCCCTGTATATTTAGAATTGAGTTTACGTGCATACAACCTGCTCATCGAGGAATTTCCGTTAGCGGCCAAACACATCGAACAGAAAGACGACAATTTATGGCAATTTCAAACGAATGTTTGCGGATTGGAAGGAGTTGGTCGGTTTGTTATGGGGTTGCCACGGGATGTTAAAATACTGGAACCACTGGAGCTTAAGGAGTATGTAAGGGATGAGGCCCGGGTTTTTTGC
>JBFHGX010000342.1:0-2247 GCA_041582875.1 Bacteroidales bacterium | reverse complement strand
TTTTGACATCAAAGCTTTAGTTTGTACATTTGGTGCAACCTTTAAAAATACTCCAATGAAAAAGACTTACTTTATTATTTTATTCACCTTGTTCGCTTTCATAGCGACGCAAGCACAATCGCTACAAAAATCCATCGGGAAAGCAGCACAAATGACCGACCTGTTGCAAAATCAGGCGAGCCAGACTAAGGCAGTTACTGACTTTAGCGAAGGATTTGAATCCTATTCAAATTTTGCTTTGACTTTTAGTCCCTGGACGCTGGTGGACGTAGATGGTTCAGAAACTTACGGAATTACTGATGTAGATTGGACCAATATTTATGCTCCACAGGCGTTTATGGTTTTTAATCCTTCTGCCACCACTCCAGCCCAAACGGACGCAGGAATTCAGGCGCATACCGGATCGAAGTATGCTGCTTGTTTTGCCGCCACAGCTCCTCCCAACAACGATTGGCTAATTTCAACACCTTTAATTGCAGGAACCAATACTTCAGTATCCTTTTGGGTTAAATCGTATACAGCTGACTATGGATTGGAACGCTATAAAGTTGGGGTTTCTACCACCAATACCGATCCTTCCAGTTTTACCATTATTTCGGGAAGCAACTATTTAGAAGCTCCGGTTACCTGGCAACAAAAAACTTTTGACCTAAACGCCTACAATGGTCAGACCATCTACATTGGTATTCAGTGTGTTTCGAACGATGCCTTTATTTTTATGGTAGATGATTTTGATTTTACCACTACCATATCGGAGCAAAACACCCTTACCGGCATGGTTTCGGACGCTTTCAATGGAGAACCCGTTGCCGGAGCTACCGTTGAAATTGCCGGATTATCGACCACCACAGATTCGGAAGGAAACTATACCATTACCAATATTCCTGCGGGTACACTTAACGCAGATTTTAACGCAGACGTTACGCAAGGGGACGCACCCTTATCGGTAAATTTTAGCGATCAATCTTCCGAAGGCGCTCAAACAGTAACTTGCTCAAAAACAGGATACATCACCTATATCAACAACCAGGTTATCATTGAACCGGGTCAAACACTCAACCTCAATATTTCGCTTTCCCAAACCTTGTTGGAAGGATCGATGCGATTTGTTCTCAACTGGGGTGCCTCACCCTTAGATATCGACTCACACCTTGACACGCCAAACATCCAAGGGCAGACCTATCATATTTTCTATAACAACCAGGGAAGTGCCACTTCAGCACCCTATGCAGCCCTCGATCATGATGTAACCTCTGGATACGGCCCCGAAACCATGACCATTTATCAAATGTTTGAGGGTACTTACCAGTATTATATCTATAACTATTCAGGATCTCCTGAGATCACCACCTCTCAGGCCGTTTTACAAATATATAACGACAATGGGTTAATACAGACCTTGCAAATACCTACTACAGGCACCGGCCTCTATTGGAATGTTTGCGACATCAATGGATCCAACGGACAATTAACCATACACAATGTTATTCAGGAAGATGCGCCCGGAAAGTTCCATGAGAACTATCCCAAAAAGGCTCCCACTCCCTTTGTATTGAACAGCAAGAACATTACTTCCTGGCTTTGGAATTTTGGTGACGGATCAACTTCTACGCAACAAAACCCCAATCATGTATATACAGCAGCAGGAACCTACAATGTTAGCCTTACTGTAGGTGATGGAATCAACTCGAACACCGAAACTAAAAATGGTTTTATTACTGTGAATGGCTCAGGCGGCACGTCGACCCTTACCGGAATGGTGAGTAACGCATTAAATGGAGAACCCGTGTCGGGTGCATTAGTTAGCGTAGCAGGTTTGTCAACTACCACAGATACTCAAGGCAATTACACCATCAACAATGTTCCTGCCGGAGCTTTGGTGGCCAATTTCAATGCTGACAATACCGCAGGAACGGCACCATTGGCCATTCTATTTACTGATCAGTCCACTGAAAACTCCAATACCGTCACCTGTTCCAAGGCAGAATTTATCACCTATGACAATAACCAGGTTGTTATTCCCATTGGAGGGTCACTTACACTGAATATTTCGCTATCGCCCATCCTTGCTGCCGGAAATATGCGGTTTGTACTTAATTGGGGAGCTGAGCCATATGATATTGATTCCCATTTAAACACACCTGATATTGAAGGACAACCGTATCACATATACTATGGCGATGAAGGTAGTGCAACAGAGGCACCCTATGCCCTGCTCGATTACGATATTACCAGTGGATATGGCCC
>JBFHGX010000341.1:0-2287 GCA_041582875.1 Bacteroidales bacterium | reverse complement strand
TTTGCTCATCAATTCCATCTACTCCACTCAAGGTGATCACCTTCAACACATCCGAATGATCGATAGTTACGTTTCCGGTGGTGTCGGCCATTTGTCCGTAACTGACGTTAAAATTGAGGTTGGTGTTAGAAGCTACCGCAAACATAGCTTTTCCGGTGACATCGGTGTGTTGGGTGCCATATTCGCCCAGACTGACCAACGCGCCTTCGATGGCATTGCCATTGGTGGATTGCACCACCTCAAAGGTCAGGTTTACAAAGGGTCGGCCCAGTTGCTGGTCGGTAAACACATAATAACCACCGGGAGCGAGGTTCAAACTATGCCCTGAGGCATCGCTTACCTCTACCGCTTCACCGGTAAAATAATTGTACCAGGTTCCGGTATGTTGAAATCCGGGCTGCATGGTCATGTTGCTCACATCAAAGTTGGCGCCCATGCACACGTTCAGACTTTCATGGCTTACCCATGCCCTTTTGCCCTTGCCACCCAAATCCTTACCAAAGCTACCTTGTTCAAAGGCCACATTTTCGGTTTTTAGTTTCGCCATGGCAGCAAACACCTGGTATAAATGCTGGCGGCTGTCCTGCGACCAATAATCCCAACGGATGGGCTTGGAAGAGGTGCGGCAGTCTTCGCTGATGCTGCCATCCCAACAATAGTTGATGCTGTAATCGTAACCCAGCTCACCAAATTGCCAAATCATCTTGGGTCCCGGAACGGCCATGTACATCACAGCAGTGGCTTCCATCCGCTCCAGCGAAGTCACGGTATCTTTCACCTGATAATCGCCTGAGCCATTGCCATATTCCAAATTCTTCACAGGCAAACGTTCTTCGTCGTGGCTTTCCATAAAGGGAATCAGGTTGGGATAGGTAAATCCGCGTTCGTTGTAATAGGCCCACGAGAAATCGGAGTTGTCCTGCCATCCCATGGAACATTGGTTAAATTCTTCGGTCATCTTTCCCCACAACAACATACCTGTATTGCCCAGAACCACTTCCTCGTCGTTTCCACCAAGGTGTTCCAGTATCATGTAGGCATCTGGATTGGTTGCCTTTACAGATTGGTAATAATCAGTAAGGATGTCCACACGCGATTGATCGTATTGACTCCACACGCCCAAATCGTCACCCGAGTAGGTTTGGGTAAATCCTTTGGAGAGGTCGAGCCGGAAACCGTCCACCTTGTATTCGTCGAGCCAAAAATTGAAAAAGCGTTTCATAAAAGCACGGGTATAGGGACTTTCGTGATTGAAATCGTAACCCGGACTTAGTGGATGGGTGGCTTGCTGGTTGTACCAAGGATTTTGCGCCATCGGTTGATTCACTTGACTGTCCCAGTACATAAGCACCATTGGCGACTGACCGAAAGAATGGTTGAGCACCACATCCAGAATCACAGCGATACCATGTTCGTGACATGCATCGATAAAGGCTTTGTAATCGTTCATGGTGCCATAGGCCTTGTCGGGAGCGAAGTAAAACGATGGATTGTATCCCCAGCTGTCGTTGCCTTCGAATTCGTTGATAGGCATCAGCTCGATGGCATTGATTCCGAGGTTTTTCAAGTAATCCAGCGTGTCGATAATGGAAGCAATGCGTCGGTCTTCCACAAAATCACGAATCAGCAATTCATACACAATCAAATCTGATTGGGTTTCGTGCACCGCCACAGGCGTAAAATCGTCCACCACCCAATTGTACGGGGTTCTTCCGGGTTGCAACACACTTACGATGCCCGAAGTTTTATCGAAAGGATAAGCCTTAAGGTTGGGATAGTTTTCTTCGGGAATCCATTTGTCGTTCCAGGGATCCAGCACCTTGTCGCACATGGGATCGGCCATGGTCAGGTCCCCATCCAAATAATATTGGTAGGCATATTCCGTTTCCGGGACAAGTCCGCTCAGGGTAATCCAGTAATAATCGCCATCGGGCGTACGGTTCATGTATCCCGCTTCGTCCACCGACCAATTATTGAAATCACCAATCACAAAAGCATAATGCTTGAGTTTGGCCGGATCGTGTAAAACAAGCGTCACCGTTTGGTTGTCGATGTAGTTCACCCCGGCAACCACACCTGCTGGCAGATCGGCCACAGGCACTTCACCACGGATGAATATCAAAACAGAATCGGTGGCAACAGAGCCTTGGGCGTATGCTTTTGCAATCAACCAATGTGTTCCTGAGGCCAGGCCTGTGCTGTTAAAGGCGTGAAACAAACTGGCATCCATGCTGTGGGCCAGAAAATCTTCATCAAGAAAGAGAGCAATGGAATCGTTTTGCAGAGC
>JBFHGX010000340.1:0-2296 GCA_041582875.1 Bacteroidales bacterium | reverse complement strand
GCCCACACAGGTATAAACAAAGGTGGTTTTTACTTCTGAGTACGCCGACTCCCCACAGTCGTTGTAACTGGCAGCGGAAATATCTACTTCGCCCTGATAGCCGGTGTTCCAGGTGATGGTGGCCGTTAGGCTGTCTTGTGCCAGTGTGCCGGCCTCCTGCGGTTGCAGTTGCCAGCTATAGCCCCAGGCTCCGGCAGCGGGTGCAAGGGTATAAACCGAGGTGGAATCGTTGGTATGGCACAGGGTATCCGGCCCGGTGGGGGCTTGGGGTGTGGCGGGTTGGTAGTTGGAGCAGTTTTTGAGGTTGAAGAGCCAGGCCATTCGGGGCCAGGGCGTACCGGAAGGGTAATCTCTATAACAAGTTTTATCTCCTCCTGCCCCGGCATCCGTCTGTACCCCAATTATAAAATTATCATCGCTAAGTTTAAGTATGGCATGGTTTGAGTATGATTCACGATAATAAGTGCCATAACAATGCTGCCACTCCAGTATGCCCTCGCTGTTTAATTTTGTCATCCAAAAATCAGCATCATAATATGGAGGATCGTCATGAATACCCGTAACATCTCCGTCATCGGAATTTGTGATTCCCATAACAATATAGCCTCCATCTTCTGTTTGGGTCAGATAGGAAACAAATTCATATCCAGTTCCCCCCAAGCAATTCTGCCATATGATATTTCCCTCAAAATCCACTTTACATACCCAAAAGTCATATGGTGGAAAATCAGCGGGTTCGCCTCCGTGGAATCCCACAACATCTCCATCATCGGAATTTGTCCCTGCAACAAAAACATACCCATCATCAAGTTTAATGATGTCGATACCCAAGTCGTCTTTGCTTCCCCCAAAACTAAATTGCTGTAAAATATTACCCTCTAAATCAAGTTCAAGTATCCAAACATCTTCGTAGCGTGCTCCATGATGGTCACAAGTAATCATTCCGCCTTTTTCGGTGAAGCCCCCTGTCATTAGCAAGGTGTTTTGCTCAGTAAGTTTAATTTTAATGGCATTTTCCAATCCCTCGTTGCCAATAGTTTTTTCCCATTCCAGGTTTCCAGTGGAGTCAATCTTGCATAACCAGAGGTCATTACTTCCGTAGTAGGTACTCACATCACCCCCGGCCTCCATAATCCTGCCCATTATAAGAAGTCCTCCATCAGGCATCAATATGGCGTCCCGGTCATCGCAGCGGTCGTTTCCATAGCTGTTTTCCCAAAGGATGTTGCCCAGTGTATCAATCTTTATTGCCCAGAATCCACGTGGTCCTGAATTTTGCACATCACCATCATACGACCAGGTGGAACCAAACAAATAGTAGCTTGTTGAATCAATGAGAAGAATTTTATCAATATCATCACCACTACTCCCGCCATAACATCTTTCCCATAGAATATTACCCAAAGTGTCGACATTAACCAACCACCCATCTGCCATGGCGGAGCCATGGTAATTGGTAATCATGGTATCACTCTCTGCTACCTGAAAAGCAATTAAAAACCCATTATTTGTTTTTACTATATTTTGTATTTCCGTGCTTTTTGTAGGTGTACCAAAGCATTTTTGCCAGGTGATGTCCGGTGCCTGGCCAAATAGAGGCAGTGCAGAGAGACTTAGCAAAAGAATAAGAATATTTAATTTCATGTTTATAAATTATAAATACTGGGGCTCCAATTCTTTATTTGTAGCCCCAGTAAAAGTACAAACTAATTAATTACCACTTTCCCGGTTTTTTGTAAACCGCCGGAGGTTAAGGTGTATAAATACACTCCGGACTTGATAGTTCGGATGTCCCATACCTGTTGCCCTTGTTTACCTGATACAGCAAAGCGTTGTATTTCCTTGCCTGCCATGTCGGAAATGAAAATAACACCTACTGGTTTGCTCTCAGGTAATTGGTAGTTAAAGGCTACATACACCTCCCTCTCAGCGGAGTTTGTAACTACGCTGTTATATTTTGGTTTTTCACTCATCAACATAGTTTCTTTATTTTAAGTTCTTTATGATCACTAGCCATCTATCATATTCCCCTCTGACGCGCGAATCCTTCGCAAGCCTTATTATGTGCTTGTTTTTGTATTTGCGTCATATTTCATTATCAATTTCTCATCTCCAATTTCAAATTCCCTGGAATAAATTCCAGGTTTACCATATCGGTCGTGCCTATGGCACTGGGGAGTGGGTGCATTGTAAACCATGTTGTCCTCTCGAACGACGCAGGAGGAGAGATCCCCAAGGAAAGTACGACTGTTCTCAGGGGATCTCTCTCCGCAAGAGCGGATCGAGATGACAGGGT
>JBFHGX010000339.1:0-2300 GCA_041582875.1 Bacteroidales bacterium | reverse complement strand
TGGTAAACAAGTCCATTGGCACCGGGAAGTTGCGATTGGTCGGGCAAACCTCTCACTTCAATGCCTTCCCATCTGTCGTTGCAACGGGCGTGGTTGGTAATGGTGGCCTGATTTAGTTTCAGTACTCCACCGGCTATTCCCGGATCCGTACCTTCTTCAACTTGTCCGTACTCAATGATAATTTTTGCATCGGGTCCCATGAGGATGGTACAATTGTTAAATGTAATGTTAGCTCCTTTTGGAACAGTAAAACCTTGGGCAAAGGAAACGACTTCACCTATGCCGGGTACCGGAATTGAGCCATCAAAAGTTTGATGTTCAATATAGGTGTAGTCGCTGTAATCAGGGGAGATTATAAACTCACCATTAATAACATTTCCTGCTCCATCTGTAATGGTATACCCATAAGTTCCTGTGGTTAAACCTTCGGCATGAAACCAGTTGTCGTCTTCTTCCCAGGTAAAATTGAGTTCAGGATCAGATGAAATGATATACGGATCATCGGGTGGTGAAAAAGGTGCTCCACCAGTTACAGTAATCCAAACTTCACCATCGAATGTGTTAGGACAGGATTCGGGTTTTACATCTACTGTGGCTTGCAAAGGAATGTATACGTGATCATCTTTGGGGAGCATGAAGAATGCTTCATTTGAGATGGATCGTTTATTGGCTAAATATCCATAATTTTCGGGTATCTGTTTTTGGAAACGAAATACTTCAGGGGTAAAAATTGAGTTTTGCTGGTTGATATAACCTAGATAATCTCCTGAATTTTTTACAGCATATATATAACCATTAGGTGCCGTCTGTAAGCTTGATTTGTTGTAATTACCTGATCCTGCATATACAAATTTTTGTTGATTGTCCAGGTGGTATTCTACAACTCCTGAGTTTTCGCATGATAAATAAACAATGTTCGCATCAAATGAGGAAAATTCTACGCCTGCAATAATTCCCTCTCCAACATGGTATATGTGGGTTTGACTTGTTGATGTGTTTAAATCGTAGGTGACGTGGTACAAATCGCCAGAGCTTTCTGCTGTTGACCAAATAATGTGAATAAATAGGCCAGATTGTTTCATCTCCATTTCGTGAGCATTAAAATGACCTTCAAAACCATTATAGTTATTGGGTAAAATTATCTCACTTAATTGTGTCCCATTCAGCACTTGTTCAATACCTATTCTTGAGAGACCATTTAATTCGGAAGTGTAATAGATCATTCTCTCGTTATTTAGTTCAGGGGACAAACAAAAATCTGTGGTTTCAATAAATTTCCCGTCGAAGGTGTGAGGATCAATGGTGAGGTTGTTGTCGGGGTTATCAATGCTGGTGACATAAAACAGACCATGATCAATTTTAGTTGTACCCTTTCCACAATAAACGGCGCAAAACTGACTTTCGTCTGCTGGCCGGGGAACTATGCGTGAGGTATGATTCATAGAGTAAAGCGTTTCAGTCTGTTTTAATTGAAAGTTGCTGTTATAAAAATGTATTGATTGACTGCCCGTAAAAGCAAAACAGGCAATAGATTGATCATCATTATATTCACTTGAGGTTGAGACACTGAACAAGTTGTCATTTGAGGCCATGGTATTCGACATGTATATACTGGTAGGTATCGGCGAGGAAGTAAAATTTAATCGGGTGAGGTAAGTCACCTGATACAAACCAGGATCGCTTGGGGTAAAATTATCTGTTGTTGATATCACCCAGCTCCCTAAAGTCTGCGCGTTTGCCATGGGCTGAAATCCACCAAAAAGGCATCCCATAAGCATGATTATTATGTATTTTTTCATAAAAATTTCGTTTGATTGTACTTGTTACTTGATTGATAATTATTTTGATACTTGGTTTGGTAGGCAAAGGGATGTTGTAGTAAACCTGACAGGTTTTCAAAACCTGTCAGGACTTTTATTCAACACCCCCACCGTATGATAAACTTGTTTTTCCCCAAAACAAAAATGTACTTATTGTTGGTGTGTTCATGAAAATTTAATGGGGGGGGGTAAAACGTTGGTAATTAGGTGTATGCGATATATTCCCCAAAAAGAAACTGGAGGGATGGGCATTGACTCATGGTAATACTCCTTTTTATGGCAGGATTTGCCATAAAAGTCAAGGTGTTTTTTCAGCCAAACACGTAAGTGGTCAATCCGTTTTATCTGCATGCATTTTCGATTAGCAGGTTAAAAAAGTAAGGGCCTTCATTAATAGTGTACTGTTTTGGCCAAAAATTCTACCATTTTTTTGAATTATTTTTCGATTATTTTTGGGAGTGGAGGTATGTGGTTGATTGT
>JBFHGX010000338.1:0-2307 GCA_041582875.1 Bacteroidales bacterium | reverse complement strand
GTGCCGTAGGCACGACCGATTTGGTAGACCTGGAATTTATTCCGGGGGTTGGGTTAGGGGAAGTTAAAAGTTAAAAGTGCCTGAAGTTAAAAGTTGGGGGACAAAAGTTGGAGTTTTTATGAAAAAGGAAGATTTATAAATTTCGAATACCGAACGCTGAATGTTGAATGTAGAAGTTGGGAGGGAGGAAAAGGGGTGCCTTTTTTTATAATTTCGCAGGGTTATTCTTTGAGGATTATTGCAATGGCCCATTTTGATGTGGTTTTGTTTGCATAAAATGATGGTAATCAAATGATATGTTAAACACAAGATTTTGGAGTAAGGCTGGCTTTTGGATTGTCTTGTTTTTTGTGGTGCGGTTGTATGGCATTACGCTTCCTCCCTTGGAGGTGGCGCACAATTGGCGACAAACGACGGTGACTATGGTTGCGCGTAATTTTATGGAAACGGATGCCCATATTTTTTATCCTCGCATTGATTTTGCTGGCGATAAATCCGGCATCACAGGCATGGAGTTTCCTTTGCTTAACTACCTTATTTACCTTGTTTCGTTGGTGTTTGGCTATGATCATTGGTATGGTCGGCTTATTAACTTGGTTGTTTCCAGTTTGGGAACCTGGTACTTTTATTTGCTGGTCAAAAAGTACTTCCATCGTCGGGTGGCCTTTCCGGCGACGCTCATCCTTTTGTCGTCGCTTTGGTTTGCATATTCAAGAAAAATCATGCCCGACACGTTTTCCATTTCACTGATTTTGATGGGGATTTATGCCGGAAGCAACTACCTCGACCGAAATGCATCATGGAGAACACTGGCAGGATCATTTATTCTACTGATGCTTGGCACACTTTCCAAACTCCCCTCTACTTGTCTGATTGGGGTTTTTCTTCCGTTGTTGATGTCCCGGCAAACGGAATTAAAACGCAGGATTGTCGTGGTTGTCATAATTTCATTGGCGATGTTTCCTTCAGTAATTTGGTACTTTATTTGGGTGCCCCATCTGGTTGAAACCTATGGTTTTTGGCATTTCTTTATGGGAAAAAGTATGGCACAAGGGTTGTCTGAAATCATACAGCTTTGGGAGCCTTCGCTGAAGAATTTCTATGAGCATTCGCTGAAATTTATGGGGTTTGGGGTATTTTTGACGGGTTTGTTTTTTGCTTTCCGCAGAAAGGAATGGAAGATCGTTTGGGTGTTTATGGTCGTTTTTATTCCGTTTTTGATTATCCTACTCAAAGCCGGTCAAACTTTCGCACACCACAGCTATTACATGCTACCTTTTTTGCCGGTGATGGCTTTGGTGGCCGGCTATGCTTTGTCGCTGATCGGTAAACAATGGATCACCACCTTGTTGCTGGCGGGCATTGTAATGGAAGGTCTACTCAATCAGATGCACGATTTCAGGGTTAAAGACAAAGAGATGCCTGTTGTGGCGCTTGAGTCGGTGCTTGATCGGGTGTCGACGAGCAGCGATCTTATTTTGATTAACAGTGGCGACTACCCTACTCCCATGTATTTTGCCCACCGGAAAGGATGGATTTCGAGCAACGAGCATATTTCGGGTGAAGGCTACCGGGAGGAATTAATTTCCAAAGGGCTGAAGTACATTGTTATATTAAAACGTACCTTTGGCAGTGACATCTCACTACCCGAAGAAATTGTTTTTACCGATGAAAACTACACCATTTATCGAGTCGGCACCCATTAAAGTTGTTCCCATCAAAGCCGGAGTTGGACATTGCTATTTGGTGATACATGGAGCCGGATTTTTTTTGGTCGACACAGGGAGTCCGGGATTGACCCACAGAATCGTCAAGAGCATCACCTCTCGAGGACTAAGTCTAAGCGACATACAGTTTATTTTCCTCACACACACCCATTATGATCATGCGGGCAATGCATGTGCTTTGCAAAAGGCCAGCGGGGCTCCGTTGGTAGTCCATGAAAGTGAGGGTGAGATGCTACAGAATGGGTGGCATGACATACCTTGTGGAACCAATCCACTGTTTAGGCTTATATCTGCCGGAGGCAGAAGATTGGGATCGAGTCATGCGCAGTTTGAACCGGCTCAGGCCGATGTGGTATTTGGTTCGGAGTTAGATTTGACAACGATGGGTGCTCCGGCACGTATTTTCCATAGTCCGGGGCATACGCTGGGGTCGTCGTCGCTGGTGATTGGTCGTGTGCTTTTTGGGGGTGACAGTATTTTCAATGTGGGGGGCATGATTTGGCCTCCTTTTGCCAATGATGAAGCCGGTTTATTGCGGACGTGGAGATTATTCGGACAGATGGATCTTGAATATTTGTAT
>JBFHGX010000337.1:0-2356 GCA_041582875.1 Bacteroidales bacterium | reverse complement strand
AGTCGGTGGTGGGGGAATTTGGGGCTGCAGTTGGCAAAGGTGTGGTTGATTATTTTTCCTGATATGCTGTTAATGATCATGATAGGTATGTTACCCAGTAAGGCGTATCGGTTGAGAATGGCTGAAAGACTCACTTGATATGTACCTGCTAAATTTGCCATGTTCTTCAGGGACATGTCGGTGTTTAAGAAATCTGGGACGATCCATTTACGAGGCATTAGAAGACAGGCGGCAAAATAGTTGGCTTCTTTTTCAACAACTTTATTGTACTGATGGCTGTCAGAGGAGTTCTTGGACATGATTCCTTTATTGCGTAGATGCAAATTGTGCTCGGGGATATAGAAATGACCGAATTCATGGGCAATGGTAAAGCGCGTCCTTTCGGTGAATTCTAAAGAACATTTTGACAGATTTAAGATGATGTAATATTTTCCATTGTGATAAATTGTATGACCGTCAAAGGCTTCATTAAAATAACCGTCTCGGATTTCAATTTTATTTTTTTTAGCCAATTCTTTAAGATCAATGGGACCTTTGTTTTGATTGTACTCTTCAGTAATCCAATCGGCCAGTTGTTCGATTTCAATTTTTCGGTTTGCGGTTAGTTTTTTTTTGATGTTAAGAATCATTGGGTTATTTTTTTAGCCTACCGGGTAGCAGGTTGCCCGGTTATTCATATGGCTTGCAAATTACAAAAAATAGCCTTCGAATGGACTTCGAAGGCTATTTTCAAAATTTTTAATTCTTAGATTCTTTTTTAATTTAACTTACCAAAGACAGGTTGGTTATTCATTTTTCGAGAGCTAAATATTAATATTTTAAATTCTGAGAGGTTGATTGATAAGTTTAATTGTTTGACAACTCATTGGTTTCAGAGTCATTGATTAATTTTTTTATTTTTTCTTTCGTTTCATCAGAAAGTTCCACGCCATTACGAAACAGCATGTTTGATAGGCTTAATTCATTTTCTTCTACCATATTAGCAGTATTATTTACTGAGTAGCTCAGATATCCATTGTGGAGGATATCGAGTGGGTCAGTCATTGGAGGATCTAATTTTGGAGATTCGGTGTGTTTCTTCATAAAAGCTACTACCTCTTCCGGATTCCGAGGTATCATCTCCCCGGAATTCCTTAGCCAGGTTTTCAGTAACTGAATCAGTTTTTTTTCTGATAATTCCGTTCTTTTCATTGTCATGACTTTTTTGTATTAAATACATTTTAAATTCATCACTTACGTGATTTTTAATGTGATTAATCGTTCTTTCTTTTATTTTGCGCTGATAAACGGTGTTCATTCCATATTTTTCAGCAATCATTTTTCTAACTGATTGGGGAACTACACCATGTTCATCTTCTGTTTGGAGAATAATAAGTAATATTTCCAAGTGGGAGGGAGGGACTTTACGCGAGGCTTGTTTGAATTCTTTGGTGAGTGTTTTTTTTAAGGGATGGGGAAGGTATTCTTCATCCATATCCTGAGCTATGGGACAGTTGTCTTCGTGCAGGATATGGTATGCTTGATCGCAGGGGTCTATACTTCGGGATTTTTCACGATGAAGTAGAAACACTTCATTTCTGGCGATAGCGGACAACCATGCTCTGACGGCATTCATGGCATTGGCATGATCTTTTTTATTTTTGGATCTTGGTTTATAGGTATCCGCCTTTTGGTATGCCAGAAATAAAACGTTGTTTATCATCGCACTTTTGTCGTATTCGGAATACTCAGCGAATTTATTCATGATGTAATGAACAAGGTTTTTGACAAAGTCTTCGAACTGATAGTAGAATTTGACGAATGCTTCTTTGGCTGACTTTTCGTCTTCTTCTTTGAATGACATGATTTGAAGCAAGGCTTCAGGGTCATGTTGTTCGGCTGGTTTTGAATGGTGATTTTCTTTGATCATTGATAAATAGTTTTATTTCTACCTTTATATATACAGGGTGTGACACTTATGGGGGTAGCTGTGTTTGTTTTTGTAGTGGGGTCAGGCTGTATGGAGTTGTATTTAAGGGGGTTAAAAATATGAAAAAAAATTTAATGGGGGTTGGGAAAAGCTGTTGGGTGATGGGTGTTGGGTGATGGGTGTTGGGTGATGGCCAGAGTGGCGTTGATTCACGAGGCTCTCGCGCTCGTGCCTCGCTCAGAGCTAAACGCAAAAAAAGCACTTCGCTCAGATGAAGGTGAATGGTAAAAAGGGGATGGATAATTCAAGCGTGGACGCTGGAAGCGGGGGTGAGATTTTGCCCGTAGGGCATTTATGTTAATAGTCAGGATTATTGCGATTTTTTGGTTTCCCGTAGGGGATAAACCAGGGATGTATGTTGATGTCCTATGGACAATCTGGGATGGT
>JBFHGX010000336.1:0-2366 GCA_041582875.1 Bacteroidales bacterium | reverse complement strand
TCAAAATACACCTGCTCTTCGGTTTTTTTGTGTTGAAGTTTGCTCAGCTCTATCACTGTTTTTGTGGTTTGTATGGCACCATAAATTTGAGGATTATAGAGTGGTATAGCCACCTGGATGTTGGCATTGATATTGTGGGGAACCCCCATTTGTATTTCTTTATACTCACCTTCGGGCCCACCAAAAGCCGATTGTGGCATAAACTGGTAGGGCAAATCAACAAAATACTTGTAATCGCCATTCAAATTCAGTTTTGGAATGAGGTTAGCTTTGGCTTCAAGCTGTTTCTGAGAACTCATCTCCATGTTGTTGCGACTGATTTGCAAATTCTTATTGTGCACTTGGGCTGTGTCGATACATTGCTGCCTGGTCCAGAATTGGGCCTGGATTTGCAAGATCGGTGCCCACCCAATGATAAAAACCAAGATGAGCTTAAAATAGTGAACATTCACTAACTTTCGGGGTAAAAAAAATACATTTTTCATTTTATCCTTTTTTAATTTGAATTCGAGGGGATCATTTTGCGAAAATATTTATTCATGTTTTTATTGTTAGTTAATATTAACTAAATTCTATATCAAAAAAAGTGCCTAATAACCTGTTGTTTAAGGCTTAGTTCTGTACACCGGTCATAAGAGCACTAAACAGTATTTCACCTTTGTCGAGCAGATTGAAATTGTAACTACTTTGCTTCCAGTTTTTAACCATCAGACGGATCGATCCAAGATACATCAGGCAAAACATCTCGGCCGATATGTTCTCTTTTACTCTTTTATCTAATTGTAGCTCTGTATAGATTGACATAACCAGATTCTCATTGATCTCTTTTATACCAGTTACCATTTTGGTGAGTTGATGTTCGTTACTAAATATTTCCTCTGCAAAGATGACTGATACGAGGGCTGGGCTATTTGTGAACACGGTTAAAATGCGGTTCATCAGCTGGTGCAGTTTATCCAATGAATCATCCGGTGAGTCCATAAACAGATCTCGGTTTACGGTCATTAATTGTTTGAATGAATCCAGTATGGTATAAAGAATATCGAATTTACTCGCAAAATGACGGTAAAGACCAGGTTCACTAATTCCAATTTCTTTCGCCAGGTTTTTGATGGTAAATCCCTGTATACCCTTTTCATCGATCAATTTGATGGAATCTTCTACTATTTGTTGTTGACGATCGGATAACATTGGACAGTTAGTTAGTATTCACTCGCAAAAGTAATACAAATTTGAAATTTGTCAAGTGTTTTGAATAAAATTTTGATATTTTTAACAAAACAATTTTGTATTAACCTAAAAAAGAGTATGTAATCAAAATCTAGTCGTCTTGCAGGGAAGTGCTATAGAAACCTGATATAATATGTAATAAGGTCGCTTGGATAGATATGAAGATGTATTTGAGAAAATATGCATGGTAGGGGGAAAGTGATGGATAATTAAAACAACTGTGCTATTTATAAAAAGTTAGAACTGCTAGAGGAATGGAAACTTCTATTAATCAGTTTTACTTGCGAATTCTGTAATGGCTTTATAAGTTGAATATGTAAACTTTATCGTTGCAGGTGCTAATTAAGAGGTTAAGATTTGAATTTGTCAACCGGAACAGGCGTTTTGAGTGAGTTTTTTCATGTTAGTTGTGTTATGTTAAGTGCTTCTTACTCTTTTTGTAACAACATCATGTTAAAAGCAGTTAATAAAGATCGGATTAGGTTTTAATAACAGAAAAACCTAATCCGATACGGTATAACATCCTTGTCGAAACCATAACTTATATGACGATTAATGAACAAATTCGGCGCATTATTTTTTTCTTGTTTGAATAATAAAAAAATTTGTATTATTGCAAAATAATACAAAGATGTAGTATATAATGAATATTTCAAATACATCGGAATACGCGCTTAGGATATTGAGTTTTATGGCCAAAGATCCCGGCAGTAAATATTCTGCTAAATATTTGGTAGAACAGTTAAACATCTCTGATAAATACTTGCGTCGCCTTATGACGCTTTTGGCTAAAGCCGGATTTATAAGTAGTACTCAGGGACGTGACGGAGGTTATTATTTTGCCAAAAAGTTAGAGACTATCTATTTATCCGACATAATCAATACCGTGGAAGGCATGGACAAATACCTGGGTTGTGTACTCGGATTTACAAAGTGTTCTGATGAAAATCCATGTGTGATGCACACATCATGGGTAAAAGTTCGTGATGAGTTCCTTGGCCTGATGCAGAATGTAAGTCTTGCTGATTTGAATTTTAATAACATATATAAATTTTAATTTTTTTTACCAGTAAATGCTACAACAAGGTAGTATAATAATTATTTAAATTTAACTACAGATGAAAGAATCCTTACTT
>JBFHGX010000335.1:0-2390 GCA_041582875.1 Bacteroidales bacterium | reverse complement strand
TTTATGAAATTTACTGCCGTTGAATTGCAATACAGAAACTTGGATTCACAAAATATTGATCAGGTTCTTGATGATATTTATCAAACATCACTTACTTTATGTCTGAGAGGTCACATAGAACCAGCGACTTTTAAGTTACTTCAAACCGGGACTAAAAGAATACAAAGTTTTATTCACAGCGAAAAATACAATGTCGACAGTGCCATGGCCAATGCTGCCAAAGCAGCCTATTTATCTGTATTGATCGGCAAAGGAATTTCAACCATCGATCACTTTGATCCACTGAAAATTGAAGAACTGCGTGAGGCCGTCATTAAGGAGCCACTACCAACAAAACTTAATAAACTCAAAAAATCCAGTATTGAAGCTTTCTTTTATTGGTACAAAATAGGCGAAATGCTAAACCAGTAAAGTACAAAGTATAAAACAAAACAAACCAATCCACGTCATCAGCCCCACCCATGTTCCATTCCCTGCCCCCTCACCCATCAAAATCATATTAAATCATAACAATCATGACAATCAGCGTTCAATCCATAAAAGCTCCAGCTTTCCAATATCAGTGATCATCCATCCCACCTGTCTCATCCGTGTTCCATACTCTCACGCAGCCAGCCAAAAGCCTTCCCATTCACCAGCCCCCAACCACTATCCACCAAATAAGCCATCAGCGATTATTGTCACAATTCTGGCAATAAAACTCATCTATTGCCATATTTGTGATATATTTGCTCATTAATCATATGCTGTGGCATCAACTAATGACATATTAAATTTCGCTTTCACCCACAAAGTCTTCACTCGTAAAGAGCTGATAACTAACTTGATGAATTTTAATCAGATGAACTCCCCGGGTTCATTATCTGAGCAACTCAATCGATTAATAAAATCAGGTCAGCTAATTCGCCTTGAGCGTGGCGTTTATATGTTACCTGAAAAGGCCAACAGCGATTTCTCAATAATATATTCTGAAGAAACAAAAAGAATCAATCAACAAATAAAAACTCAATTTCCATTTATTGATTATTGCATATGGTCGGGTTCCGTCCTTTTGCCATACATGCACCACATACCAAACCTGAATCTTACATTTGTCGATGTAGAACGTGAGGCAGTCGAATCAGTTTTCAACCTCTTGAACTCCGAAAGCAATAAGCTGGTTTTTCTAATGCCCTCGCTAACAGACTTCGAACGGTATATTAACACCAAAGAAGCGATAATTGTTCGCCCGTTAATATCCGAATCCCCTCTCCTGAAGGTTGAAGGTTTTTACACTCCCACAATCGAGAAAATTCTCGTCGACATCATTGGAGATGTGGAATTTTCCTTTCTGCAAGGTTCGGAAATAAACTACGTATACACCACGATTTTCGAAAGACATCCGGTGAATAAGAACAAATTATTGCGCTATGCTACGCGAAGGGGAAGAAAACAAGAGGTAGAACAATTGTTAAACGAAAATAAATTATGATTCACCCCGATAGCTGGTCCATAGCGTGGATGAAGCAGGTAGCTGCTGAAAATAATTTTTCAGATATTACACTTATCGAGAAATCAATCAGAGCATTCTCTTTGCTTGAATCACTGGTTTTATCAGGTTGTCCATTTGTGTTTAAGGGTGGTACCGCTTTAATGCTTCACCTGGATAGTGCCAAAAGGGTATCCATTGATATTGACATTATTTGTCCCCCTGGAACAAACCTGGAGGAATTTATTCAGCAGTACGCTCAGGAATACGGTTTTGGCGAAGTAAAGTTAGTCGAAAGGATTACCGCTCACAACATACCCAAAACACATGCAAAATTCTTTTATCAGGTAACTTATATTACCAATTCCGAAACGGAATCCATCCTTTTAGATGTCATGTTTGAAGACATTCATTATCTAAAGGTTAAACCTATACCCATTCAAAGTCGTTTCTTAAAATTGTATGGAGAGCCGGTAATGGTGAATGTCCCAGGCATAGCCGATTTGTTAGGAGATAAATTAACAGCTTTTGCCCCAAACACAACTGGAATACCCTATTTCAAAGGCAAAAAAGATTGCTCAATGGAAATCATTAAGCAACTCTTTGATATTGCATCTCTGTTTGATGTAACAAACGATCTAACAGTCGTTTCTGAAACGTTTAAGAAATTTGCTGCCGTTGAATTGCAATACAGAAACCTGGATTCACAAAATATTGATCAGGTTCTTGATGATATTTATCAAACATCACTTACTTTATGTCTGAGAGGTCACATAGAACCAGCGACTTTCAAGTTACTTCAAACCGGGACTAAAAGAATACAAAGTTTTATTCACAGCGAAAAATACAATGTCGACAGTGCCATGGCCAATGCTGCCAAAGCAGCCTATTTATCTGTATTGATCGGCAAAGGAATTTCAAC
>JBFHGX010000334.1:0-2408 GCA_041582875.1 Bacteroidales bacterium | reverse complement strand
CACAACTTTGTTCGTTCATTCATTATTCATTAATCGATATTCGATATTCAGTCCCATTGTCATATTACTATATGCGCCCCCGCATCACTATCGGGGTTTTTTCGGGTGTGTTATTTCTTGGATGACAGAAAAAACCAATATTCTGGTATTTGTATCACATTCCACACCCCGCTTCAAGCGTCCACGCTTGAATGGCCAAAGGCCACAACTTTGTTCGTTCATTCATTATTCGTTAATCGACATTCGATATTCCGTCCCATTGTCATATTACTATGTGCGCCCCCGCATCGCTATCGGAGTTTTTTCGGGGTTGTTATTCCTCGGATGACAGAAAAAACCAATATTCTGGTATTTATATCAAATTCCTCTTTGCGTCTCCCCGCCTTTGCGGTTAAAAATCACGCGTCCGCCAGCCAACAGCCAAAGCCAATAGCCAACAGCCTCCATTCGATATTCGATATTATACATTTTTCCCCTTCCCCCCTTCCTACCCTTTTAACCCCTCTCCCAATTATCAATCCCCCCACAAAAGTTGTAATCCTTATTTTATTAATTTCGTAGCCGAAACCAGGATCGTTACAAACATGTACAAATACTATATAAAACTCATTTTTCTTCTTTTCATTGGTCAATCGCTAATGGCACAAGTTCCCTTAAAGGTAGCTGAACTTCCTGCAGCAGGTACTGATCCTATTGTCTACGATGCGGACACTTTGAAGCACTGGATATTAACCAAATTACATGGTGGAGGAGGGATTATTGATACCGCCAGCATAAAATTTATTGGAAATCCCCAGGCCATGGGCCGGTTTTGGAATGGAAGCGATATTGGCATCGACAGCGGACTCATGATTTCCACCGGAAAAGTAACCAGCGCCACCGCTCCCAATGGATCGGGTTTGATGAGCGATAAGATGGGCACTTTGGGTTATGAGGATATGCTAAAATATTACAATATGATTCGGCCAATTGGAGACCCTCGGATTGAATTGGACCGAACAGGTGATGCTGCAGTTATCGAGTTTACTTATCGACCTTTTGGAGAACAAATTGTCCTGGATTACGTGTTTGCATCAGAAGAATATCCATATAATCGTACGCCGGATGTAGATTTGACTGGGTATACTGGGCAATCAGGACAGCAACTGTTTGATATGATGGCTATCTCCATCGAACAGTCAGACTTTTTTAAAAATATAGCACTACTTCCTGACGATTTGCCCGGACCTCCTATTCCTGAACCCAAGTATTGGGTGAATGTTGCAAATATTAACGCGCAAAAGAATCCATTATACTATATGCAAAATCCCACTATTACTGTTCCCACAGGTCAAGTTTTAGGTACTCAATTTGATGGGTTTACAGTTAAAGATGCTCCTGGAAATATAGGTCCATTATATATAAAACGTGGAGAAGTCAAAGCTTGTTTGCCATACAAAATAAAAATCGCCATCGAAGATTTCTATTTCGATTACCCATCCAATGAGCAACTGGATGGATTTACCGTAAATTCCGCTTTGTTTTTGGCTGCCAATAGCCTGGTTGGTGGCGCTAAACAACCGGGGTGGACAGTGGATCATTATTTTACCAATCCCGTTTTTCCCGGAGAACTGGTGGAGCGCGATTGCAACAACATGATCGTAACGTTTACCCTGGAATATCCCACCCCGCTCGATAATTATATTCCCTTCAGTGTGCAGGATGCCTACCGCGATAAATTCCGCTTTACCTACCTCGATACCGGACTTGATGTGGTGGGCGATTCGGTGTTTGTGGAACCTGATTCTATTTCGCGTAGCATCTTGGTTCAGGCCATTAGCCTTACAGATGATATCACGAATGCCGTTTTTAAGTATGCTGCTAATCCTTGCGACAAAGTAATCAACCCGTTAACCGGACAGTACAATTTTACCGGTCGTGTCAATTTGGTGCTACGCAATAACGATGACATCACCACTTCGCCCAATCCTAAAATATACGAAGCCTACTGCATGGAAACCATTGACCTGACCGTGACCGATGTCACTCAAGGAGGCGTTACGCCACTTTCGTATTATTGGCAGGGACAATTACTGGCTGCCGATACTTTTAGTTATCAGGTGATGGATAATCCTGATCTGGTGACTCTAAGTATCAGGGATGGTTGTGCCAACAATTGGGCAGCTCAAGTACAAATCAACAACAAGCCCATTACGCTCAACTCTTTAGATGTTGCCTTCCTGTGTGGACCTGGTCAATCTGTTGATATCCCTGTGAGTGCTTCTGAACCGGCTTACCCCGGATATACAATCGAAAATATCCGTTGGTACAAAATCGAAGGGTCAGTGAATACACCTTTGGGCGATGTAGCCGGAAATGAAATGCATGTGGAATACGACAATGCCGTGGGCGATGGCATTTGGACCTGT
>JBFHGX010000333.1:0-2428 GCA_041582875.1 Bacteroidales bacterium | reverse complement strand
CGAAATGAAAACCAAGGCACAACAGATTAAATATCAGCTTGACGATTTAGCCTTTGATTTTGAAGGAACTCCAGCCAAAGCCAGTTGGGAAGAAGTGCCACCTGAAGCTGTTCCGTTAGATAACCGATTCGAGAACATCGCCTGGGTAGCATGGCAAAGTACTGCTGCTCCCACAGAAACCCAAAAGGAAAACTATAAAATTCTGATGGAAGAGTTTCCTCCTGTGCTCAAGGAACTGACAAAAATTGATCAGGAATTGAAAGCAATGGACAAAACACTGGATGAGTTGAAAGCTCCTCACACGCCTGGTCGTGTACCGAAGTTTTAAGTTCCACCTGAGTCTCCTCCATAATTCAATTGCCACCGCATCATTGGATTGGTAAAATTAAGAGTAGACACATTTTTTTAATCAAGTCTTAAGGTAGATAAATAACACAACCTACTTTAAGACTTGATTTTGTTTTACAGACCTCTTTTTACCTATTTTCTACATTCTGATTCAGTATTTCTGGTAACTTTGGGGGAAATAATACCGATTATGAATTGAAATGAGATTTAAGCTCGCTTCACTCCTAAAACCTCTTCAATTCTATATCGGCATTATACCTCAATAAGAGTAGAGCTAAATTCAATTAATAAATGGTATAACACCTCTCATTATGAATGATTCCATTTCAAAAAACAGCGTACAATTTCTAGGAGCAGCCGGAACTGTTACCGGATCAAAATATCTCCTAACCCTCAATAATAAAAAAATACTAGTCGATTGCGGACTCTTTCAGGGACTCAAACCTTTGCGAGAGCTCAATTGGGCACCTTTTCAGGGAGATCCCACCGAAATAAATTGCATTTTACTCACCCATGGGCATTTAGATCACTGTGGCTATTTGCCGCGACTGGTAAAACAGGGCTTTGATGGTCGCATTTATTGCACAGAGCCAACAGCAGATCTGGTGGAAATCATTTTAACAGATAGTGCCAAAATTCAGGAAGAGGATGCCGAAGAAGCCAACAGCAAGGGTTTTTCTAAACACAGTCCGGCCTTGCCGTTGTACGATTTAAAGGATGTTGAAGCTACTATTCCTCTGCTGCATCCCGTTGAGGTAGATCAACTTCTGGAGCTCGACGATCGCATTTCTTTTCGCTTTCGCAGAAATGCCCACATTCCGGGTGCTTCATTCATCGAAATAAAAGTCAACGAAAAGTGGATTGTATTTTCGGGCGATCTGGGTCGTCCTTCCGATCCCATGTTGCTTCCGCCGGAACATCCTGTAAAGGCAGATTATTTGTTTGTTGAATCCACCTATGGCGATCGGGAGCATTCGGAAATTCCTACCGAAGAAACACTTCTGCGCATCATCAACGACTGTTTACTTAAACACGGGCCCTTGTTTGTGAGCAGTTTTACGGTGGATAGAGCGCAGGATTTCATGTACCTCATCTGGAAACTCAAACAGGAAAACAAAATGCCCGACATTCCGGTTTATCTGGATAGTCCCATGGGCGTGGATGTCAGTAAATTATTTTTAAAGTATCCCGATTGGCAAGTCATTGATCCGGGAGTTTTTAAAGAAGTTTTTGAACAAACCCGCGTGGTGCATTCCGTTACCGAGACACGTGCCCTAGCTATCAACAAACAGCCTCATATCGTGATTGCAGGTAGTGGCATGATGAACGGAGGACGTATACTAAGTTATCTGGAAGCGCAATTGGGCAATAAAAACGCCACTTTTATTTTGCCTGGATATCAGGCTGAGGGAACCCGGGGAAGAACTTTGGCTGATGGGGGACAATCGGTAAAACTACGAGGCAAATTTTACTATGTTAAAGCTACCATCGAGCACATTACCACCATGTCGTCGCATGCCGACCAAAGCGAAATTATTGATTGGGTCAGCCAAATTGAAGGTGCACCTCAAAAAGTCTTTATTGTCCATGGTGAAAAAACCTCTTCAGAAGGTCTCAAAGCTAAATTGGAGGAAGTGTATCAATGGAATTGTGTGATTCCATCGTTGAATGCCAGCTTTGATTTAGACGTTTAAGGAAATAGAGGGGTAAAATTGGGAAAAATTAAGGCGCACGAACAAACGTGCGCCCATTGCCGGTATGCAAAACACGTCAGCCTATTTAGTTACCATTAATTTCCGGTACACTGCACGACCATCATTAAAATCAACTCTAACAAAGTAAATTCCGGCATTCAGGGAATTTACCTCAACAGGTATTTTGTTTGCTCCTATGTTTAGCGTTTTAACCGAACTCCTAACCAAGAGTCCGTTAACATTGTATACAGAAATATTGATCAGTAACGATTTAGTTACATTGATTTCAAAGTAGGTTTCGGCATTCGCCGGATTTGGAAAAAGATCACTCAGAAAATCAACATAAGCAGGTAGTTGCTCATCTATTCCTATTAGGATTTCTCCTT
>JBFHGX010000332.1:0-2442 GCA_041582875.1 Bacteroidales bacterium | reverse complement strand
TAGCGATCTTCGATGGTGGTTACACCAACAACAATGGGTGTTAAAGTACGAAATACTTGTGAAGGATAATATTTTACAGGATTGTTGGAAGACGCTATATTATCCACCTCCATATCAAGTCCCGAAATTACATCACCTATGCATACTTTTTTATCTTTAAACAAGTCAATTAGCATGGGCTCTAAGCTCATGGGGAGATTGAAAGAAATAGTTAGAAGCGCCTTTTTTGACCATACTTCGAGTCTGTCACTTTTACTTATGAGCGATAAGTAGTGTCGTTTTCTCATTTCGTTAACCATTTTAATATCCGCAATACGGCATGTTTTTGGCGGAAAACTTAAATGAGAAAAAGTAAACAGATCAAAAGAACCCCAGTTACTTTTTCCTAAAGAGCTATTGTAGTATTCCTGCTGAAAATTGAATTCAGCGGATTGTAAGATCGTTTTAATCCAGGTACTAATAGGGTACTGATAATTGAATGGCAATAATTGCGGATGGCCGCTCAATCGAAAAGTTATTTTCAATCGCATGATGAATTCTTCTGGGTGGTTATGTTATGCAAAGATAATTCTTGGTATGTCAAATACTGTCAACCCAAAAATATTATATTCAGTATTTACATTCAAAAGCCCACATCCTAACTAAAAAATTGATTTTTAAAGCAAATAGGTTAATAACCCTATTAATAGCATTATTATTGAGTTCATTTGGAAGCAGCGCGATGAAAACCTATTTTTTTCTATTCTCTTATTAATTCAGCTACACACTTTCATGTTTTTGGGGTGTTTTTTTTTTTTTTGGTTGAGACAGCGCAAATAATTTATTGATGATAAGGTGCTTGTTTAATATGTTCTTATTGTCATTTTCAATAGCTTCCGTAAGTATCCGGAACTCCTCTTCGGTTAACAAAATAGCATCTTTTAGTTGTTTAGCTTCCGGATTGTGGTTTGGAATATGGTATTTATCGTTTTGTTTTTCAACAATAAAACCAGCATCTTGAAATGTAAGTAAGTATCTACGGATAGTTCTTTCAGATACATGGTTGTTTTCGGATAGTTCTTTTAGTGAATAGCTCCTGTTACCAGTTAAGGATAATAGGATTTTGAGCATTCGTTCGAATTTGATTTGATCGTGCATAGCAACAGGATTGGGTTAAGCAGGTACAGGCAAAAGTAAAAAATAATTGGGATGAAAATTGAAAATGATGATTTATTTGGATAATTATTGAGTTGTTTTTTATAAGATTGATGCTAAATCCAATAATTGATTTAAAGGGGAAATCGCAGTATTTGTCGTCTGTTGATTGTTGTCATCCAGAGTAATAAAAATGGTCAGAAAAAGCTACCTGTGGTAACTCCAAGCCAGGGATTATATATATTTGCGTGAATTAGTTCGTTTCAATTTATTACCCGGTCTTATGGATGGCAAAAAATATTTTGCAAAACAGCACATTAAAAAGGTTTTTTCTAAATCTTCTATTTCCGAAACGCCTGTTGACATACCATTGGTGATTTGCCAAAACTGTGAAACTGAATTCAAAGGCAATTTTTGCCCACACTGTGGTCAATCTACCAAAGAGTTTGATCGCCCATTTCAGGTGTTGATTTATGATTTTACCGGGACTATATTTGCTTTCGACACCAAATTTTTCAAAACGATAAAGGCGATCCTTTTAACTCCGGGAAAGTTTTCGATGGAATATATGGCTGGCAAACGCGCCAGGTACATGAAACCTTTGCAGTTTTATGTATTTGTGAGTTTTTTGTTTTTTTTGTTGCTGAATATTACCACAAGCAAGTTTGTCGAGCGTTCATATTTGGAATCACCTGCAATAGATTCAGTGAATATTGATTCCATTGTACAGCACGAGTTAAATAAAGCTTTAAAGCCTTCCTATTTAAAAATTGCCGGACTTGACACCCTTAAGTTAAAGCCAAGAAAACCAAAAGAGAAGTTTTTTTCCGCAGAAAGACTAAATGAAATAAAGCAAAAACTCTATAAAGAGCTTGAAGAGAAAGATAATTCAGAAACAGAAATCCGGGTAATAAATAACATGATACAGCTGGTGAGTTACCCTGCTGTTTTTATTTCCACCTTTTACAAATATTTGTCGTGGTCGTTTTTTATTGTGATGCCCATGTTTGCCCTTTGGTTGTGGTGGTTTTATAGAAAGAAGAGAAGGTTCTACTGGGGTCATTTTATCTATTCACTCGAAATACATTCAGCAACCTTTATCCTTTTTTCATTGATTATTCTCATTAAATTGATTTTTCCTGACAAAACCATTCACTGGGAGAATTATTTATATTGGCTTATTCCGATCAATTTCTTTTTTGGAATGAAAAAGTATTATGGTCGTTCGTATGTGCGGACTTTCTTCAACATCGCCTTTCTTTTTATTATTTATTCTTTTTCGGTTAGTATGACTATGGTAGGTGTATT
>JBFHGX010000331.1:0-2469 GCA_041582875.1 Bacteroidales bacterium | reverse complement strand
CAGGAAACCAAGGTGATGGAGGGGACGGTGGTGTTGGTAAGGTAGGAAAGGCTGTTGGCTTTTTGCTGTTGGCTATTGGCTGAAATAAATGAAAATAATTATCCTTCTACCCATATCCGCCTCCTAACGGAGCCCTAAAACAAAATTTAGACAGTTTCTGAATATCGAACGCCGAATATCGAAAGTTGAAGGTTGTGGCCTTTGGCCATTCAAGCGTGGACGCTTGAAGCAGGGGGGGGGACAGAGGGGCGGGACGAGTCATCTATTTGATGGTGATTTCTTTGGTGAGTTGGATGTCTTCAGATGAGGATCCTATCATCAGGTGAAATTTGCCTTCTGGAATTTTGTACGTATTGAGGTTGTCATCCCACAACTTGAAATGGTTGGAGGGAATTATTAATTCGACCGATTGGCTGCTGTTGGGATTGACTTCAACCCTGGCGAAGGCCACCAAGGATTTCATGGGGACTTCATCTCCCGAAAGGGGATAGTCGGTATAAATCTGAATCACTTCTGTTCCGGTGACTGCGCTGTTATTTCGAATGTTAACGGTAAGGTTAATCATTTCTTCTTTTGAGAACTTGGTTTTTTTGGTGGTTGCGCTGAGGTATTCAAAATCGGCATACGACAATCCAAACCCAAATGGGTAGAGTGGTTTTCCCGAAAAATACCGGTAGGTGCGTCCTTGCATGGAGTAGTCATCAAATGGAGGTAAATCGGATGCTGATTTATACAGGGTTACAGGCAGTTTTCCTGAGGGGTTTTCCTTGCCAAAGATCAAATCGGCAATGGCATTGCCTCCTTCTTCGCCTGGATACCATGCCAGTAAGATCGCATCGGCCAAGGGCTGAATGGCAGAAACATCAATTGCACTTCCTCCGGTAATGATCACCACGATGGGTTTTTCGGGGTGTTTTTCTCTCATCAGACGCAGAAACTCGATTTGATTTCCGGGCAATCCCAGCTCTACCCGGTCGCCACCATGGTTACTGAGCATGGCGTCACCGTCTTCTCCTTCGGTGAGTCGTGTATTGCCCATAGAAGCGATGATAACATCAGCAAATCCAGCTTGCCAAAAACCATGAAAAACTGAATCGCCCGACAGTAGGCACCCCCGACTGTAATCGGCCATGGTGCCGGGATTCAGGTGATTAATAATTCCTTCGAGCACTGTAGTTAAGTTACCTGAAAAACCATTGTAATTTCCAAGCAAGGCATCTGTTTCGGCAGCTGTAGGTCCGGTGATGAAGATGTTTTTCAGGTTTGACTCATTCAAGGGCAGGGTCTGGTTGTTATTTTGCAGCAGCACACATGATTCTAAGGCCGCTTGATAGGCTACTTTTTGGTGCATTGAACAGTTTACTGTATCTGGTGAAAGACCATTCCAGGGAGATAGGGAGACGGGATCGAACATGCCCAGCTTAAAGCGGGTAAGTAGAACTGGCTGTAATATGGAGTCTATTGTGCTTTCAGTAATGAGACCTTTGCTCACTGCTTCAGGTAAAAAGTGGTAGATACTTCCACAGTTCAGGTTGGTGCCTGCTTTGGCAGCAAGGGCAGCTGCTTCAACTTCAGTTTTTACCACCTGATGTCGCTGCCACATATCGTCCAACGCCCAACAATCGCTCACAATTTGACCGTTAAATCCCCATTGTTTACGGAGTAAATCATTAAGTAACGTGGAACTTCCACAACATGGTTCGTCCCAGACTCTGTTGTAAGCACACATCACACTTTCCACGCCGGCATCCACTAAGGCTTTAAATGCAGGGGCATATGTATTGTAAAAATCATTTGTTGTTGGATTGGCGTTAAAATGATGTCTGCTGACTTCAGGACCACTATGCACTACAAAATGTTTGGCACAGGCGGCAGATTTTAAGAACCGTGGGTTGTTACCTTGTAATCCATGCACAAATGCTGTTCCCATTGAGGAGGTGAGCATGGGATCTTCGCCGTAGGTTTCTTGTCCTCGGCCCCAACGTGGATCTCTGAAAATATTAACATTTGGAGTCCAAAAGGTAAGTCCGGCATATTGGCCATGGTTGTTTTTTAGTTGTGCCGCCTGGTATTTTGCACGGGCTTCGGTACTTATGATATCTGCTACTTGAAAAACCAATGCGGTATCGAATGTGGCAGCCAAGCCAATGGCCTGTGGGAAAACGGTTGCTTTACCAGCTCTTGCAACTCCGTGCAGACATTCGTTCCACCAATTGTATCCCTTAATATTTAGTCGCGGGATGGCGGGGGAGTCATATAATAACTGTGAGCATTTTTCCTCCAGTGTTAGTCTTGAGGTTAGGTCGAGGGCACGTTCAGCGAAAGTGGACGAAGTGTTTAAATAAAGAGGTTGGTCATTCTGAGCTACAATCACTGTTTGTAAGAGAAAGAACAAAATGAAGAGTTGACTTTTCATGAATCGCATTTTGGATGGACAAAGATACGAATATCTGTTTTTGGCTTTTGGCT
>JBFHGX010000330.1:0-2565 GCA_041582875.1 Bacteroidales bacterium | reverse complement strand
GAATCAATAACATACTCATTGGTCAACGGAACATCATTTAAATTGTAAGCAGTTACATCCGTACTTGTGAAAGCATTCACATTATGACCAAAGGCTACTCCATTGCGCTCCAGAAAATCAAGAACTCCCTTTTTCGGAAAATTTTTGGTTCCATTAAATGCCATGTGTTCAGTAAGGTGAGCTAAACCATCCTGATTGTCGTTTTCGAGAATAGCACCCACATTAAAAACAATATAAAAATCAGCGCGGTTTTCAGGTAAATCATTCGACCTGATGTAATAAGTCATTCCATTTTCGAGCTTCCCATAACGAAGCGATGGGTCGAGAGGTACGGTCTTTGAATTTTCGGAGGTTTGAGCCAACAACGATATACTACCCCAAAGAAATAGCACGATAAAGGCAAAAAATACTTTTTTCATTTTGATTTATTTGATTATAAATAGACGACAAATCTACGTATTGGAATCAACAATATCAACTCTATCAGTCAGTTAAAATAAACAATTGCTGATTTAAACCAAATACTTTCGATTAAGTATTGATTGTTAGTTTATTAACAATCAATTAACGAACTACAAAGACCTATCCTATTATTTGTGTAATGATTAGGTAATAACTACATAGGACATAAAAAAAGACCCAAAATATTTGTAATCGGGAACTTATCAGGTTACAATAAAAAAAGCCTGACGCGAAAGTCAGGCTTTTCATAATTGTAGACAGTGCCACAAAATTAACCTATGGCAATTTCCCTGCTTAATTTAACTTCTTCCTTTTTGGGAAGAGTAATCCTCAGAATTCCGTCTTGGTAATCAGCAGCCACCTGATCGTGAAGAATGTTTTTGGGCAAAGTGAACGAACGAGTGAAACTATTTAAAACGAACTCCCTGCGGGTGTAATTCTTTTTGTCCTCTTCCTTTTCTTCTTTCACCTCACTCGAAATGGTCAACAACTGGTTCTCTAAATTGATCTTAAACTCTTCCTTACGCTTGCCCGGAGCAGCCAATTCTAACACAAAGTTTTGCTCATTGTCGATGATGTTTACCGATGGAACATCTCCACTAAATTCACGGTCTAAACCTAAATGTGACTTTTCAATGTTGTCGAAAAAATTCAACAGGCTGGGGTTAAATCTAACTAAGTTCATGGTTGTAATTTTTTATGTTAAACATGTATTTTTATTGTTACAACCACGACTTTTCAATTTGCATTCCATTACCCAAAATCAGCTAAAATCAGACAATAATCATGTCATATTGGCCGTTTACGGGTTATTTATCAAAAATAAGCATGTCATTATGGCGCTCTATGTCATTTTTCTAACTCCCAAGGTTCTGTTAAAACGATCGATCATCTCCGAAAATGCTGCCAAAGTGATGGGTTTCGCTAAGAACTCATCACAACCGGCAGCTTTCGATTTTTCAATCATATCCTTGGTGGAATATGCCGATTGAGCCACAACATATAAATCAGGACGATGGGCCTTAATCACTTTGGTGGCCTCAAAACCACTTACCACAGGTAACTTTAAATCCATCAATACCAGATTGATCTCTGGCGATTGCTCACACATTTCGATGGCCTCTTTTCCATCTTTAGCATGAAGTAACCGGCACGGAAAACTCAATTCAGTTGCTAACATCGCTTCCAAAAGCAAATAATTAACCTGTTCATCTTCCACAATAAGAACCACATTTTGCTCATCATCAACCGGTATACTTTCCGAATAAACAGGCTTGAAGGGAAGATGGACAAAAAAAGTAGCCCCTTCTCCTTTTTCAGATTGAAGCGAAATACGCCCACCCAACAACTCAGCATTCTCTTTGGCAATCGACAAACCCAGTCCTAAGCCTCCGAGCACAACCGACAAATCCTTATCCTCTTGCGAAAAGCGATTAAATATGGCCTCGTGCTTTTGCTTATCAACACCCACACCGGTATCCTTTACATATACAACAAACTCCTCCCCCACAAGGTGGTACCCAAACTCAATAAATCCAGAAGAAGTGAATTTTAAAGCATTCTCCAGTAAATTACTCAAAATTTTAAATAGCTTCTTCTCATCACTGATGAGTGTGGCCCGCTCATCCGACATGGGGCGCTTGAGGTAAATAGGGATACCTCGTTCTCTGGCTCGAATTTCAAAAATGGAAAATAAATTAAACATCAACAAATTAATCGAAACCTCTTGCTCTACTGCAACCACTTGCTTGGTCTCCAATTGCGAAATTTCAAGAATATCATCGATGATGTGCAACAATTGCTTGCCGCTGTTTTGAATAATTTTGACGTATTGCTTGCGTTTTTCATCCGTTAGCCCAGGCATATCCAAAAGATTGGAGAAACCTAAAATTCCATTCATCGGAGTCCTGATCTCGTGCGACATGTTATTGAGAAACTCAGTTTTTAACCGATCGCTTTCTTCTGCATGCTCCTTGGCCACAATCAACTGCTTCTCGTAACGTAGCTGCTCCGAAAAATCACGTATCACCGCAACCAAGGCGTCTTTTCCATACCAGCTGACTTGACTGATGGATACCTGAACATCAATCAATGTCCCGGTTT
>JBFHGX010000329.1:0-2575 GCA_041582875.1 Bacteroidales bacterium | reverse complement strand
TTTGTCGAATGACAAGCCTCCGGCAGGCATGATGCAGTGCAGGTGGGGATGTTCCATCATGTTTTGCCCCCAGGTATGCAGGATAGTGATCAATCCCGTATCAGCCCCTAGGTGTTTTACATCCTGACAAAGTTCGAGCACTGTTTGCGAAGCCGCCTTGAATAAAATGCCATACTCTAATTAAAGATTAGTACATTTGGTAAAATTATATATCATATAAAATCACAAGAAAATTTGACGTCAGTCAAAAGACATGAAAGGTATAATTCAAATATTTATCTTGACAATAGTTTCATTTCAAGTATTTGGACAAGTGAGTTCCAGAGATCTGGATGGCCATTGGACTTTTAACAACATTGAAGATTCTTATTATAAGGCTGACACGATTGAACTAATCCAAAAAATAAATTACCAAAACGAAAAAGAGACCTGCAGAATAGTAATTTGGGGGAAAGACAAGAGGAAACTCAGTATTGATTTCATAAATAACCACACATTACCAAATAGCATACTGAACTATGGTGTTCAAAGAAACATCAAACTAAAAACTACAAATAAAGCTCAACTTATTGAGATTAGAGACGGCAGGAAAATAACAGAATCATTTAGAATAATAAACCTTGAACAAAGAAATATTTCCGGTAACTCTGCCGATATCAAAATCCTGACTTTAGAAAGAATTAAAAATACAGAACAAGTGTCAAAATTCAATAATATATACGACAACGAACCTCCTCTATGGTATTTAGGCTATCTACTTCAATTTTTCTAGGCAATGGTTAACTCAATTTGTACCGTAAGAAAAGTCATCCCAACTATTTCAGTTTTGTTTTTTCAATTCTGATTTTTAGATCCAAATTACAATTATTGTGGATGGAAAGGTTTATCTTCTAAAATCGCCACAAAAGTATCGCTTAAATCCCCATGAGGAATCATCCATCATCCTGCCCTGGGATCCAGTTTTACACTGAGCTTCGCCAGTTTTTTTACCTCCACCGAAGCATAACCAAACTCCGTTACTACCTTACCCAAAATTAGGTAAACACCATGTCCCCGAAAGGGATAGTTTCTGAGGGAATCGGGAAAATGGGTGGTATCGAAAAATTCACCGCGGATATCGGTAAATGTTCCAAAATGCATGAGCTCGCCTTTCACTGTTTTCACATATTTAATGGTAACCAGCAATCCCACCATACGCACGACAGAACCTATTCGATCATCTAACTCCTCGGCCATGGCTTCGCCACGAAACGAGGTTTGTAACAAGTCAAAATAGCTCATCGTCAGCGGAAACCCAAGCAGCTCAATTTCGTCATAAGCATCTTCCAAAGGATTGTATTCCAATTCGGGCAGTTGATATTGCCTAGCCCTTATTTCAAATAGGCGAAGATTTTTAGCCACTGGTTTGTTGGTCTTTTGTAAGAGATGAGCCTCCCATAGCAATTGCGACTTGGTTTTCCCAGTGAACCTAAAAGCACCTATACGTATTAACAGAATCAATTGCTCTATACCTGGATTTACGCGCTGAATAAGGTCTTCCAAATCGACAAACCATCCGTTTTGTTCGCGTTCGTCAATCAGCTTGTGGACGAACTTTGTCTCGAGTCGGGACACGTGAATAAACCCGGTAAAAATATCTTCTCCGGTAATGGAAGTTTTTTCAGAACTATTGTTTACACAAGGCAGATGAAGCGTCCCACCCTGACGACGTGCTTCGTAAAAATACACCCAAGTGTGATAAAACCCACCAAAATTATTGATCACCGCCACCTGAAACTCCAGTGGAAAATAAGCCTTTAGGTACAAACTTTGAAAACTTTCCACCGCATAAGAAGCTGAGTGAGCTTTCGAAAAAGAATAGCCTGCAAAACTCTCAATCTGCCGCCATACTTCACGCGTGATCTCTTCCGGAATTCCACGCTCGCAACAATTGCTAAAGAATTTATCAATAATATTTTGAAACTCACTCTTCGACCTGAATTTACCACTCATGGCACGACGCAACACATCTGCATCACCCAAATCGAGCCCGGCAAAATGATGACACACTTTGAGTACATCTTCCTGATAAACCATTACACCAAAGGTTTCTTCCAATTGGTCTTTCATTACCGGATGCAAATACCGTACGTTTTGAGGATCATGGAAACGCAGGATATACTCCCGCATCATGCCCGAGCGTGCTACACCAGGACGAATAATTGAACTAGCAGCCACCAAAGTAAGGTAGTTATCGCAACGCAATTTTTTAAGCAATCCGCGCATGGCCGGACTCTCAATATAAAAACAGCCATTGGTTTCCGCTCGTCTGAGCTGATCACGCACCTTGGGATCTTGTTTAAACTTCTCCACCTGATGCACATCAATCTCAAGATTGCGATTTGCCCGGATGATGTCCACTGCTTCTTTGATATGACCAATTCCACGCTGACTGAGGATGTCAATTTTTTCGAAATTGATTTTTTCGGCCACATACATATCCCACTGCGTGGTAGGAAATCCTTTGGGAGGAAGATCGAGCGACGTGTAAGCGGTAATAGGCTCTTCGGAAATAAGAATCCCTCCGGCATGGATA
>JBFHGX010000328.1:0-2588 GCA_041582875.1 Bacteroidales bacterium | reverse complement strand
CTGGTGCTGACTACACATGGAGTTTTGGTGATGGAACTTCCTCCAATGACAGAAACCCTGTTCATGAATATACCCAGGCAGGAACTTATCAGGTGAGTCTGGAAGTGAAAAATACTGAACGTTGTTTGGATAGCTTTGTTTTTCCTGAACGCATTTCGGTGAATCCCAATCCTGAGGCCATCGCTACGGCTGATCCTTACCTCACTACGTTGGATACGCCTGAGATTGCTTTTTTCAATCTGAGTGAAAGCGATTCTGCCATTGTAAATTATACCTGGGATTTTGGCGATGGTAGCCCCACAGTGAGCGATGAAAATCCAACCCATATATTCCAAACGGCAGGCGATTACGATGTTCAGTTGATCGTGGTAACCACCAATGGTTGTGAAAGTGATACGACCATACAAGTGGGACTAACGGAGTTTGTAAAAATGTTCTTCCCCAATGCCTTTTCGCCCAATGGCGATGGCTTGAATGATGTGTTCGAAATCAAAGGAACTCCCATCGCCGATTTCAACCTGTATATTTACGATCGCTGGGGCGGACAAATCTTTAGCTCTCACGATTTTGAAGTGAAGTGGGAGGGCAACAACATGAGTGGTGATCCTGTTCCGGCAGGCGTGTATTTGTATCAGGTTACCGGGTCAGATTACCTAATGCAACCCATTAGTTTTAAAGGAACAGTCACGGTAGTTCGTTAATCACGAAATTCTTTGGGCTTTTTCAATACAAAGGTTCTGGTGATGTTAAACCCAAAATGAATGTCGCCATTGAGCCATTTTCCGCTGGTGCGCGGAATGAAATGTTCTTCGATAATTCCCTGTGAATTGGTAAGAAACAATTGAAAAACATGACCGCCGGTTTCTATGTCAAATCCCAGCGTGAGTGAATTGTCGTAGTCTTTGGCTGTTTGTGTTGACAATACATAGTAATATTCCAGGTTCAGACTCACCCGATTACTCAGTTTAAACCGGCCTCCTGCGCCCAGCGCCAACACATCATTGTCATCGATATTTTTCTCTACAAGGTTTCTGTGAATAAAGGTAGGGCTCAATTGAATGGAAATAGCCGGACTAAACTTGCGGGCTATCAGCAACTGATGAGCATAGGACAGTCGCGATGAAAAATAATTGGTTCGAACCGGATCGGCCAGTTTTAACGTACTCAGGGCCATACTTCCAAAATAACTTACCGAAACGGGCATGTTGACAGCACCGATACTCTGCCGAAATAACTTGGCTTTTAGCGATCCATCCACGGTTTTTTCAAGGGTCGTACGCCCGATACCTACCACCAGCCAATCGGTAAGTCCATATTGTAACCCCAATCGCGTAGTAGCCTGATCGAGACCAAAAAAATCATCGAAACCGCTGTTGGCAGGACCAAAGTGATGCTGAATATCAAAAATGAGGTTGCCATTGGCCGGATTCTCCACCGATTGTCCCAACGAAATTCGCGTCGATTTAAAGGTTGCAAAGGCATAATCTGTAGTGGGTTCCGTATCGCCTAGCATATCCATTAAATCATCCTGGGCTTTGAGGTTAAGTGTCAGGGTGATAATCAGTAAAGCAAATGAGGTGGCAAGAATTTTCATGCTGAATGAGGTTTAGTTTGGATGTGTTGTACTGAAAAACAGGTGATTATTTAAGCGGTTTTAACTGGATGTCCACCGTGATTTCAATTTCTTCGGCAATCTTTCCGGTTACAGCTCCGGGAATGCTGATTTGATAGTCGGCCAATTTAACCAAGAACACCGATTTGCCATCAACACCATCGCTGGTTACTTCAAAGGTTCCGGTCGTGCTAACGGCTTGGGTCTGTCCATGAATGGTCAGTTTTCCTTCTACCATGGCTTCATACAATCCGGGCTTATTAAAATCAATGGCTGCTATATTGGTTACTTTTCCTACAAAAGTGGCATGGGGAAACTGATCGCTTTCTACATAGTTTTCATTAAAATGCTCTTGCATCAACGCTTTTTCAAAGACGAACGACTTCATCAATACCTTGAATACAAAATCTCCGGTTTTGCTGTCAAGTACGGCATTCACCTGTTTGTTGTGGGCTTCAATTTTTTCAAGAGGACCATCGGAGAAAAATGAGATATGTCCGGTTTTGGTCAAATACCGTTGTGCATGCCCAAAGGAAGAAATCGCGATAAGGAAGATAAAAAGGATTGCTATTTTTTTCATGATCTGTAAAGTTATTGGTTAATAATAGAACATTGTTCCAGGATGACATCGGTGTCGTTGTACCCTGAACAGAAGCCCTTGATAGTAATGGGTTCATTGAGGTTGATGGTGGTCAATAATTCGTTGTAGCTGGGCAATAGTGTGCAACGGATCCCTTCGTCGCCAAACAGGCCTTTATCAAATACAAACACCACCACCGAAAGTGAATCTCCTATTTCTGTTTTTGATGGAATCCCGGTAAATTCTACTACGGCGCCATCCAGGTTTTTTTGTTCTGAGTTAAGACCGCCATGGTAATGCGCATAAAGCGATAGTGCCGTTTCAACATATTCAGGCGTTGCACTTTCCATGTCCCGATGGGGCTTGTTGTATACAAAAAACCACACATAAGCACTG
>JBFHGX010000327.1:0-2629 GCA_041582875.1 Bacteroidales bacterium | reverse complement strand
TTGATGGTGATTCCACGTTCTTTCTCCTCTTTATGGGTATCGCAATCGATGTTGGTGAGTGCTTTAATTAGCGCCGTTTTGCCATGATCCACATGGCCAGCCGTACCTATAATTAAATGGCGACTCATGCGATCAGGTTTTGGTATGTTTCACAAATAATGGTGCAAATGACTTCAGAATCTTCTTCCACCAGGGTAAGCATATCAAAGTATATTTTACCTTTTTTAAGAATACTCAACAAAGGAATGGAATGTTGAAGTAGTTCATGGTGCATTTGTTCAGCCATACTGGATCGCTGCTTGTTTGATCCATCAGTAAAAGTTAAACAAAGGGCTATACTGTCAATTTTTTCTCCGGGCAAAGCGCCTCCACCAAACTGACCTTTGCTTTCCTGAATTTCAGTCTTAATCCCACAGGTCATCAATTTTTTTCGGATAAACTCAGCTTTCTGTGCTAACCCTTCTGATTTCTGATTAAGAGTACGAAACAACATATTTCGGTTTTCTAAAACCACTTGATCGAGATAGTAAGAACAAGCTGTTTCCAAAAAGGCAATATTTATTTTATCGACCCGCAATGCCCTTAAGAGCGGATCTTTTTTTAATTGAGCAATCAAGGATTTTTTACCTGCAATAATCCCAGCTTGGGGTCCGCCCAATAATTTATCACCACTGAAGCACAGCAAATCGACTCCGGTTTTAAGACATTGCTGCACATCAGGTTCGTTTTTAAATCCGGCAAAGGCAGACTGATGCAGCAATCCGGATCCCATGTCGTACACCACTGGGACTTTGTTTTTCCTCCCCAATGCCACTAATTCTTTCAAGCTCACTTCCTCTGTAAAGCCTAAAATGGCATAATTCGACTTATGGGCTTTAAACAGGATAGCTGTTTGATTGCTGATTGCATTCTGATAATCTGACACTTTGGTTTTGTTGGTGGTTCCCACTTCCACCATTATGCAATCGGAAGCCGCCAAAATATCGGGTATACGAAAAGAACCACCTATCTCAATCAATTCCCCTCTCGAAACAATCACTTCTTTATCTTTGGCGAAAGCCCTTAAAATCAACATTACCGCAGCGGCATTGTTATTGACAACCAAAACATCTTCAGCACCGGTTAAATATTTTAACAGATCAGTGGTATGCGAATTCCGCGACCCTCTTTTTCCATGTTTGAGATCAAATTCCAGGTTGTTATAACCTACTAGCTGCTGCATAACCTCCTGTAACATGGCTTCCCCAAAAGGAACTCTACCCAAGTTGGTATGGTTAATAATACCCGTGGCATTGATCACTTTACGGAGTTTCTTTTGCGTGAGGCTATGGCATTTTTGCCGTATAAGATCTAGCATAATTTCCAGATCAGGCATATTTTCACCGGCTTTCACTGCTTCCTTTATCTCTTTTAAAACTTCACGGATGCTATATTTTACAACATCCGGATTGCTGTCGGATATCAGATTTTTTATTTCAGTCCGGCTTAAAAAGGTGTCCACACCGGGAATGTTCCTCAATTCTTCCACGACAGCATTTTTGATGAATAAAACAGATCAGAAAAGCAGAGGGGGCAGGGATCGAACCTGCCACAGCCGGTTTTATCCGCCTGCTACTGGTTTTGAAGACCAGGTGAAACACCAGTTCCGTCCCCTCTGAATATTATTACCAAACAAATGTATTAAATTTAAAATGGATTCCCTACTTTTTTAGAGGTCAACTAAAATCGAAGACAACCGAAAGCAATCCTTGGTTGTATCTTCTCAGTTTATTTAGGTGTTTGAGGAAAAAGGACAAAAAGGTCATTATGAAGAATAACAACACGACATATGGCACAATCCATACAGATTGGTTAGTTTTAACTGCTCCCTAAAAAGGCAAACCAAAAAAATGTAACTTTGGCCTCCTGAATGTTCTTCCTGAAACCTTTGTTTAGATTTAGGTAAAGCATTTATTATCCACAATCGATCGTAACATTAACATTTTCAAATGATGAACAAAAATTTACTGATACTTACCGGACTACTGATTGTATTGTTTCCCTTTTTATCACAGGCTCAAACCGCTGACAAGAGCGATTGGGCCGGAGGCGTTCCCGAAGGATGTACTTCCATAACTGTAGGTAAAAAAGCCAGTTTCGATGGCTCGGTGATGACCTCACACACTGATGACAGTCACCGAACCCGAAGTTGGGTGGATATTGTGCCTGCACAATCACACAAAAAGGGGGAAATGGTTAACATGTACAAGCGGATTCAAAATGACAGTCTGGCCATGCCGGCCTACGAACATCAATTGATTGGAAGTATTCCACAAGTCAGTCAAACCTATGGATATATCAACACGGCTTATCCCAGCTTAAACACCAAGCAATTGGGTATAGGTGAGTCTACTTTTGGAGGACGTGATGAATTACAAAGCGACGAAGGACTCATCGATTGTCAGCGACTGTGTTTGTTAATGCTTGAGCGTGAAACTACAGCTCGTGGCGCCATCAAAATGGCAGGTGATTTACTGAAAGAATATGGGTGGAACGACTATGGTGAAGTGCTGACCATTGCAGATAAAAACGAAGTTTGGCATTTTGAAGTGGTAGGTCCCGGCAAAGGTAAAAAAGGCGCCATATGGGT
>JBFHGX010000326.1:0-2642 GCA_041582875.1 Bacteroidales bacterium | reverse complement strand
ATCCAATTTTATCTTGTAAGCCACTTCGGCTACGGTATTCTGGGTAATTTTCATAAAAATCGATCGTTTAACATGAATTTGGCTGCAAAACTACGCAAACAAATTTATTTAGATCGGTTTTAAACTGTTAAAATGTTGTGAAAAACGAAATCGACTAATAAGCCAAAACGATCTTTCCATTTGAAATCAGCTGATCATCCACAATAAATTGGTAAAAATACACACCCCTAGCCTGTCCCATCAAATCAAGCTTGGTAACTTTTTCAAGAATAGGTTGTGACAGAACAACATGACCAAATGCATCGAAAACAATTAGTCTACCTTTCAGATCACGATCGAGAGAAATGGTAAAACTACCTTGTGTGGGGTTGGGGAAAAGTTCAATTTTAGCCCAATCAGATTCCGAAATATTTCCAACAAAATCGATACACCCCTCACGGGTGGAAATCACTTCAGTAGAAGTTTCAAGAATCACCTCTGTAATGGATGAAACAATAGAACTTGATGCCGCAGTGACTGTTTCAGTTGAAATGGTATCTTCCGCAGGAAAGAACAAAGGAGTAAGCCCCGCGCAATCAATGCCATTTCCTACGGTATCCACTTGAATTAAACCAATAGAGTATTGTGTATCCTTTTGTTTTTTCACTCCCATAATGGGGCCATTTCCAAAAATTAAATATTCATGGTTGTTTGTAGTACAACCATCTATTGCCATTAAAGATAAATCATCCTTCCAAAGTACGTTTCCCAAACTATCCGTTTTAATAAATGAACTATTATAATCGTCGCCCAATGTCATCACATAGCCACCATCATTTACCGGATGAAACTTGGGAGCTTGATCATAAAAGCTTGGAGAACCCATGTTGCGATAAAGAAGATATGATTGTAGATTTCCATCAAAGTCAGTGTTACCCATCATTAAATATGGCCCTAAATTCATATTTACCAAAAAACCGGTGGGGGTAGGCACGAAATCATTACCCTGACACCAGTTGTAGCTTCCTTCATCAAAATAATGCTGGGTCCAAATAACCTCACCCTCATCGGATAATTTGGCAAGAAAAGCATAGGTTTGTGTTGGTGTAAGACTGCGGTAGTGACCCATCATCATAATGCTACCATCCGCAATTTGTTTAATTGAATAAGCTTTATTCGTGCTGTTTCCTACAATAAGTTCGCGTGTCCACAATAAATTACCTTCCGCATCGAGCCTTAACATAGCAATGGTGTTATAGGGTGCACTGGCATGCGTAAAAAGACCACTGATAATAAAACCACCATCGGCAGTCTGAAAAGCCTCATTCAAAGACATTCTTAAATCAGTTGAGATAGCTTTAGACCATATCATCTCTCCCTCTGAATCAATTTTCATGATAAACCCATCTTCCCAACCAGTATTTTGATTAAAAGTATGGCCTGTTAATAAGAAACCATAATCATCAGTGGGTAACATATTATTAAACTGCACCGGTTTGGGATTTCCGGAGCTCACATTTTCGTATGTACGAGCCCAAATCACCTGGGCACTCGAATCCATTTCAAAGAGCAATCCCTTGTAGTTGTAATTATAACCCACGCCAAAAAAGGTGTTATTAGCAGTTAACTTTAAATCCGCAATCTGGACTGAATTATTAGACTCCAATACTCGCGAAAACAATTGGGGTTGAGCATTTACAAAGGGTGAAATTACAATAAGAATAATGAATAATAGCAGGTAGTTTTTTTTCATGGTGTGTGCTTTTTGTTTTAAAAATTGATCTTTCAGATAAACAGAGTCAAATATAGAGCAAATCCAGATACAACAGGATGACAATGGGTTATCTTTTTGGATAAAGTACATTAAATGTCAAGAGAGCCTAAGTGGCGATAAATGTCAAATAGCACCTTGCCACTAAGACACAAAAACACAAAGGGAACACGAAGGGATTATTGCTCAGTACAAAACTTAACATTTTCGTGGTCAATCCTTAGTGGCAAAATCGCTCTCAAAAAAAGGCACCCGAAATTATTCCGGATGCCCCTCATTTTGGTTTAATGAATTTCTGTAAAAACTATTTATACTCGCTAAAGTACTTCATAAACTGCAAACGTTCGTATACATCTGGGTTTACACTTTTGGCCTGACTGAGCTTGCCACGGAACTGATGCAAGGTTTCGAAACCTTTTTCATCCATCCACTGACTAACAAAAGCCAATACCTTTCCAAGGTAGGCAGGTCCATTTTGATAGATAGCTGATGCCATCTGAACTACGGTAGCTCCTGCCAGCAGCTGTTTTACAACGGCTTCTCCATCATGAATGCCCGTAGTGGCAGCTAAGTCCATGTTCACGCGCTTGGTCATCATGGCTATCCACCTCAATGAGTTTGCTATTTCCACCGGTGAGCTTAACACATCGGCCACCGTAGTTTTCATGTTATTTATGTCAATATCCGGACTGGTAAAGCGATTGAACAACACCACGCCATCAGCCTGATTTTCTTCCAATCCTTTGATCACATGACCCAAATTACTGAAATAAGGACTGATTTTTACCGAAACAGGTATTCTAACTGCCGCTTTCACCTTCTTCAACACATTGTAGTACACCTTTTCGTTGCCATCGCAGGTGTTGTTCATATTGAAAGGCATCACAAATAT
>JBFHGX010000325.1:0-2654 GCA_041582875.1 Bacteroidales bacterium | reverse complement strand
ACCTTGAGCACCCAGATATCCTGATCGTAATCGGTATGCACCATGCCCGATGCAGCATAGCCGCCATCATCGGTGGGGATTACGGCATAGAGGTAGTTGGCATCGTACTGTCCGGACACTTTTTCGTACTCACGGTACCACAATGAATCACCATCCAATGAAACATTTAATAAATATCCCACACGACGAGGAAAGGGGTTGTAGTTATATCCGGCCAGTATTATTTTGCCTTCACTGCTTACATTGATGCTCGCATTGCGCTTTATATATGTGGTGGCGCCATATTTCTTTTCCCAAAGCAGGTTGCCATCCAGAGTTAATTTAACTATAGCATCCCTGTTATAATCATCTGAATAATCCATGGTGTCGCAATAAATGTATCCCCCCACAATGGTACTGTCCGGAGCATTTGCGAGATACATGGGACCATCGTTCCAAATACCCCCAAAATACTTTCTCCACTGTTCGTTTCCGGCACTGTCGGTTTTGATAATAAAAGGGGTTGACACGGGTTGAGGGCCAAAAACCCATTTCCATACACTCAGGACAAATCCTCCGACGGGTGTGGCGATTACGTTGATCCCCTGGTTTAACGGCCCGCTGTAAAAATATTTGCGCCACAATTCATTGCCCAGGCTATCGGTTTTTATCAGCAGCGCTTTGGAGGTTGACCCTTCTACTACCACTGAACCAACAAGTATTAACTCATCATTCGCTAATACACTTAAGTGTTTAAAACTATAATTACTGTCAATTGGAGCTACCTTATCTCCAAAACTTACTGACCATAATGTATCTAATTGTTTATCAAATTTATATATCATTCCGTTATCCTTAACGCCTAATCCAGTTGAAACATATTCACGTTTCATCCCAGCACCATAGTAACTGGTTTTATTTGTGTTTTCTAAAAATCCACCTTGATGGTACGACATATTGAAGCTAAAGGCTGTATTTCCAACACCGATTGGTTTATTCCCAGTCTCATTTCCAAAAAAATCAATTTCCAGTAATTGAAGTTTATTAAAAGCCAAAGAGTCCATATATGTGAATGCTCCCGGAATGATATATCCATTTTCCACTTGCAATATGTCATTGGTAAAGTCCAGCGACTGTGAACTTGAGTAACTATATCGCTCACTAAAATATGTTTGGCTAATTGCGGATGTAGCAATACAGAATAACATGATTAGTTTAATTGCTTTCTTCATCATAAAAAAGTTAACTCTCCGGTGATACTCCCCGGAGAGTAGAGTTGCTAATATACCACAAATTTAGTTACGCCCACCAACTTACCGTTGGACGAAACATGACAGATATAGGTTCCGGTACCCAACGATCGGGTGTCGAGTACGGCGGAGCCTGTGGAGAATGGTGCAGTAGTGGTTAACCGGAGGAAACCGTTGTTGTCAACCACCTTAATAGTTACAGGTGAGGTTTCTTCCTGTACGGGATATTCCACCACAAGGTAGTCGCCTGCCGGATTGGGGTATACTTTTAAAGAAGTGGAAGCGAGATGGGGATGATTGCGCTGGCGACCAATGACATTGTTCTTTAACCCTTCGGTAGGCAATACATAGGAATGCTGATACGAGAGGGTGTCGGTAACCTGCAATAGGTTCATGGCCAAGGCACTTACTTGGCCTGTTTTGGCCTGATATACCTGATAAAGCTGTGCCTTTTGTGCTGAACTAAGCCCGAAAATGTTGTGGCCGCCCCACTCAGCGGAGTTTGCAACTCCGCTGCCATATCCATCAATACACCACAAACTTCCCCCTTCCTGTAATGCTCCCCTTGTAAGTGCTTACCACTGAATACAATCCGGGAACATAGCCCGACAAATTGATTTCCAGCTGCATTATACCCGAAGGTACCACCAGTTCCTCCATTTTCACCCCCATTAAATTATAAATAAACAACGTGTAGGTTTCAAACTGGTTTTGCTTGGGGACTGAAATGGTGCAATGACCTGTGGCCGGATTTGGAAAGACCTTTAATTCTCCCGGTTTTTCCACGCTGATAACACCGGGTACCGATGTCCAGCAATAATCGAAACTCTCGCAGCCCAGGCTATCTACTTTTAGTACCCAGATATCCTGATCGTAATCTGTATGCACCATGCCCGATGCAGCATAGCCTCCATCATCGGTGGGGATAACGGCATATAGTTGGTTATCATCGTATTGTCCAGTTACCTTTTCGTACTCACGGTACCAGAGTGAATCGCCCTCAGTAGATACACATAACATATAGCCTAACATGTGTGGGAAATTGCCATAGACACTCCCTACCTGAACTATATTACCTAACGCATTTACGTTTGTACTATAGTTTCTTTTGTTATAGGCAGATTCTCCATATTTTTTTTCCCATAGCAAAGTGCCTTCCAAAGTTATTTTAACAATGGCATCCCTGTTATAACTAATATCATAATCCATTGTATCAGAATAATAATACCCCCCCACAATGGTACTGTCCGGAGCATTTACGAGATACATGGGCCCATCATGCCAAATACCCCCAAAATACTTTCTCCACTGCTCGTTTCCGGCACTGTCGGTTTTGATAATAAATGGGGTTGACACGGGTTGAGGGCCAAAAATCCATTTCCATACACTCAAAGCAAATCCTCCATCGGGTGTGGCGATTACATT
>JBFHGX010000324.1:0-2657 GCA_041582875.1 Bacteroidales bacterium | reverse complement strand
ACGAAGCCTATATTTTATCAGACGGATCAACTTATAATCCGAAAGAAGAAGGCTTTCGCTTAATTGATAAAGAAAATCTAATTGAAGATAAGAATGGTGAGTATTTCAGACAGTGGAGGGAAGAAATAAAATCGCCAGATGATATTTGGGATGAAATTATCAAACAATCCACTATTCCCGGATTGACTTCTGCACCAAAATTACAACCAATTTCTACCCGTTTGGTAATGTTACAAACAGGAATGCGCGCCCCAATGGGAATAAAAGTATATGGCCCTGATTTAGAAAGCATTGAAAAAGTTGGTTTTGAAATTGAGAACCATTTAAAACATGTTGAAGGTGTTGAAGCAATGTCTGTTTTTGCCGATCGTGTGGTGGGGAAACCATATTTAGAAATGGAAATTAATCGCGATGCCATAGCACGGTACGGAATTACTATTAAAAGTTTGCAATCAAACATTAGTAGTGCCATTGGTGGAATGCAGCTTTCAACAACTGTGGAAGGACGGGAACGTTTCCCGGTTCGTTTGAGGTATGCTCGTGAGTTTCGTGATAATCCAGAGGACTTGAAGAAAATTTTAATTCCAACAATGAGTGGAGCTCAGATCCCTCTGGGGGAGCTTGTTACATTTCACTATGTTAGAGGACCTCAACTTATTAAAAGTGAAGATACATTTTTGGTTGGGTATGTTATTTTCGATAAGAAGGATGGTTATGCCGAGGTAGATGTAGTGGAAAATGCCCAGGATTATTTGGCTCAAAAGATAGATGAGGGTGAATTTACAGTCCCTGCCGGAGTAAGTTACGTGTTTACCGGAAATTATGAGAATCAAATTAGAGCAACGAAAAGATTGATGGTTGTCATTCCTATTTCGTTGATTATAATATTTCTGATACTTTATTTCCAATTCCGTTCCGTAATATCCACTACCTTAATATTTACAGGAATAATCGTTGCTTTTTCCGGTGGATTTATCATGTTATGGTTATACGGCCAACCTTGGTTTATGGACGGAACCTTAGGTGGAATTCATCTGCAGAATCTCTTCCAGATAAAAACGATTAACCTAAGTGTTGCTGTTTGGGTTGGATTTATAGCCCTGTTTGGTGTAGCAACGGATGACGGTGTACTTATCAGTACCTATATAAAACAATTGCAGGAAAAGCACAATCCAAAAAGTATTAAAGAGGTGCGGTCAATTGTTTTAGAAGCAGGTTCAAAAAGGGTACGCCCAGCCATGATGACAACCGCTACAACTATTATCGCACTACTACCCGTGCTTACCTCAACCGGTAAAGGGTCTGATATAATGGTGCCAATGTCTATCCCTTTATTCGGGGGAATGACCATAGAGGTATTAACCATGTTTGTAGTGCCAGTATTGTATAGTATGTGGCAAGAAAAAAGAATAAAAAGGGAGTTGAAAAAACAAAACGCTTAAGTCATGAAGAACATTAGAATAATTATTGGATTATTGTTTGTGCTGACGACTTCACTGGCTTCAGCACAACAGGGAAATTTGGATGAGTACCTAAAAATTGCAGCAGAAAACAATCCAGGATTGAAGGCAAAGTTTAACGATTACATGGCAGCCCTTGAAGTGGCTCCTCAGGTAAAAGCTCTGCCTGATCCGCAGGTATCATTTGCTTATTTTATAAGCCCGGTAGAAACCCGTGTTGGACCTATGCGCTCGAAAATTGCCGCTTCACAATTTTTTCCCTGGTTTGGTACGCTGAAGGCAAAAGAAAGCGCTGCAATTCAGGCCGCAAAAGCAAAATACGAGATGTTTGAAGAGAGCAAATCGATGCTTTTTAATGATGTAAAAGGAGCGTATTTCAACCTCTACTTCAACAAAAAAGCTATTGATATTACACTTGAAAACATTGATATACTGGGAACATTTCAGAAACTTGCGAACATTAAAGTTGAAGCAGGAATGGTATCTATTGTTGATGAATACCGCATAGAGATGGAAATCAATGAGCTGGAGAATCAACTGGCTTTACTGAAAGACAAGGAAAATGTTCTGGAAGTTATGTTTTTGAATTTATTGAATACAGATGATCCAATAAACATTTCGTTGCCTGATAATCTTTGGAAAGATGATTTTCACTTAACCAAACAGGCAGCTTTGGATTCAGTATCGCAGTTTAATCATCAACTGATGTCAATCGATTTTCAGAAGGCTGCTCTTCAATATAAACGTGAGGTGGCGAGTAAAAGCGGCAATCCAAACTTTAAGGTTGGATTCGATTATACATTTATTGGTAAAGGTGATAAAAACCTGGCAGGTAAAGATGCTTTTGTATTCCCAACTGTAGGGCTTACAATCCCTTTGTATCGCAATAAATACAAAGCGCAGGTTCAGGAGGTAATGTATCTGGAGGCTGCAAAATCTTTTGAAAAAGATAATAAAAATAATCTGTTAGAAATCCTTTTCGAAGGAGGGTGGAAAGATTATCTCGACTCGGATAGAAGAATTGCATTGTATGAAACACAGCTCGATTTAGCACTGAAATCTGTCAAAATCTTAGAAACCGATTACGCTACAGGAAATAAAAATTTCGAAGAGATTTTAAGAATGGAACGTAAAGTATTGAAATTTCATCTTGAAAAAGAGAAAGCCATTGCCGATAAGCAGGCTGCCATTTCATTT
>JBFHGX010000323.1:0-2665 GCA_041582875.1 Bacteroidales bacterium | reverse complement strand
TCGTACCTACGGCACTGGGGAGCGGGGAGGTGCTAAACCTGACAGGTTTTCGAAAACCTGTCAGGTTTGTTAGTGTTGCTTGGAGCTACGGATTGCAATTTTTTGCTCTTGTTTCGGTGCTTGGAGGTATTGTCACGATGCTTTTAGGTGTTGTTTCGATGCTTTTAGGGATTGTTTCACTGCTTGGAGGTGTTGTCACGGTGTTTTTAGTTGTTGATTCGATGCTTTTCTGGTGTTGACACACTGCTTGGAGACACTCATGTCAATTAACTTCATCATTTCATCAGATTGAATTATAAAATCCGTGTTCCCTCCCTCCTCCTCATACCATTTTATCATGATAATCATGAAAATCAGCGTTCCATTACAACTCATATCAGTCCATATAATCCAATAGCTTTCCTCATAAACACCATTTTCAACTTTCAAATCCACAGCTCCCGTTTATTTCAGTATTTTTGCAGGTTCAAAATCGAAATTGATGAAACCACAGCCTGGAGCCTTATTGGCCTCCATAAATTCACCTGAAGATTTACGCAGACTCGATAAAAGTCAGTTGGATGTGGTATGCGATGAATTACGCAATTTTATTTTAGATGTTATTTCGGTGCATCCCGGACATCTGGGATCGAGCTTGGGTGTTGTAGAACTCACCGTGGCCTTGCATTATGTGTACAACACCCCCGACGACAAGCTTGTCTGGGATGTGGGGCATCAGGCATACGGCCATAAAATCCTCACCGGACGGAGAGAAGTTTTTCATACCAACCGTCAGTACAAAGGAATCAGTGGTTTCCCCAAACGCGACGAAAGTCCGTACGATGCCTTTGGAGTTGGACATGCGTCCACTTCAATATCGGCTACGTTGGGGATGGCCATCGCATCCAAGCTCAAAGGTGAAACCAATCGAAAGCATATTGCGGTGATTGGCGACGGTGCCATGACAGGCGGAATGGCGCTTGAAGGCATGAACAATGCCGGGGTTTCCAATTCGGATATTCTGGTGATTCTCAACGACAACGGCATTTCCATCGATAAAAATGTGGGGGCATTAAAAGAGTATTTAACCCTGATGGCAACTTCGCCCACCTACAATCGATTCAAGAATTTTGTTTGGAAAGTGCTGGGTAAAGCCAGTAAATATGGTCCCAATACCCAACGCCTGGCCCAGCAAATTGAAAATGCCATCAAAGGAACCATTCTCAGACGCAGCAATTTGTTCGAAGCCATGAATTTCAGGTATTTTGGTCCGGTTGATGGCAACGACGTGCAAAAACTGACCCGGATTTTAAGTGATATCAAGGAAATAGGCGGTCCTAAAATCCTCCATATTATTACCACAAAAGGAAAGGGGTTTAAGCGGGCTGAGGAAGAACAAACCATCTTTCATGCTCCCGGATTATTTAACCGCGAAACAGGTGACTTAATCAAAAGCAGTTCAGAAAGCCCTTTTGTTTCTTACCAGGAAGTCTTTGGAACTACATTAGTGGAGCTCGCCACTAAAAATGAAAAAATTGTAGCCATTACCCCCGCCATGCCTTCCGGATCAGCACTTCATCTGATGATGGAAACTTTTCCTCAACGGGTTTTCGATGTGGGTATTGCTGAAGAACATGCGGTTACTTTTGCTGCCGGTTTGGCTGCCGAAGGATTAATCCCCTTCTGCACCATTTACTCCACCTTTCTGCAACGTGCTTACGACCAGGTGATTCATGATGTGGCTTTGCAGCGATTGCCTGTGGTATTTTGTATCGATCGGGCCGGATTGGTAGGTGCCGATGGTGCCACCCATCACGGTGTATTCGATTTGGCCTACATGAGTGGAGTCCCCCACATGGTGGTGACGGCTCCTATGGATGAAGTAGCTTTGCGCAATTTGATGCATTTTGCTTCTCATTATCAACAAGGGCCCATCTCCATTCGCTATCCCCGCAAGAAGGGTGTAGTGGCCAATTGGCAGGTTCCCTTCCAAAAGGTAACCTTGGGTAAAGCCCGACTGCTTCGCGAAGGAGAACAGGTGATGGTATTGTCCATTGGTGATGTGGGAAATACGGTGCTACAGGTGTGCGAGCAATTGGTCGCCGAAGGGATAAACATCGGTCATACCGACATGCAATTTTTACAACCCATCGATGAAGCTTTATTGCATGAGGTATTTAAAAAGTATCCGCACATTGTCACCGTTGAAGATGGATCCATCAAAGGAGGCTTGGGCGATGCCGTTTTGAGGTTTAAGAATGAACAGGGCTATACCGCCAAAATTCACTTGCGTGGAATTCCCGATCGCTTTGTAGAACACGGCTCACTAACTGAGCTGTATCGCGAATGCGGACTGACCGAAGAACAGCTGAAAAACCTCATCAAAACCTTGATCACCCCAACTGATGATTAACCATCAAACCAGTGATTTAACTTTTCACTTTTCACTTTTCACTTTTAACTTTTAACTTTTCACCCCCTGTCATTTTGATATTTGCCAAATTCTGAAGAGAATTCCTCTGTAAAGCACCGTTTACTCTTCCAGAGATTCCTGACGCAGATCATATAGCTTTTTACCGCCATAGACGGCACCCAAACCCATCAGGATAAAGAGGCCTCCACCGATGGGCGCATTTCCGCCACTTGTATTTCCATCACCTCCATGCTCGCCTGGAGGAGGAGGTGG
>JBFHGX010000322.1:0-2672 GCA_041582875.1 Bacteroidales bacterium | reverse complement strand
GTTGGCTGATTGCTCCTGAGGATTCTGTGTCGTCCATAACCTTGCACTTTTTAGATTTTGACCTTACTGCCGGCGACACCCTGTTTCTATACAAGGGGAGCTCATCTGCTGATCCTCTTTTTTCCGCTTTAAGCGGAGATGTGCTTCCGGAGGATATTCAAGTGGATAGCGACAAAGTTTTTGTTGATTTTGTTGTGCAATCTTCGGGTGGAACAAGCGGATGGCTGATGAGTTTTATGTCAGAGATTCCTGTGTATTGTGGATCTAACGAGGTTCTTACTGAGGTAGAAGGTGTCCTAAATGATGGAAGTGGTCCCAGAGACTATCATAATGTAGCAGCTTGCATGTGGATGATTGCTCCTCCCGGCGTTCAACGCATCGAATTGCAGTTCGATACTTTTGAAACGGAGAGTGTATATGATGTGGTGACGGTTTACGATGGCAATACGGTCTTGGGCGAATTTTCCGGAAATGAACTTCCTCCTTTATTAACGGCTACCAGCGGAATTATGTTTTTGGTGTTTACCACCAATTTCGATATTACTGCACCTGGATGGTCAGCAACTTACACTACTGATTTGGTTGGCATGTCTGAAATTTTCGAGGATAGTCAAGTGTTGATGGTTTATCCTAACCCTGCAGACCAGGAGTTGGTGATGCAAGCAGATCTGACAATTGGTAACCAGATTTTTGAGCTTCTCGATTGTTCGGGTAGGGTTGTCCAGCGGCAGGTCTCCAGTTTGTCAAGAGTGACTTTTGATGTGAGCATGTTGCCTCGTGGAATGTATTTTGCCAAAGTGCAAAACAATGCAGGGGTGGAGTTGGTTAAGGTAATGATTCAATAATTATGGTATCAAGCGATTCTTTTGAATTGTAGAACTTATCAAATATTCACTTAAGCTAGAAGAAATTTATTTGTTGACATGTGGATGACGAATGAAAGAGTCACTTTAGTTCATCAAATCAATTGTTGTGCTTTTGTGGAACTGTTAACCCAATGGGAAGAAAAACTTTTTTTGTGGTAAATAGGTTGTAAAATAATTCTATCCGCTATTCATTTAGTAATTATAAATTGTTTATTTCCTGATAAACAGCATGATGTCGGTGTTATTGTATTTTTTTTTGGGGACTACGCCTGTTTAATATTCGGGAATGGTTGTTTGTTGATTTTTCAAAGATTTGCCTATCTCAAAAAAAAAATTATATTGTACCCCTTGTCAGCTAATTTGGTTGAATTGGGGAGTGTATTTTTCATCCGTCCAATAATAGATTCATCATTCTGAATCTGAAAAATTTATTAATTATACACTATGCATATAATAGACATATTGGTTTTTATTATTTATTTTATTGTGATGCTTGGAGTGGGCATCTATTTTTTTAAAAAGAACAAAAGTGTTGAGGATTATTATGTAGGTGGACGATCATTAAGTGGGTGGCATGTTGGTTTATCAGTTGTGGCCACAGATGTGGGAGGTGGCTTTTCAATCGGACTCGGAGGGTTAGGGTTTACCATTGGACTTTCCGGCTCTTGGATGCTTTTCACTGGATTGGTGGGGGCTTGGTTGAGTGCTGTTGTTTTAATTCCAATTGTTAGTAAACTTTCACTTAAGCATAAGTTTTTCACTTTACCTCATCTATTCGAACATTTTTATAATAGCAAAGTAGCCATGATGGCGGGGATTATTTCGGCCATTGGATATATTGGCTTTACTAGTTCTCAGCTTTTGGCAGGTGCAAAATTGGCTTCAGCTACCTTTGTGGAAATTGATTTTTTAACGGCGCTCATTGTCATGGGAGTTATCGCGATTGTTTATACAGGAATCGGGGGGATGAAAGCCGTTATATACACTGATACCATTCAATGGATTATTCTTATGTCAGGACTGGTATTTATTGGGATTCCGGTTTCCTATTACGCCGTGGGAGGTATTGATGTCATTAAATTAACCTTAGCGCCTGAATTTCTTTCTTTGAGAAACGTAAGTTGGCAACAATTGGTTAATTGGGGTATTACCATTATTCCCATTTGGTTTGTCGGAATGACCTTGTACCAGCGCATCTACGCATCAAAAAATGAACAACAGGCTAAGAAAGCCTGGTTTATTGCAGGCTTGTTCGAATGGCCTTTGATGGCCTTTATGGGAGTTGTTTTGGGCATGTTTTCAAGGGTAGCTTATGTAAATGGTATGTTTGCTGATATTGGTTATTCAGTGAGTGCAGGGATGGATCCAGAAATGGGATTGCCCGTCTTGTTAAATACTGTTTTGCCTGTGGGATTGATGGGACTCATGCTTTCCGCTTATTTTTCAGCCGTATTGTCTACAGCGGACAGTTGCCTGATGGCCGCTTCAGGGAATGTGCAAACGGATATCTTAAGCAAGCTTTTCAAATTTAAACGGGATAGAAAATCGCAATTGGTGGCCTCGCAAATTGTAACACTAAGTATTGGTGTGGTGGCTTTATTGCTGGCTTCTTATATGACAAATGTTCTGGAGCTAATGCTGTACTCCTATGCATTCATGGTTTCCGGATTATTTGTGCCTATTATGGTTGCTTTGTACGGCAAACGACCCAATTCGCTGGCAGCCATTATGTCCATGGTAATTGGTGGAACAACTACGGTAACTTTAATTGTTGCGAATATTGAATTACCCTTCGGACTGGATGCC
>JBFHGX010000321.1:0-2674 GCA_041582875.1 Bacteroidales bacterium | reverse complement strand
GCCATCTGCAGTGGGGGGAACAGTCCACAGGATTGAGCTCTGGTATTCGACTGTTCCGCTAAGCTGGAGCGTTTCTCCTTCACAAATCAACTCATCAGATCCTGCATCGGCAGTGGCTGAGCGCTGGATGGTAAGGGTCATTTCAGATACAGTGGGCACTGCACAGGGAGCTATAGGATTGGCAGTCAATCGCAAATCAACCGAGCCATTGGCAATATCGCCTGCACCCAAAGAATATACAGTGTTTATATCGGTATCGGAACTAAATTCACCATCACCCATGGTTTCCCATAGCAGATCAGACTCAAAGTCAACTGTGGCTACTGGCGAGAAACTTTCTACATCACAAATAGTGACATCACCACCGGCATTGGCTTCCGGTACTGGTTGGATGTCGACGGTAATTTGGTCGGAGACATCTAAGGTACACTCACCCTCAGGATGAGCCGTTAGTTGCAAGGTAAAGGTGCCGGCAGCCAAATCGCCGGGGCCAGGGGTGTAATTGGGATGAAGGGCAGTGGCGTCATCAAAAGTACCATCACCAGTAACTACACTCCAGGTTTGAGTGGTGGAGTTCGTTGTTGTGGCGGTTAACAATGAATAAGAACCTCCTAAACATAAATCATCATCATCGCCGGCATCAGCTGTAGGTGCCGGATCAATGTTCAACATCATCTGGTCAGTGGCAACACTTGTACAGGGTTCATTGGAAAAGGCAGAGATGGAAAGTTCCACAAAACCACGGGCATTATCGGCAGGACCGGGAGTATAGGTAGGATTTTGCAAATCTGTTTCATCAAAACTACCATCAGCACCTGCAGTTACTGTGGTCCAAAAAATGGAAGATTCGTTTGAAACGGTTGCGTCACCAAGAAAGTAAGCCGTACTTGCGCATGTGGTGGCATCATTTCCTGCATTAGCTAAAGCTGCAGGAATAATGGTGATGGGCAAAGAAGCTATTGGACCGGGGTCATTACAATTGGCATTGGTACCATATACCTCAAGATCTCCAGGAGTAGCTGTTAAATCAAAGTCAAGTGATACCACCCAATCTTCTGTTGGAGATTGGGTAATAGTTACACCTGTTCCGGTATACGACCAATGGTATACTTCGGTGTTAAGTTCAGGAATAACAGAAAAACTAATGTTTGAACTGCCTGCACAATGTTGCTGTGGAGGAGTTTGGGTAAAAGTCATGAGTTGGGGACCACGTTCTTCGTAAATCGTTACATCAGCAGTTGACTGAGACACATTAAACCACCAGGTATTTATTGTGTGCCCATCCCCATCAGACCAGGTATGACAACCTGACCAAGGAGTTAATGTGCTTTCACACCCATCTAAATTAGAAGAACTTCCCGAACCTGCAACATCAGTATCATCCCAATAAACCATAAGAGGTGGATCAGCTGGATCAGGCTCAGGGCTCACTAATTCAATATAATAGCCGTTATTATTACTCTCAACATCATATAAAGGAAGATTGGTCAATCCATTAATATAACTAACACTAAATGCGATTTCAGAGCCATTGGGAACAGCTATAGGAGGAGTACTTCCATCATTACCATCCCAAACAATAATATTTGGGCCAATATCAACAGCTCCAGCGATAGTTCTGGTGGCATAGGTTGCATCAGTAAAGTCCAATTCAATGGTTACATTTCCTGCTTTATCAACTGTAACACCAAATTCCACTTTTCCGTTATCACAGAAAGTCTCCGTCGTCACAGGCAAAATTACGTTACCAAGGGTTAAGGCCGGAGGATAAAGTTCCTCAGCCGGATCAGGTTCATTAAGAAACAATCGGTATTCAGGCACATAAGAAGATTGATTTTGAAGTGATTTCCTATCAATCTCCCAGTTTCCTGAAGTACCAGCTCCAGTTGAATTACAATAAGTCACCCAAACCCCCCCCTGCTGGTTATTCAGGGTAAGCGATGTTATAATACTATCGGAAGAATAGACATAAAAAGTGGCATTACATCTATTGTCATCCTGATAATCTGTAAGTTGCCATGCATGAGAATAAACCCTTCCCAATATTGGAACATTTGCAGCACTGGCCACAGTAATATCAAATAGTTCAATATCAGTTCTGTCGTTACTGAACCCGTTAATATCAAATTCAATAAAATACAGTCCAGGGGTCAATGATTCAAGCACAATAGGTGTATAGCCTCCAGGTCCACCTGTTGGGATGGGACCAATACGAGCCTCTCCAATATTCGATATATACCCATCTTGACCAGAAGTAGGTAAACTTGCTTCCGCCTGAACTAAGTCCCCAGCTATTGTTCCATTGGTTCTTTTTACTCGATAAACCGTTTGATTACCTGTTGGTTTAAAACCTAAATACACAACCTCATTTGGAGAATTAGTAACAAAATAAAGCCGTTCCAAACTATCGCAGCCATAAATAGCAAATTGAGAGCGATCGCCACTACCCGACCAACCATTGCAATGGGTAAGAAAATCATTGCAAAGATATAGTCGAGTCCCGCCGTTATTACCAACCCATAGTTCTTTCGACCCCTCTCCCAAAGCAGTGTTCGGTAAAAACCCAACCGCCATAAAAAAGAGAGTAATAAATGCCTTGGACATCCTAGTTAATATTGCTTGATTCGTGTATTGTGTGTAGTAGCGTAAAAATTGATTCATACGGTTTGGTTTG
>JBFHGX010000320.1:0-2684 GCA_041582875.1 Bacteroidales bacterium | reverse complement strand
TCAACACTCATATAGAATTGAGCCGGCATGTGACAGTTCACACAGCGGGTACCTTCTCCAACTTCAAACCTTACACGATCGTCTGCAACAACGGCCTCCCCTTCTTCTCCCTGATATTTATGAAAATGATGGCTGTACGTGTCATAGTCGTCAGCACGATGGCACTGCGTACACAGTCTGTTATCCTCAAACAGAAGTTTGGTACTGTGCACATTATGACAATCGTTGCAGCTGACATCGCGCATGTACATCTTGCTTTGAGTGAACGATCCATATACGTAGTCCTCGTCCAGTATCTGTCCGTCAATATGATAAGGCTCACCGGTAGGTAAACCCGGAATGCTATGGTTGTAAATATCCCCGCTATGGTTAAAGTCTTCCAAAGTAGATCTGCGGGAATGACACCTGACACATAAGTCGACATAGGCCTTGTTATCAATATCACTGGTTTGAACCACCAAGCCGTAGTTGGTATCTGTATCCCTGGCATATTCTGCCTTCGCCGCCCAGGTCAAATGCTCCGAGGCCGGCCCATGACAAGCCTCACAACTCACATCAATCTCGCTCCAGGTGGTCTGATAGCTGTCACTTTCGACATCATAACCCTTGACCAGGTTGGTCGAATGGCAATCTGCACACATGGAGTTCCAGTTTTGAGCCTGATTTGTCCAATGAAGCCAATTCCCGTGGTCGATTAGCTCATCACGATATATCGCCCCGGCCATGTGGTACCATTGGCTATTTTTAGTATCCCATGTAATTGGCAGGACTTGCAGCCGGCCTCGGTCAAACTCAACCAGGTATTGTTGCAGGGGATCATAACCAAACACATATTTAACTTCAAACTCCTCCAAATTGCCATGCTCGCCGTCAGTAAGCATATAAAACCGCCCATCTCGTTTATACATTTTATGCGTCATGCCATTATAGTCAATGATTTGGTTGTTAAAATCACCCAAAACCGTCGAGTCATTGGCATGATCCATGGCCCGGTCATGATCCGAGCCCACCCAATCGTTGTGCTCATTCAGGTGACATTCAATACAGGTTTCGCGCCCAACAAATTGAGGTTCGGCAGGCAATTCTTGATCACCTCCAATAAATACATTCACAAACACGTACAATGGCATCGAAGCCAATAAAACAATAATGGCGGTGAAACTGATTCTCTCAAATGTCTTTCGATTCTTCATGTCAGTTAACTTGTATTTGAACCCACGCCTTAAGGCCCTAAATGATACTTCATCCTATTTCTTGCCCTGTCGTCATTCATCAAACGTAGGTTAACTGCGATTTCAAAAATGATTTTCGCCTTTTAACGATACTGGTATCAACATACAGCTCACCGTTTTTGATGGTGATCGGATAGTAATCCAGCGGACGTGATGCCGGTGAAGCAACAACTTCACCCTTAGGACTAAATTGTGATGCATGGCAAGGACAATTAAAGCCCCCGGTTGTATTGTTATAATTGATTACACATCCCAAATGGGTGCATTTGATGGATAAAGCCATAAATCCACCATCTTCAAACCGTTTCAAATAGAAATGATGATTCAAAAAAGGGTATACATGATTCTTTTCATACGAATCGGATTTACCCACGCGTATCAGCTTTTTATCTTCGGATAATTTGGCTTTATTGGTAATGCCCCCTTTGATTAAAACGATTGCTTCAATCGCAGCAATCCCCACAATCAATCGATTAATAAACCTTCTTCTGTCAAATTTCATAGCGCTACATTAAAAAAGTAACAACATCCCTTCGCCTCTTAGCAGAAGCGATATCAACAACATGGTCAGGTACGATACGATGACTACCGTTGTGATCGCCATGACGACCTCTGTATGATGTGTTTTGAATTTTTTAAACCCGTATAAAATGTATAATCCAACAGGGATTGTGTACAGCATAAAAGGAACGACACCAGTACTGATCCATGAAGGAGAACTGTTTAACCACACATCAAAATGCAAAAAATGATCCAGCAGATAGATCAATCCAAAGGTGAATAAAAATGAAAATATGGCAGAATGGATCACGAGTTTTTTCCCTTCCGGCGAATTGAACCAAACTCCGATGTTTAAGTTCTTGTAGTTCAAATAAGGAACCGCGATAAAAAACAAAAGCAAATAAACAGGTAGAATGACCGCACTGAAAGCCGGATGCACATGCAATAAAAGTTCCTGCGCTCCTAAAAAATACCAGGGTGCTTTACTCGGATTTGGACTCAGATTTGGATTGGCCTGCTCTAAAAGTGGCGCAGAATAAAAAGCCGAAGCGAAAAACAAGGCCGCAATAAGCAGCAAAGCGACCATAATCTCTTTGACCACCAGGTTCGGGATCACCGGGACTTTTTGTGTTTCTTTCTGCTCTGGCAGGGCCACCCCTCCTGCTTTACGGACCAACCAAAAGTGAAGACTTACAAAAAACACGAACAAAAGAGGCAGAACTCCGTCGTGTAAATTGTAGAAGTTCAGCAAGGTATTCGAATTCAGGGTTTCACCACTACGAATGAAGTTCGCCAAAGAATGCCCAAAAAGTGGGATGTATTCAAAAATCTGAGTGAAAATAGTTATTGCCCAATAAGCAAGTTGGTCCCAGGGTAATAAATAGCCGGTGAAACTTGATGCCAAAACCAAAAACATCATAACAAGCCCGTAAATCCAGTTTTCGGCTCTTT
>JBFHGX010000319.1:0-2726 GCA_041582875.1 Bacteroidales bacterium | reverse complement strand
CGTGGGCATGGAATTTTGGCGACGGAACCACAAGTAGCCTTCAAAACCCCGATCATAGTTATTCAAGTTTTGGGTGGTTTGATGTGGAGCTTACCGTGACAAACTCCAATGGATGTAGTCATACTATTCTCACCCCGATACAGATTTATCAGCTACCTGATTTACAAATCGACCTAACTCCGGGGTCAACCGTTTGTGCCAATTCACTCATTAACTTAAGTGGATTTGATCGCAATGCCACCACCATTACCGATTGGCAATGGGATTTTGGAGATGGAAGCCCCGGCTTTTCCGGACAAAATGCCCTGCATACCTACACTGTTCCAGGTACATATATTGTGAGTTTGTCGGTTGTTAATTCAGGAGGATGTACTGATTTGGTTACGGAAACGGTGGTAGTTAACGAGGTGCCAACGGCGGGATTCACCATGTCACCACCAGGGTTAGCCTGTGAAGGGGATATTATCGACTTTACAGATATAAGTTCCAGCGATGTGATTTCCTGGGCATGGGATTTTGGAGATGGTATTTTAAGTAGTGCTCAAAATCCACAGCATGCCTATGCAAACAATGGAGTTTTTGATGTTCAGCTGATTGTTGCCAATCAACATACCTGTACAAGCACCGTTTCTTTCCCCATGGAGGTATTTCAGGTTCCAGAGGCGCAAATCAATGTCTTTCCGGGCAATACCGTTTGTGCACAGTCCCCTTTAAGTTTTCAAGGCACAGATAACAATGGGACTGTGGTTGTTGATTGGCAATGGGATTTTGGAGATGGGACAACCCTTGTAGCGGGACAGAATGCCATTCATGCCTACGCAAATGCAGGTACCTACCAAGTTACCCTTAGCGCCACCAATGAGAATGCCTGTTCAGATATGGTGAGTACAACAGTAATAGTTAACAGTCTGCCTCAATGCGATTTTACTATCGCTCCCAATGACTCCAGTTGTGTCAATGAGGTTATTGCCTTCTCCGGGGTTGGAACTTCTGATATCATCAATTGGTCGTGGCAATTTGGCGATGGTTCAATAGGTTCGGGCCAGAACACAACCCACGCTTATCTGACAGACGGAACATTCTCCATCAACTCCCTTGTTACCAATGCAAATGGCTGTGAGAATACAGCATCACATACCCGTGCTGTGGTGGATTTGTCGGCTTTGGATTTTACCATCACCCCGCCCACGAGTTGCCAGAATTTTTTAGTAGAAATGAATGGTATTGGAGAAGCCAATTTTACACCATGGAACTGGGATTTTGGCGATGGTAATTTGGCTAATGGACATGATGTAGACCATATATACTTACAAGCTGACACCGTCACGGTTGCCTTAGATGTTTGCTCCCAACATGTAGAAAAACAACTTATTATCAATGGAACCTGCCAGGTCACCGCCGGTAACGACACCATCACCTGTCAGGACGTGTACTTTGATTTATCCCGACTGGAAACCCCGCCCACCGCCTCTAACTATGACTCAATTCGGTGGTTTACCGATGGTATAGGCCATTTTGATGATCCCAGACAAATCGCCCCAACTTATTTCCCCGATCCGTCGGAAGGTCTGACTGAAAACGACACACTGACTATGACCATCGTAGGTTATGGTCTGGCACCCTGCGGTAATGACACCTCCACCATGCAATTGGTGGTGATCCCCGGAGCCTCGGCTCATGCCGGATCAGACGAAAGCACCTGTTTTGGCGTGCCCTTCGATTTTCATGGTTCTACTGACTCCTCCTTTGCCATGCACCACGCTACCCTGTACTGGGAAACCAGTGGTACAGGCCACTTTGTGGATCCCAATGAATCGAGACCCATCTACATACCTGGACCTAACGAAATAGGAGAAGTCACCCTGACCATGGTAGCGGCCAACATCATCAACTGCGACTCCATCGATGAGATGATTTTAACCATCCGACCCACTTATGAAATTCCCGTGGATATAACCCTTTGTTACTATGACTCCATCTTCGCTCAGGGCGTCTGGCAATATAGCTCAGGAATCTACTACGACACCCTGCAAACAAATACCTATGGTTGCGATAGTGTGATTGTCACCAACCTGACCATCCGACCTAAAATAGACCATGATTTCTCCCTAAGTCAGCCCAGTCCGCTTTGTCAGGATGAGTCCATCACCTATACCCCCACAGGAACTGCTCAAATCATCGATCGGCTGTGGATTTTTGGCGATGGAGCCACTTCTACACTTTCCAGTCCCACCCATATTTATTCCACTCCGGGGGATTATCAGCTTATTTATTACTACACCGATCAAAATGGCTGCTCCGACTTCATCACCCTTCCCATTCGAGTGAACTCACTGCCGGATGTGGATTTTAATATGAGTGATAGTATCTCCTGTATGGATACCCCCATTGATTTTATGGGAAGCAGTACCTCCAATATAACCACCTGGGATTGGGACTTTGGCGATGGACAAACCGGAACAGGACAAAATATCAGCCATACCTATTCCACCTGGGGAATTATGCAAGTCACCCTGACCGTAACCGATCAAAATGGATGTAGTGAAACCGCCTTGCATACCTTAAATATTTCTGAGCCACCCATTGCCGATTTCACCTACACCATCGACTCTTGTCACACTCTCCATTTTGTAGACGCCAGCACCCCACCACCAGGTTATTTCTTGGTCACCTACGATTGGGACATGGGAGATGGAAACATTATCCACGACGATCCTGATTTTAAT
>JBFHGX010000318.1:0-2728 GCA_041582875.1 Bacteroidales bacterium | reverse complement strand
TCATATATTGACGTACCGCGATATTCCGGGGGAAAACCAAATTGGAGGTATTATCCCCGACGAACCCTTGTTTGCTGAAGAGGAACTTCATTTTATTGGCCAGCCCATCGCATTGATTATTGGTCAATCGGAGTTCGTTTGCCGGCAAGCCAAAGAATTGGTTACTTTCGATTTAGAACCACTGCCGGTGATAACCACTGCTACCGACGCTTTCGCGAAGAAGTCATTTATTTCGCCTTCACGAACTTTTAAGATGGGCGATCCTGCAAAAGTTTGGGATGCATGCGCTCATGTTTTTAATGGAATAGCGGAATCAGGTGGCCAAGAGCACTTATACCTGGAAACACAGGGAGCATATGCCATTCCGGGTGAAAAAGGAAGTTTAAAAATCTACTCCTCCACGCAAGGACCCACAGCCATTCAAAAGCAGATCGCACGGGTGCTCAACATACCCATGCACCAAATTGAGGTGGATGTAACCCGGTTGGGTGGTGGATTTGGGGGAAAAGAAGACCAGGCAACTCCTTGGGCGGTGATGGTGGCTCTGGCGGCTTTTCTCCTGCAAAAACCTATTAAGATGATCCTCAGCCGCCATGAAGATATGTTCATGACCGGAAAAAGGCATCCCTACACATCTCACTACAAAATCGGATTATCCAAAGACCTGAAAATATTGGCCATGGATGTGGATTACCTGCAGAATGCAGGGGCTGCTGCAGATTTATCCCCGGCCATCACCGAACGTACCTTGTTCCATTGCACCAACAGCTATTTTGTACCCAACGTCAGGGCAACCGTGCACAGTTGCAAAACAAACCTGCCTCCCAACACCGCTTTTCGCGGATTCGGCGCGCCACAAGGAATGTTTGTTATGGAAAGCGCCATAACGCACGCCGCACATCAATTGGGAATACCTACGGCTGAAATCCAACGCCAAAATCTCCTCCACGAAGGTGATGAATTTCCTTACGGACAAAAAGCCAAAAATGCCCTCATGGAAAAATCGTGGCAAACAGCCGACAAACAGTGGAATTTAAAACAAATCCAACAGGACATTCACGATTTTAACGCCAAAAACCCGTTGCTTAAAAAAGGATTCTCCCTATTTCCCGTCACCTTTGGGGTTTCGTTTACCAACACAGCCATGAACCACGCACGCGCTTTGGTACATATTTATCAGGATGGAAGCATTGGCATCAGTACAGGAGCCGTTGAAATGGGCCAAAGTGTGAATACCAAAATGATGCAAGTGGCTGCCGGAGTTTTTTCGGTCGGTATGCACCTGACCAAAATTGAAACTACCAATACCACCCGTGTGGCCAACACGTCTCCTACTGCAGCCAGCTCTACCGCCGACTTAAACGGAAAAGCGGTTCAAATGGCCTGTTCAGCACTGTTGGAGCGACTGAAAAAAGTGGCGGCTGATCAGCTAAAAAGCACAACGGAAGAAATCGAATTGGTAAACGAAATGGTGCACTTGCGTGGAAAAGCAACCCAACTTACCTGGAAAAAGCTGGTGGAAACAGCCTTTTTGCAACGCATCAGCCTCAGCGAAAACAGCCACTATGCCACGCCGGAAATTCATTTCGACAAAACCACCGAAAAAGGCCATCCCTTTGCTTACCATGTTTACGGACTGGCGCTTACCACGGCATCTGTTGATTGCCTGCGCGGAACCTATACCATCGATGATGTTAAAATCGTACACGATTTCGGGAAAAGCATGAACATGGAAATTGATTTGGGTCAAATTGAAGGGGCGTTAATGCAAGGCATTGGATGGGTAACCACCGAAGAAATCGCTTACGACAAAAACGGAAAACTGTTGTCAAATGCCCTGAGCACCTACAAGGTTCCCGACCTGTTTGCAGCGCCCAAATCTGTAGAGATTCTGCCCTTGGAAAACGACGCCGACAACCTGGCTATCCTGAAATCGAAGGCCGTGGGCGAACCTCCATTTAACTATGGAATTGGGGCCTATTTTGCCATTCAACAGGCCATTAAAGCGTTTAACCCGGATTATTCCATGTCTTGCGACGCTCCCTTCACTCCTGAGAAGGTATTGCTGGGGTTGTACGAAAAAGGAAATCAATAAGTTAATTTTAAAAAAATGACAAAAGATATTTTTCAACAAATTCAGCATCTGGCTGAAAAATACAGTGATTACACAGCTATAAATCTGAGTAAACTGGTGCAAATAAAATCGCTCAGCGCACACGAAAAAGACGTGCAACTGGAGTTGAAACGCCAAATGGAGGAAGCCGGTTTCGACGAAGTAAAAATCGATGGCATGGGCAATGTGATCGGACGCATGGGCAATGGAAAAAAAATTCTGGCCCTCGACGGACACATGGACACCGTAGACATGGGCAACATGCAGAATTGGGATTTCGATCCCCTTGGCGGGGAAATAAAAGACGGGTTCGTTCATGGCCGAGGGACTGTGGATCAGGAAGGCGGCCCGGCTGCCTTTGTAACGGCCGGAAAAATCCTCAAAGAATTGGGTCTGGCCAACGACCTGACCATCTATTTTGTGGGATCGGTTATGGAAGAAGATTGCGATGGGCTGTGCTGGAAGTACATCATCGAAGAGGATGGAATCCGACCCGACATGGTCATCAGCACCGAACCCACCAACCTGAATATTTATCGCGGTCATCGCGGACGCATGGAAATGCATGTCAGTTTCTATGGGGTTTCATCGCATGGCTCAGCTCCCGAACGGGGC
>JBFHGX010000317.1:0-2758 GCA_041582875.1 Bacteroidales bacterium | reverse complement strand
ACCCGCATTCCAGCTGGTGCGTGAATCCCTTAACTCCAGTTTTTCTATTAACTGCCCGGTGTGGTTGTAAATGATGAGGGTTGTGGGTTCGTTGCCACCGATTTCAAAAGTAACCCAATCCTGCGCTGGGTTGGGATACACCCGAAGGGTTGTAGTGTACTCAGGAATAACATCCGTAGTGGTATCACCCAACTCAAAAACCCTTACATCAGGGTACATTGGGCCACGGCATTGCCACTCGTCGGTATCGGTGCCTATGGCCAATACATAGTTATAATCACCTTTCTGCCAAACACCCTTGTATATATATTCCTTTCCGGCACCTCCATAGCAATACTGCCAGGTAAGCTCACCATCGGCCGTTATTTTTGCAAGCCATACATCATCACGTAATTGATTAATACCATGATAGCCTTCCACATCCCCGTCATCGGAGCTGGTCTGTCCTACAATCATAAACCCACCATCGCTGGTGGTGAAAAGATTATTTGCGTAGTCCATAAAAGTGCCGCCAAGGCACTTTTGCCAAAGGAGGTTTCCTCCAAAATCAATCTTAAACACCCATATATCAGGCCCAAATTCAGGGTAGCCCGGATAGCCATGATAGCCACTCACATCGCCATCATCGGAGTTGGCATCACCCAAACAGATATAGCCGTCCTCCAGTTCAATGATATTGGTACCTCCCTCGTGATAATATCCCCCGTAACACTGTTGCCACTCAATATTCCGTAACGAATCCAATTTTACCACCCATGCATCAGTATAGCCATAACCTCCCGGGCCATGGTAGTTGCAGGTGGTGTCAAAATTACCCCCCTCGCCTCCCGAAGTATGCCCAATAACAATATACCCGCCATCAGAAGTTTGCTTGATGGAACCACCGCCTTCACCACTGAAACTCCCCAGGGTAAAATCCCATTGTATTTCTCCCTCACCGCTTAGCTTTACCATCCACAAATCGTAATCATCAAAATACTGGGTAATATCCCCGTCTTCTGAGTTGGTGTAACCAAAGGCAATAATACCCCCGTCTGATGTTACAAGCCCATTTTGAATGCGGTCAATCCTGTTACCTCCCAATACTTTGTCCCAAAGTATTTCTCCCCGAGTATTCACCTTCAAAATCCAATAATTATCAGATGCCTTTGGTGGTGTGTAAGGGCTAATGTTTCCGTCAGTGGATAAGGTTGTGGCAACTATATAAAAGGTGGAATCATTAATTTTCAATATGTCTGTGTTTCCTCCATCGCCCATTGACCCTCCAAAAGTTGTTTTAAATATCAGATTGCCTAAACTATCTATATTTGCTAACCAAATATCATACCTTCCATGGTTATTTGAAATGTCACCGTCACTAGATTCAACGTTGCTAACCACCCAATAGCTTCCTCCTGCTTCAATAATTCCGCTACCCTCGTCCCATTCCGACCCACCCAGACAGGTATGCCATCGCTCAGCTATAGCTTGACCATAGGATTGGTTCGCCAAAAAGAAAACAGAAAGTATAGCAATCATTCGAAGAATTGTTTTCATATCAAACAAATTAAAATCGTGTTGGGCTAATACAGCCCAACACGAAAAGTTTAAAAACGCTATTTTAAGATAACCATCTTACCGGTAACCACTTCGCCTTGTGACGAAACCGAGTAGAAATATAGTCCCGGTAACAGATTTGAAGTATTGAACTTCATTTCTCCTGTAGCATTATTAAGTATTATTTTACCCGCTGCCATATCCATCAATACACCACAAACTTCCCCCTTCCTGTAATGCTCCCCTTGTAAGTGCTTACCACTGAATACAATCCGGGAACATAGCCCGACAAATTGATTTCCAGCTGCGTTATACCCGAAGGTACCACCAGTTCTTCCATTTTTACCCCCATTAAATTGTAAATAAACAACGTGTAGGTTTCAAACTGGTTTTGCTTGGGTACGGAAATGGTGCAATGCCCTGTTGCCGGACTGGGATAAACCTGTAATTCTCCCGGTTTTTCCACGCTGATAACACCGGGCAGCGAAGTCCAGCAGTAATCGAAATTCTCACAACTCAGGCTATCTACCTTGAGCACCCAGATATCCTGATCGTAATCGGTATGCACCATGCCCGATGCAGCATAGCCGCCATCATCGGTGGGGATTACGGCATAGAGGTAGTTGGCATCGTACTGTCCGGACACTTTTTCGTACTCACGGTACCATAATGAATCACCATCAGAAGAGACATTTAATAAATAGCCGACGCGATGAGGAAAAGGACTATCAACATAACCACAAAGGATAATCTTCCCATCTGTACTAATATTTACACTTGAATTTCTCTTGTCATAAATCGATTCTCCATACTTTTTTTCCCAGATTATAATGCCATCCAGACCCATTTTAACAATGGCGTCCCGATTATAGCTTTGATCATAATCCATGGTGTCTGAATAATAGTAAGCCCCAATAATCGTACTGTCTGGTGAGTTGACCAGATACATGGGCCCGTCATGCCAAATACCCCCGAAATATTTTCTCCACTGCTCGTTTCCGGCACTGTCGGTTTTGATAATAAAAGGGGTTGACACGGGTTGAGGGCCAAACACCCATTTCCATACGCTTAGGGCAAATCCTCCATCGGGTGTGGCGATTACGTTGATCCCCTGGTTTAACGGCCCGCTATAAAAATATTTGCGCCACAACTCGTTGCCCAGGCTATCGGTTTTTATCAGCAGCGCTTTGGAGGTTGACCCTTCAATAACGACAATACCTGT
>JBFHGX010000316.1:0-2770 GCA_041582875.1 Bacteroidales bacterium | reverse complement strand
GCAAAGCGCACGACAATATTACGAAGACACACTAAATTGGGAATCGTTTGGAAAAGCTATTAAATCGATAGTTGATGAATTTCTGGATCTAAAACCAGAATAATAAAGAAGCCTGATGTAAAGATGATTCAACATCCTTGCATCAGGCTTCAAAAAACTTTATAATGCTGATTTAATTCACTTGGCCAAATTTAATGGCGGCGGTCAAACCGAATACGCTTGTTTTAATGCTTGCGTCGGATACAAGACTAGTCATATTAGAAAGATTTGACAACCCCTTCATGTAAAATGCAGAAAATTGAAATCTGTTTATTTCAATGCCACCCTCTACATTTACACCAAAATTAATAGGTTTATAATTATCCTCAAGACTAGTCCCGATACTTTCATGATCGTTGTCATACTCACCATCTGCTTTATACAGATTAGTGGCGTAAGTATTATAAGAAATTACTGGGCCAACCATTCCGAATAATTTGAAATTACCTAAGTCATATTTATATCCAAAATTAACAGGGAAATCAATAGTAACAAGCAATTCATATTCTTTAGAATCATAAGCCTTTTCAGAGATTATCCTTACGTCATCGAAACGAACTCCTTTGACTGCACCGTAAAGCCCTGTTTGAACAAATAGAAAATCATTAATGGGGACTTCAATTATAAAACCCAATCTAGGTGAAATTAGCCTTTTGGTATCATACTCATCATTAAATGACTCGCCGCCAAGCTCAGCATTGATATTAGAAAAATCAACACCCAACTTAAAACCACCCTTAACCTGGGCGTTCAGAGTATTAAAAGAAAAGGCAGCCATCAAGAAGATAGCTAGTAGTAACGTTTTTTTCATAATAAAAGTTTTGTGAATTTTTTTAAATATTGTTTATCAGAACAAATATACAAAAGCTGCCAAAAGAACACCCATTTTTGATGATTTAATTCAAGAATAGAACCTCACTCCTGCGTAACAACCGATTTAACGGCTATCAACAAGATTCAATGAGGCAAATAACCTGCCTAAAACTTAATAAATTAAAAAGAAGTTGTAACGAACTCAATACGACTATTCGTAGCGCAACGAATCGATGGGATCTAAACGAGCAGCTTTATTGGCAGGAATAATTCCGGAAACCAGTGCCACAATAAAACACAATCCAACACCTAATATGATCCACTGCCATGGTATAATAAACGCACTACCTGTAGCTAAAGACACCATATTTCCCATTATTATTCCGGCTATAACGCCCAAAAAGCCACCTATTTGCGCAATCACAACGGCTTCGGCCAAAAATTGATTTCGAATGGTTTTACGTCGAGCTCCAACCGCTTTACGAATACCAATTTCACGGGTTCGCTCAGTAACCGAAACCAGCATAATATTCATTAAGCCAATGGCTGCGCCCAACAGGGTAATCAACCCTATAAGTGTAGCACCAATTTGAATGCTTCCGGTAAGTTTAATCAGCATGCTGGCCACATTATCGCTTTTAACCACTGAAAATGAGTCATCCTGCCCCACCTTATCTTGTCGTATCCGTCGAAAAACTCCAATAGCCTCTCCAATAGCTGCATCCATGGCGTTGGGATCAGCAACCATCACACTGATTTTAAAATTCATATTGGGTCGCGAAAAATACATCCGCACATTGGAAAGTGGAGCAAGACAATAACGATCGCCACTAAAACCAACGCTCGATCCTCGCTCCTTCAGCACTCCGATCACCTTGTATTTTCCTGCACCTATTGAAATTACTTTCCCAATGGGATTTTCATTGTTTTTAAACAAGGTAGAAGCAATTTCGTTGCCCAAAACAGTTACCGGACTTCCATCCTCAATTTCGGTTTGATTAAAATTACGGCCCTTTTCGACTTCCAACCCAGCGGTAGCCAAGTAATTTTCGTCAACCCCCATAACCTGAACATTAGGGTTGGTCTTTTCCGATTGATATTTTAATGTGGCAATACCTGTACCATAAGTATATATGGAAGTAACTACAGGAAACCGATATTCCTTTCTAAATTCCAAGGCCTGATGATAACTTATTTCCTTATAATCTTTTGTTCGATTGCGATTTCCACCAATATGAACCCGAACATCTCTGTTTTGTATATTAAAAGTATTCGATCCCATCATGGCGAAATTATTATTCAAAAAATATTCTACGGCATCAATCGCCGTAAGAATACCTACCAAAGCCATAATCCCAAAAGCGATAATCATCACTGTGAGGATAGTTCGCAACAAATGACTTTTGATGGAAGTCAGTGAAATACGCAAGTTTTCTTTTATCAGCTGAACGTCTGTCATAATCAGTTAGTCTTCTTTGCTTCCAAAAGCTAAATCACCAGCATCCCCTAATCCCGGCACAATATAGGCCTTGGCAGTAAGTTCATCATCAACGGCTCCAACCCAAAGAGTAAAAGGTTTGAGCGAAAAATGCCGCTTCAGGTTAACAATTCCTTCTTCACTAGCCAACAACACTACCACATGAATATGCTCTGGTTCTCCATTTTGCATTAGACCTTTCATGGCTGCAATTAATGAACCTCCAGTAGCTAACATGGGATCGCTCACAATCAAAGTAGTAGAATCGAGACTCGGCGCTGAGACATAATCCAACTTAATGGTAAAATTCTCTTCTTTGGTGTACTTGCGATAAGCAGAAACATAACCACAATCGGAATGATCGAAATAATTGAGTAATCCCTGATGAAGCGGTAAACCAGCACGCAGGATAGTGGCCAGTACAGGGTTAACTGTAGGCAG
>JBFHGX010000315.1:0-2773 GCA_041582875.1 Bacteroidales bacterium | reverse complement strand
GGCGATTTCAGCGACTCCACCTGAAGACCTGACCTTGGGAACATGTCTGAGCCAGGATTCAGTAAATACCGCTTACGATGCATGGGCAGCGAGCGGAGTAGTGGAAGGCGGTTGTGGTCTTGTTGTGGATATCGACAAGCCAGCGGCACCTGATGCTTGTGGCGGCGAAGTTGTAGTAACGTGGACAATCAGCAGTGACTGTGCGGATACGATAGTTGCCATGCGTACCTTCAAGGTAACAAGTGATGTAGAAGCACCTGTTATAGAAGCACCTGACGATTATGAGTTATGCAATGGTGAACTCCCAAAATTCATTGTTGCAGAATGGACAGATAATTGTCTTGGTGCAGGTGTTGATACTGCATGGATGCAAACCAGGGAAGATGATGATATCTGCTCTGAAACAGCTGATTATTACTTCATGGTAGTAGATTCTTGCGGTAACGTTGCAATGGATACAACAACGATTATTAATCGTATCGACAAATATGACAATTGCGAAACTGCCTTTGGAAAAATGGCAGGAGAAGGAGCAAACTGCTTCCTTGACAATGGTTTCGATCGTTGGGGATGGTCTAATTACATCGAAACCGGAGGGCAGGATACAACAATTTATCTGACACTTTGGGCAGGTGCTGCTCATTGTGAAACAGATAAAGGTGATTCTGTAGGAACAGTTGAAGTGACTTACGATGCAGCTGCACAGACAGTAACGGTTGAGTATCTGATTGCTGATGGTTATGCAATGTCCGAAGCTCATACTTATGTAGGATGTGGAATGTTCCCGTTACAAAAGAAAGGGAAATCTTATGTTCCTACCGTTGCTCCGGGGCAATTTACGGCTAACAGCGGATCGCTTGAGCATTCGAACAATATAGTTGTAACCTTCACTGATGTCGATGAAAGCTTCTATATAATCGCTCATGCAGTTACCTGTGAGGAGGTTTGCAGATGTAGTGATAGACCAGGTGTTGATGATGGCAACATGTACGATGCAGTATTCGATGATACTACATGTGATAACAACACTGCTGAAGAACAGACAAATTCTAAAAAGAAGAAATCTGCAAGTACTATTGAACCAAATCAGACAGTTGAATCTGAATTGAGAGTATATCCGAATCCATTCAGCGATAGAGTGAACATCGAATTCGTATCTCCGGTAAGCGGACATGCAGTTCTGGAAATTCACAATATGGTAGGTCAGAGAGTGGCTACCTTGATGGATCAGTATATCGAAGCAGGAGTAGAGCAGAAAGTTCAGTACAGACCTGATTCAGAGACTTCAGGAATTTACCTCTACCGACTGAATGTGGAAGGAAATATCCAAATTGGAAAGATCGTTTACCGAAATGAATAATACTCATACGACTTTAAATAGATCAATTATTGCAAATATTAAGAGTAGTTGATTTCGGGAGGTTCTACTTTAAAAAGTAAGATTAGAGGCTGGCTCAGAGGAGCAGCCTCTTTCTTTTTATCAGGCATAGGTAAAAGCGATCAAACATCTTCGAACATTTGTTTCCCGTGCTTGTTTTTACTTCGATTATTCATTTATGCGATAGTGAATTTTAAAAAATTACCGATGAAAAAAACAATACTGTTGAACTTACTCATGTTGATCGTGATAATGTCCTATGGTCAATCTGGCTTTTACGACTTTGTTGTGAAAGATATTGAAGGAAAGGATTTTAAACTTTCATCACTAAAGGGAAAGAAAGTTTTAGTGGTTAATACTGCATCGAAATGTGGCCTGACTCCTCAGTATAAACAACTTGAAGAATTATATAAAACGTACGGAGGAGAGCAATTTGTTATCATTGGATTTCCTGCCAATAATTTTGCCAACCAGGAGCCGGGATCAAATGAAGACATAATGGAGTTTTGCGAAAAGAACTATGGGGTTACTTTTCCGATGATGGAGAAAGTCTCGGTAAAGGGCGATGATATTTGCCCGCTTTATCAGTGGCTCACCCAAAAAAGCAAAAACGGAAAAATGGATTCGAAGGTGAGCTGGAATTTTCAAAAATATTTGATTGATGAAGAGGGGAACCTGGTTGATGTAGTTGAGCCAAAGGTCAAACCCGATGACGTTAGGATTGTTGGTTGGCTCAGAAATTAAACGAACGATTGCCCAGAAGTTTATCAAAAGGTTATCCCTTACCTCAAGAGACAATCTTATAATTTCTATTTTTGGCGAAATTTCTGATTCATGCTGATTATTGATTCACCTTCGAACGATGCCTATTTTAATATAGCATCTGAAGAGTACTTGCTAAATGAATATCCCGACGAAGAAATATTCTTATTGTATATAAACGCGCCTTCGATTATTGTGGGACGATTTCAGAATACTCTTGCTGAAATTAACCTTGAATACGTTTCGAAAAACAATATAAAGGTGGTGCGAAGAATGTCGGGAGGAGGAGCTGTTTATCACGATTTGGGAAATCTTAATTTTTCATTTCATGCACCATCCGAAGTCGATGATTTTCTTGATTTCTCAAAATTTACGCAACCGGTAGTTGATTTATTAAATGGCTTGAATGTTCCTGCCAGGCTCGAAGGCCGAAACGACCTGGTTGTTGACGGGAAAAAGTTTAGCGGGAATGCAAAACTGGCCCGCAACGGAAAAATCATCCAACACGGCACTATTTTGTTGAACTCAGAAATGAGTGTTTTGAGTGAGGCCCTAAAAATAAATCCATTAAAGTTTAAGGATAAAGCAGTTAAGTCAGTTCGGGCACGTGTAACCAACCTGATTGAGTATTTG
>JBFHGX010000314.1:0-2790 GCA_041582875.1 Bacteroidales bacterium | reverse complement strand
TGTCTGTTTCTTGTTCGGTGGTATGCAGGTAATCGTATCGGGTGCCGGCCACCAAACAGCCCCCATCATGGGTAGCCACCACTTTGCCCATCATATAATAGGCATCGCCACCATAAAAACGCTCCCATCTGATATTGAGCATGCTATCGGTTTGCAACACCACAAACCACGATGGCCAGGGATTGTAATAACCAAGCCACATGTTTCTGGTTCCACCAATAAAGATGGAATCTTTATTGTGAAAATCGAGACCATTCCAAGCTGCAGGAAAATCTATTGTGTCGGAAACTCGCCAATGACTGAAAAGATGTCCTGTCGTATCAACAGGATTAAATTGATGTAAATAGGCTAGATTATTTCCGGAACCATCAGCACCCAAAAGATAAAAAGAAGTATCAGTATCCCATTTTAAACCGAAATTCCCATTTATTTGATTTGGTATTTTTTGACTTGAAATTATATTAAAACTACTGTCAAGTATTTCATATTGTTGTTGAAGCATTTTCATTACCCAATAATTACTACTTGATAATTTTTTGAATTTTGACAGGATTCCGTAGTCATCATTATCAGGAAAAACTTTGGCTTTTAAGCTATCAAAATCGGTATTAAATTCATAAATAAATGGCTGTGGAATGCTTGTGGAAATCTTGACAGCTCCACCAACAAGTATGTTACCTCCATCGTCACTATTAGCAAAAAGAGCAGTTAAAAAATAACTAGAAGGAAAATTATAAACTACATTATGGTATAAACCGAGCTGCTCATCCATTTTATACAGGGTAATTCCAGCTTTTCTAAATAGATTTGTTGTGTCATAAACACTTGCAACAACATCAAATTCACCATTTTCCGCTTGGAATATATGATTTATATAAGTATTTTTTTCTGGCAAAGAAAACACAATACTGTCTAAAAAATTGCCTGAAGGATCTAGTTTTACTACCAGTGCCTTTATGCGATTTGGATTATCTACATTGGATAGCCGTCCAGTCAAGTAAACTGTACCGTCTTCAGTTTCAACAATATCTGTAAAATACTCATCCAATGGAGAAGATAGAAGGTATTCAAATGAGGTATTTTGGCTGTAAAGGTTTATTGTAAGAATCAGTATAATAAGAGAAATGGTCAACCGGAATGCTTTCATTTTGTAATTATTTTAAAATTTATATGAGAACTGTAATTACCTGACAACCTCAATAGTGAGGTTGTCAGGTAGTATAATTAGTACGACTGTCCAGTATATACCCTTACACCATATGTAACGAAATATTGATGAAAATGTTCTCCCTGATTGTTAGGCAACAATGCCAACCAATCATGTATTTCCACACTAGCAAAAACTTTATTTGCTGGTCTAACGCCTTCTGCATAATCATTCATGATATAGTGCGATTGTAAAAGATAATTGGTCAGCATTTCATGGGTCAAACAATTGTCTTCAGGATAGTCCCATCCAACATAGAGCCTGGGTTCACCATTGGGTCCTGGAAAGGAAAACCCATTTATATCATAATTTGTTTCAAGGTCTGTCCAAATAAAGGGATCAACAGGAGCCACAACAGGATTGTTTAAGCGCCATTGCAGCTCATCAGAACCATCGGATACACCTACCTGTGTGCCATCGCATTTGCCAAGTGGTGGATCTCCATATTCTTGCCCCAATGTTCCCCAATACCAATTGTCACTAGTGTTAAAAGGCCAGTACCTGTTCAATAACCAGGAGTAACCAAACCCAAGGGTAGTTGACAAATAAGCTGTATTACCTTCAATACTATCAAGCGACACATCAGCAAAGTGCACCACTTTTTCGTCACTAGGGATTTGTTCAAGCTTATAGGCTAGCGTGTCTTCCATTTGTGCATATACTGCCTGAACATCGCTCATCAAAACCATACCATTGGCATCTACGTCGAGGGTATAGCTCGATTTGGCCACATCAAACTCTTTGGTAGCTTCTGTAGGATTGGCATATTCATAATTCTGTAGTGCTTCCATATTCCAAACGGCAGAATCGATACCAATCACTTCGCCAGATTTTAAATTACTGCTTATTTTGCTATCGAATTCATTAATCAGGGAAATTATTTTTTTGCTTTTTGCCATTAGTTCATCATCCTGACTTGCCTGTTGGTCGGCATTATCCTTTTTACAGGAAGTAATACCGATGACCAATAAGGCCATTAAAATAGTTGTTATTCGTTTTTTCATGCTATTATCTTTTAAAAAGAATGTTTGTTTTAAAGACTTATTTCTTTTGACATTGTTCAGTAAAATCAGGTTACAGCCATTGTTGATTCTGATGCATGCCTGCTACCAACATGGCTATAGGTGCTGAAGTTGTTTTTACCCAGTTTAAAAATATGTTTGTTTTGTCCGGTATTTGAGTGCTTGTTAAATAACGCGTTTGCCTGTATGATTTGTTGTATTCCGCCATGGATTAACTTCTCTTTATTCGGTCTCCAAATAATATTTACAAAGGTTTCCTTCGGAAAGAAATAAAGTTGCGGGGGGGGGGATTTTATTCAACATAAATACAAACTGTGGCAGAATTAGATCCATCAATAAAATGCAGGAAATGCCCATTAATTGTTTCATGTTGCAGGTTTGTCAGGGAGCAAATGTATCATTTATTTGAATATAATGCCTAAAATATCCTGTTTTTTTAAGGGCAAATCAAACACCACTTTCTACTGTTACGATTCAGCATCAGGAGGTGCAAAGGATGAACACAGAGGAATTCAGCATGCGATTAAAAGAAACAGATCCCTCCGTACGCTCCCTTCGTCC
>JBFHGX010000313.1:0-2795 GCA_041582875.1 Bacteroidales bacterium | reverse complement strand
CGTTCTGCTGTACTAACCGAAGTAGGAGTTGCCACACCGGGAAATACTGTTTTAGATACCTATTCCGACAATGATGTGAATATGGATGGAGATATAATTTATAATGGTGCTGGTAGTGATAGAAGCGCTATTCTTACTGTAGTCGGTGTTTCTACCCCAGGCGTAGTTTACTCAGCGCATGTACCTAGTTTATAGAGCATAATAAGAAAATAATCAATTTAAATATGAAAAAGAATTTTTACAAATTTGCATTAGCTGTTCTTGGCATTCTTGGCTTCTTCTATTCAGAAGCCCAGACGTTTGAAATACGAACGGTAGAAAATGACATGGGTTATTTAACTGTTCAAATGCGTGAGACATCCGGAACAGGAACTCCGACTACAGCTACCAATATTGTGGACATCACTTTTGTAGTAAGATATCCAAGTGGAGCTGTGGATATGGACTTGCTCTGCGCTTCAAACGATTATTCTATCATCGATGGTCTTGCAGGTGAGCAAACTTTTGAAGGATTTGACTACCATTTTTGGAATGGCGACATTTCAACTCCAATTCACCCACCACATGATTGGGCTGTAAATGTTTGGGAAGATATTGCTGTTTTTAAAGCAACTGGAGATATAGGAAGTGGTCTATTTGAAATAGCTCCAGATATGTGGGATGGAAGAAGCTTGAACTGGAACCAAGGAGGAGGAGATAATACTCCAACAATTGATGGTTCTGTGACATATTCTTATCCAACAGTAGTCTATGACTATGTTTGGACTGGAGCTGCCAATAATTATTGGGATGCAGGTACTAACTGGATAGATGAATGTGGTGGTGTTATTGCTGTTGCCCCAAACAGCGGAAATAATTGTTACATTCCGAATGTAGCCAATTTACCAAATAATGTTAATCAGGGTTCAGCCGCAGTCGGAGGTCATCAACCAACATGTGATTATTTACTAATTGCTGCTGGAGCTTCTCTAACATGCATTGACCATGATGTGGCTTTTAACGTACCTGCTTTACAAGTTCAACTTACATATACTGTAAACAACGATTTGATCATAGATGGTGAGGTTGTATTACTTCCAAAAAGTCAATTTACTGTGTTGGGTTCAACTACTATGAATTCACCCGAAGCCATCATCGTTCAAGCCGATGCCACTGGCGTTGGCTCCTTCATCGATAATGGAACCATCACCTATGGAGGAAGTGGTTCGGCTAAGGTTCAAACCTACTTATCAAACGCTGCAGGCGCAGGAAATTTTGATATTCACCTCGTCGGACCTACGGTGGACGAAGAGAACTATACCGGAGCTGATACAGGCGCATTTCTGGAAGAGTTTATTCTGGATGGTGCGCCCACCTATGCTTACGAATGGGATGAATCGGTTCCCAACACGGCAGATGCCTGGGTAAACCTAAACTCGTTGACAGATGAAATTTATTCTGCCATGGGCATCGGCCTCTCAACCATCGACAACACCAACCACACCTTGGAAATGACCGGTGAACTCATCACGGGAATTGTTTCTTCACCTGCCCTGACTTTTAGCAACAACCATTACGAACTCATTAGCAATCCCTATCCCTCAGCTGTTGATTTTGATGCTCTCTATACGGCGAATAGTGGGGTGGTCAACAACAAGTTTTATTTGTGGGATCCGTCCATTAACAATTGGATTGAATACGCTGGTGGAGCTGGTGGAGCGCAATTTATACAGGTCGGACAAGGTTTCTTTGTGGAAACACATGCAGGAGGGACCTTTGATTTCACTAATAATGAAAGAACCCATAGCAATGTTGCTTTCAGGGAAACAATGGCTAATATCCTCAACGTAAATGTTGAAGGTGGTCTTGAAGGCTATAAGGATGATATAGTGATACGTTTTGATGAGGAAGCTACCAGCGGTTATGATATCAATTTGGAAGCAGAATTTTGGGAAAGTCAAAATGATGATGCTACTTCGCTCAGATCACTAGTTGATGGTAATATGGAAGTAGCTATCAACGTCCTTCCATTGGAAAGTCTTAATAGCGGTGATATGCTAAGTGTGCCATTAATGTTCACATGTGGTTATGATACAGAATATGCCTTTACTTTTTCTGACATCGAATCCTTCGACCTTGGTACCGAAATCTGGCTCGAAGACAAACTCACGGGTGGTGATTGGATTTCCATCAACAACCAACCTGAATACAGTTTCACCGGTTCTCCCGATGATGCCAGCGATCGCTTTGTGTTGCATTTCTTCGGTCCTACCGGAACAGAAGAAATGGATCAACCAACCATCGACTTGTACGCTTCTGGCCCTTATGCCTATGTGCGTAACAACACCGAAGAAACCATCCAGGAGATCAGAATTTATAGCCTTTCGGGAGCATTGATGAATCAGGTTCATACCCCGGATCAAAAATTCTTAAAATTATGGGTAGACGATCAAGTGGCCTATTATGTGATTACGGTTATTACTGATCAACAAGTATATACCAAAAAATTATTCATTAGTAAATAACCAGATAAGCAAGATTATATGAAAAAGAAAATATTATCCACCTTAATGCTGTTAGCAATCGTATTGTTTCCTTTATTTACTGTTGGACAGATGTTAGGTCCTGAAAATCCCGGAGGGGCTCCTCAGGGAGATGATCAGCCCATTGGCGGAGGCGCTCCCATTGGTGGAGGAAGCCTTATTTTACTAGGACTCGCCGCTGCCTATGGAGGTAAGAAGTGGTATGAATCGAAAAAAGAAGAATTGGAGGAATAATCCTAATAATAGAAAAGCCGGGCAGTATGATTTGCCCGG
>JBFHGX010000312.1:0-2803 GCA_041582875.1 Bacteroidales bacterium | reverse complement strand
TAAAAAGCCGTTCTTTGTTTTTACAATATTATCTATTTCAGTACTTTTTGTAGGCGTTCCAAAGCATTGCTGCCAGGTAATGTCTGGTGCCTGGCCAAACAGGGGCAGCATGGCAAGGCATAATATGTAGGTGATAATTTTTGTTTTCATTTTGAAAATATTAAATATACAGGTGCTGCAAATGATAATTTGCAGCACCTGTAAAAGTACAAACTAATTGATTATAACTTTCCCGGTTTTTTGTAAGCCTCCGGTGGTTAGGGTATATAAATATACACCCGATTTAGTTGATCGGATGTCCCAAACCTGCTGGCCTTGTTTTCCGGAAACAGCAAAGCGTTGTATTTCCTTTCCTGCCAGGTCGGAAATTGAAATGATGCCTTCGGGTTTGCCTTCTGGCAATTGGTAGTTAAAGGCCACATACACCCTTGCCGGGTTGGGTGTGGCGGTAATTTCCAAACCATAGATGCGGTTAAGGGAGTTTCCAAGCGATGTGCCACCCATTTTTGCATTGGTGGAATCGTTGGAGTGCATGCAGTCGCAGAAATGTGCGTTTTCAGCGTAAGTCAGGATATTTTGGGCTATACTTCTGGCACTGCCTGTGCTGTTTTCGGCATAGTTGTACAAAGTGACCAAATCCATGCTATCTAGTTCAACGATATGTTTTCCTGACTGTTTCCATCCTTCTTGTAGTAGCAACAAACTTTGATAATCATTAAATTCAGCCAGTTCATCACCTTGAAACTCATAAAACGAAGAGATCATATTCAGCAAGGCCATGGCACTGGAGGTGTCTCCCTCTGAAAAATAGGAAGCCACCAGTTGTTTGTCGGCATTCAATCCCCCCAGGTTATCCAGCCAGTTGCGATAAAGCTCGGTGTCCATGATGCTATCGTTGAGAATGCTGCGCAGAATATCCTGTGCCGCCTTTGTTTTTCCTTCATAATAATCTGTTTTTTCTCTCAGGAGAATGGTCTTGTAAGTAACTCCGCCAACCAGTTGTTTCAATATATCAATCATATAGTCCGGCAGCGGGTTTTCCTTGTTCTCCAGGTAGCTGATTAGGGTGTCCTTTGACAATTCGTCAGGGTTGGCCGCCAGTATTTCAAACAGCACATCATCTGGGAAAACATCGGTACGATCCGACATGGTCATCAATACCTCTTTGGTCAAATGGGGCGAATCGCCCAGTAGTTGTGAGCGCAGGCTCCACATGTCGTCGGGTTGTGCCGATAGAATATCAGAAAGTTCACTATCCGTATTACCTCCATCCTTTAGCGATTCAATTAGCGATTCCACCGAGTTGTAGTCGCTTAGGTTCTGTGCGAATTCCATCTCTTTTGATAAGAGTTCACTGGTGGATAATTTCACACTGCCTCCTCCATTATAATGTTCGGGGCAAGTATTTGGATTAACAGCAACCACTGGTTGAATGTAGACTATATCATCAGGAATAATCTCTGTTGGTTCTTCATCCGTACATGTTAAACAATAGTTCCAAATGATCTTTTGTTCTCCTTCGTTGCGAATATGTACTGCCGATTTAGAGAAAGTGTTCCCACTGGCAGTTGCCCAAGATCCGTGGTCTGTAGTGACCATTCCATCTTCTGCATCTTCAATATAGGTCACCATAAAATCCTCACTATTGTCAACAGATTGCCCATTCCTATTACATTGATATTCTACACCTGTTGCGTCATTAAGTTTTCGAGACCTATTTGTTCCTTGGGCATAATTGCCGTAAGTTAAACCGTCAAACGTATTTTTGTAAATAACATCCTTCACAGAAGGACAAGCATATACCCGAATTCCGGCAAAATCGCCTTGTCCGGTTGAGGTCTCAGGCTTAACAAAGGTATTGTTTTCGATGGCAAAGCCATAGGCGTACTGCATATCAATACCCAGACTATTGACCAAGCCCTTGCACTCATCATACACTTTTCCGGGGGTGGAGTAGCCTACCTTAAAGTTATTGTCCACAATGGTGTTAAGATTGACTTTTGAGGCAAATATACCTATTGCATTGTTCTCAAATTCAGAGTTGGTGACGATAAAGGTATTGGTGCTAGACCCATCTGATGTAGCCCTGATCCCATTGTAAAACCCGTTAAAAGTGCTTTTGTCCATGTATTCTTCTGGGCAAGGGTCAATTCCTTGGGTGCATCGTGACTCTACGGTAAAACCTGCATCATAGGCCGCAATACCCAAGTTGTATTGGCTAACACCATTGGTTGCTGTATTGGTAAAAGTACATCCCCTAAACTCAATTCCCTTCACCTTATCCAAATCCACATGCTTGTAAAAAGTGTAGTCATCGCCAATATAATCTACATTCAGATCAAACGTACAGTTGCTGAAATAGCTGGCGTTACCAATTTCGGCAATGGCGTTGTAGTTGATGTTTTTATAAGGAATAAAGTGTACCGAATTTACATTGTTGATAAAATGGCTGTTGTTGGCTACCAAAATACCACCCGCTTTTTCCCATAGCACTTTGTTGTTTTCATTTCGTTGCAATAGTCCTACCCCTTCGATGGCGTTTTCGATGGTGGCGTTTTGCATGATTAACCTGGCTTGATGGTATACCCATACTCCGTCAATAAGCTCAGGTTGCTGAGGAAGGTCGCTATTGCCCTGCACTTCAACCCCTTGCCATTGGAGGTGACATTCCTCATGGTTCGTCAGCGTACTGCCAACCAACTCAAGGGTGGCGCCAGGTTCGATAATGACTTTAGCCCATTTTCCAAATTCATACACCGATCCGGTAATGGTGAGAGTAGCTCCCGAGCGAATGAGTATACCC
>JBFHGX010000311.1:0-2808 GCA_041582875.1 Bacteroidales bacterium | reverse complement strand
TTATAATAAACTTCTTATTCGGGTAATCTCAAATTCTTTATCAGCTTAATAATCGAGCATGTCGATCATGGCAGATTTAATTCTCTCCACATCAGGTAAAATAGCCTTTTCCAGGATGCGGTTAAATCCAACCGGAGTAAAGGGCGAACCTACCCTGCGGACAGGTGCATCCAATGACTTAAAGGCTTTTTCTGTAATTAGAGCTGCTACTTCGCCTCCAAATCCGGCAAAGACCTTATCTTCATGAACAACCAGGGCCCGATTGGTTTTTTCAACGGACTTCAAAATAGCTTCCTCATCCAATGGCAATAATGAGCGCAAGTCAATCACTTCAATCTCTTTTCCGGTTTCTTCGCGAATGAGTTCGGCAGCTTTGATACACATGGGCAGGGTATTTCCATATGTAAACACACTCAAATCCTTTCCTTCACGGCGGATACGCGCCTTTCCGAACGGAACTTCAAAATCTTCGGGAACAACGGCTTCCGACAACGGGTCGTTGTACAAGGCTTTGGGCTCAAGGAACAAAGTCAGTCCACGTGAACGCATAGAGGTACGCAATAAGCCGGCCGCATCATCAGCATAAGAAGGATAAACCACACGCAATCCAGGGAAGGTGGTCAGGGTGCCTTCAATGGTTTGACTGTGGTACAATCCACCGCCAATATATCCTCCTGAAGCTAAGCGAATGGTCACGTTCGGGGAAAATTTTCCATTGCTGCGCCAGTAATCGTGAGAACTATCTACCAATTGTTCCATGGCTGGCCAGAAATAATCGGCAAACTCGGCACCTTCGACCACCACACGGATTTTATCGTTGAAACGAGACATACCATTGGCAGTCCCTAGGATAAAATCTTCAGCAATGGGAGCATTGAATACGCGTCCGGGACCAAATTCCTGTTGCATACCTTTGCTCACATTAAAGATGCCACCTTTGTCTTTGTTGGCCATATCCTGACCAAAAATATAGGTATCGGGATTGTGTCTGAATTCTGTTTTCAGCGTTTCGTTCAATGCCTGAATTAGTTTCAGCTTCTCCCCTTTCGAGCCATCGTGCAATCCTTCAGGATATTTGGTGGAAACATACGGGTCGGGTGAAACAAAATCATAAATGGATTTGGGATCTGGATCGGCAGCTTTCAATGCCACTTTATGAGCTGCACTGATGACTTTCTTTGCTTCCTTGTCCAGGTTCTCCAATTCTTCTTCGGTAAATTTACCCGAGTGAATTAATTGAATTCGGAAACGGGTGAGTGGATCGCTCATGCGCACACAATGGCGCTCATTGTCATCACGATACAACTCGTGCTTATCGCTGTTACTGTGTGAATGAATGCGCACACAATTGGCATGAACAATTACAGGTTCGGAGTGCTCCAATGCATGGGCTTTGGCAGCATCCATGGTATTCATGGAGTCAAAAATATTTTTACCATCACAATACATGATGCGCAGGTTGGCGATACCGCGGTAGTTTTCGGCAGCACGGCGATTGGCCGATTGGTCACGCTGGGGAACCGAAATACCATATTGGTTGTCCTGAAACACAAAAATGACAGGAAGTTTTTCTTTAGAAGCACCGTTAATGGCCTCGAAAACATATCCTTCTGAAGTAGACGATTCTCCCTGGGAGGAGATGGCTACGCCTTTTTGTTCATAAATTTTAATAGACCGTGCTACCCCTGCCGCATGCAAGGTATGATTTCCTGTAGCCGAACTCACATTTTGTATATTCCATTCCGGTTTAGCAAAGTGATTGGACATGTGGCGTCCACCTGAGGAAGGGTCAGCAGCTTTACTAATCCCGTTAAGAATAATTTCTTCTGCTGTCATTCCGGCTGAAATGGCGGTGAGCATATCACGGTAATAAGGAAACAAAAAATCGGTTTCCCGGTTAAAAACCTGACCTATGGCCAATTGAATACCATCATGTCCGGCATAAGGAGCGTGATACGACCAACCCAAAGCTTGTTTGAGGTAATTGGGCGCTTTTTCATCCAGTTGCCGACCAAGTGTCAACAATTGGTACCATTTTGTCAGCGTTTCTTTGTCTGTATTATCTAAGGTGTACTTACGTTTTTGAGCCATTGGCTTAACATTTGATTATTAGCACCGCAAAATTAACAATTGTTTTTAATTTAAATCAGTTCTAAATTGATTAGTGGTGTAAATAGCGTTAATTAATTGGACTTTGTAGGTGTGAATACCAGATAATTTTGGTTTTGGCTAAAAGAAAACCAATGCAATCGAGTGAAATAAAATATAGTTTCATATTTTTACACGATAAAACAAATGTATTGGTACATTTCAAGCTAAAAGTTCAACATTGAAAATAATGCTACGCAAACATGAAAAAACTCATCTATATCCTTTCGATTTTATTCCTCTTCTCATTTACCACAGCCGATGATCGCAGCATATATTCCGTGCCTCTAAAAGCGGCGGCAGTGTGTGCCGCTGATTATGACTTGGATGGTGACATGGATGTATATGTAGAACACATCATGAATTCACAGACTCAATGGGGAGGTACCTATATTCTCCAAAACGATGGCGGTGGTCACCTTACATTTCTTGACTCAATATTCTACAGTACGGGAATGCAAGATGTATATGCTGATACAATAACCAATTCTAACGCTCAAGAAATTGTTTCAGGGAATGGGGAATATTTAAACATTCTAAAACATGAAGGCGATAGTCTTTCCTTGTCACGTTTTTATATGGGATCCCAAATTCATTCATTCAACCTGGGCGACATCAATGGCGATGACCTGCTGGATGTGGCTTTTATTTCGATTCAGG
>JBFHGX010000310.1:0-2878 GCA_041582875.1 Bacteroidales bacterium | reverse complement strand
AGATCTGCGAAAGCAATTCAAACACCACTTCTTGAAGATCGCGTTCATGCGATTGCGCCGCCAGTTTTTCCGATTTAAGCGCTAAGGTCAGGGCTTTATCGTATTGCCCCAATTTAAAAAACAAACTGGCCAGATTTTGTGAAGCATTCGAAACCAATTGTAAATCATTTACTTGTTCGCCAATGTCCATGGCTTCGTTGAGCGCCTTTTCCGATTTTTTCGTTTCATTACGCCCGGCATACAAACTGCTAAGATTGATCAGGGAGATTGCAATACCGGGCTCAAAGTTGATTGCACGACTAATTTCAAGCGCCTTCATGTATTGCACAATGGCTTCGGTGGTATCGCCGATGCGTTTGTAGGCCAGACCCACATTGTTAAAGCATTTTCTGATGTTTCCAGAATCGCCAATGGCCACGAATCGCGTATTTGCTTCCTGAAAATATTCAATGGCCTTCTTGTTTTTGTCCATGCTTGAGTACACATTTCCAATATTGACTAGTTCTTTGGCAATGGCTTTATCAGAAGCGTTCGCCTCTGTTTTAATGCTATAAGATTGAAGGTGATAATAGAGCGATGAATCGAAGTTTCCCATTTTGTGTAATGAAATGCCATAATTGGTCATCATGGTGGCCAGATGGATTTTGCTGATGGAGGGATCATCTTCATGATATTTAAAAAACGAAGGAAATAAATCAATTCCATTTTTAAATAGCAGTGCCGATTCTTTAAAACGCCCATTCTGTTGCAACAATAATCCCATCATGGTGGATGTTTTCATCATGTTTAGTGTGTCAGCATGAAGTCTATAACTTGCCAAAGCGCTATCGTAATAAACAATAGATGAGTCTTTTAAGCCTCTGTTTTTGAGGGTGTAGGCCATAAGGTAGGCCACGTCGGCTTTTGCCTTTGTACCCGTGTATTTGGTTAAATCCCATGCCTCCTTATAGTACTCCAGACTTTTATCGGGTTGGGTACGTTGAACCGTTTTGCCCAATTGTATCAGTGTTTGAATTCTTTCTTCTCCATTTTGCTGTTTCAACATTTGGACAAGACTATCGGTTAATGTGGTCCCTCTAAGGCCTCCTGAAAAGAGAGTTAACATCAAAAAAAGTACATAACCTCGTGGTGAAACAGGGGTTTTAATTGGCATAAATACAGGTTTTAGTCAAATATACAACTATCTTAAAAAATACCTACGATTAATCTGATGTTTGACCGAAAAATCCTTCTTCTTTGTTGTACTGGATATTAATCTGGTTGTCTTGATAGAATGAATCAACAATTCTTCCTATTTTAGTGCAAAAAAAACAATGAGTCCGGATATTAAATTTATGCTCGAAAAGGCAGAAAAATATTGTGCCTACCAGGAGCGGTGCCTGTTTGACGTGAAAACAAAACTTGAGAGTTGGTCGGTTAATGAGGAGGTCGCCAAAAAAGTGATGCGCGAATTGATTAAAAATAATTTTGTTAATGAGGAACGGTATGCTTCAGCTTTTGCTATCGGAAAACTACGCCATAATAAATGGGGGAAAAACAAAATTATTTTCGCATTGCGCCAGAAACAGGTTCCTGATATTTATATTCAAATTGCGGTAGATTCGTTGGACGAAGAGGAATACCTGAGCGTATTGAAAGCAATTATTTCCTCAAAACGAACCACAGAAGCACAAACCTATAAGGATCAAGCCAAGTTGGTAGCCTTCGCACAGCAAAAGGGTTTTCAGCCTATTTTGGCTTGGAAGGTGGTAAAAGGCGAGATATAAAAATGATCAGGTTGCCCTTTGTCATCAATTGGCTACCTTTGTAAAAAATTTAAAAACTATGTTTACATCTGAGGGTAAGAAACTTCTTGCCGAGAGGCTCGATGCCTTGAGGAGGTATCTTTGACGTTGATCGGAAAAGAGTTGAAATAGAAGAAGAAGAAGAAAAAACGCAATCCCCCGTCTTTTGGGATGATCCCAAAAAAGCAGAACAAATTCTCAAAGTAATTAAGGATAAAAAGCGCTGGGTAGAGGGCTATTTAAAAGCAGAAGAGTCTTTTAACGACCTGCATGTTCTACACGAATTTTTCATGGAAGATGAGGTCTCACAAGAAGAAATTGATACTCAATTCGAACGTGTGGAAGCCATTGTGGGTGATTTGGAATTCCTACAAATGCTAAGCAACAAAGAGGATGCTTTTGATGCCATTTTGAAGATTAATCCAGGCGCGGGTGGTACTGAGAGTCAGGATTGGGCCGAGATGCTCATGCGCATGTACATCCGCTATGGCGAGCGGAATAAATTCAAGGTAAAGGAGCTGGAGTATCAGGAAGGCGATGTGGCCGGTATAAAATCGGTGACCTTGCAAATTGAAGGCGAATATGCTTTTGGTTATCTCAAGGGAGAAAATGGAGTACACCGACTGGTGCGTTTGTCGCCATTCGACTCGGCCAACCGACGCCATACGAGCTTTGCTTCGGTGTATGTATATCCGGTGATTGATGACACCATCACCATCCAGATTAATCCTGCCGACATCAGTTGGGACACCTTCCGCTCTAGCGGGCCTGGTGGACAAAATGTAAATAAGGTAGAAACAGCTGTCAGACTCCGTCATGAGCCTTCGGGATTGGTAATTGAATGTCAGGAAACCCGCTCACAAGGCCAGAACCGTGAGAAAGCCCTGCAAATGTTGCGTTCGCAACTTTATGAAATAGAACTGCGTAAAAAACAAGAAGCGGTTGACGAAATAGAAGGCAACAAAAAGAAAATCGAGTGGGGATCGCAAATCAGATCGTATACCCTGCATCCCTACAAATTAATTAAAGATGTGCGTACCGGACACGAATCCAGCAATGTACAAGATGTACTGGATGGCGATTTGGACGCCTTT
>JBFHGX010000309.1:0-2901 GCA_041582875.1 Bacteroidales bacterium | reverse complement strand
TATGTGTTATTATTACATTTGGGAGCAGAAAAAAGATGAAAAAAATCACTTTTTTGTCTTATCAAGGATCAATTATTCATCAGTTTATATTCAGATAAAATCGCAATACAATTCACAGCAATGAAAAAGCTTTTACTTCTTTTAATATTATTTGTAATTACTCCATTAACTTATAGTCAAATTGACCTAACAGGAAATTTAGATCCGTTAAATCTTTTTGATACTTGTGATTATTCTGAAAATATTAGAATAGATGACCTCCAAACTACAACGAAAAGCACATCAAAACAGGTTGTTGTTAACATCTTCAACATACCGGAAATTGGAGCTCGTCTGCAACTGATCAATGCCATCCAAACGGATGCAATGCTAGAGTGCAGCCAAGGAAATGAAAAAGGTCAGTTAATTGTGTTTTCAAACCAACCTGACCTAAGTAAAATAGAGCTTTTCAAGCATTTAAGCCAGCTTGAAAATCAACTATATGCAGACTTCAAGAATCTGTCAAAAGAAGAAATGGGTAATCTGTATGTAGAATGGCAGGAAAATGTTGGGGAAGAAATGTATTATTTTATTATTGGTGATAGAGAAATCAAGGGGTTTTCTTGTGCTGAATCGGATCCCTTTTGCACCAGTGATGTATATTCGTTTCCTGCAGCAACAAGCGGAGTGGGTGAACCTGGTCCGAATTACGGATGTTTAAGCTCACAACCCTGTCCTGTGTGGTATCACATGAGAATAAAAGAAGCCGGAGACATAACCATTAAAATGGTAGGAACAAAGACTAACGGAGCCCCTCTTGATATAGACTTTGCTCTGTGGGGTCCATACGCTGATCCAGTATCTCCCTGTCCATTTGACTTAACAGCAGATTGCAATAACTGCCCAAGCAACACCACAAACCCCAACTTCTATCCTTCTGGCAACCTGCACGATTGCAGCTATTCAGGGGATGCTATTGAATACGCCCATGTTTCCAATGGTCAAGTGGGTCAATATTACATATTACTCATCACAAATTTCTCCCAAGCTGAAGGCAATATTACCTTTCAAAAAACTGACGGTCTTGGTGAAACCGATTGCGATATCGTACCTCCCCAAGTAGGCAACAATGGACCACTTTGCGTGGGGGAAACCCTGGAACTTACCGCTACTGATGAACCGGGTGCCACTTACGAATGGACTGGCCCCATGGGCTTTTTCTCCACTCTTCAAAATCCTACCCGCCCCAATGTCATATTGGGTCATGCTGGAGATTATCAGGTAGTGATTACCCTCGATGGCGAAGTAAGCGATCCTGCTACTACCACAGTAGTCATCAATCCCAATCCCAATCCTTCTTTTACTATTTTACCCCTTTCCGGAGCATGCCTCGGCGAAAATGTAAGTTTCAGCGGAAGCTGTCCACTACCCATTGCTACTTGGAGTTGGGACTTTGGAGATGGAAATACCGGATTAGGACAAAATGTAAATCATACCTACACTACGGCTGGAAATTATACGGTTGAGTTAACTGTGGTCTCCTCCGAAAATTGTGAGGGCTCCACTTCTCAGATGATATGGGCCTTTGCGCCTCCTGTTGGTGATTTTACCATATCGACAGGAAATACGGCTTGCACCACTGAAGACATTACATTTAATGCCTCACCCATCACCGATATCATCAGCTGGGAATGGGATTTTGGCGATGGAAATACGGGGTTCGGACAATCCGTAACGCATCAATATGCCACACAAGGTAACTTTACCATCACTTTAACAGTAACCAACAACAATAATTGTACGGATGTAATTCAACACAACATTACCATCAACCAAGCGCCTAACATCGATTTTACAATAATTTCTGGCAATGCATTTTGTTCCGATGAGCTGATGTCAGTTACCGGATCTTCTGATGCTCCCATATCATCATGGAACTGGGATTTTGGAGATGGAAATATGGGGGTTGGCCAATCAACATCGCATAGCTACAGCACCTTTGGAACCAAAATAATAACCATGATGGTCAATACAGTTGATAACTGTGCTGCCGACATCAGTCATCCGGTAGAGGTTTTTGAAGCCCCAACGGCCTCCATGAGTATTAGCGTACCTGATATCAGTTGTCTGGGCGATCAAATTACTTTTACGGGAAATAATAATGCCAACATCACTGACTGGAATTGGAATTTTGGCGATTTAACAAGCGATAATGGTGAAGTAGTTACCCATACCTATGCTGATGCCGGAACGTATGATGTAACGCTTATCGTGATAAACAACAACAATTGCAATGATACCATCATCCATCAATTAACTGTGAATGAACTGCCTGCTGCCGACTTTATCGTTTCCCCCAACGACTCCATATGCCTGGGAGAAGTGCTTTCCCTGGAGGCCAACGGTTCTACAGACATTGTCAATTGGCAATGGGATTTTGGCGATGGAAATTCAGGAACCAACCCCATCACAACCCATAATTTTGAAAATGCAGGCACCTATCAGATAACTTCCATTTATACCACGGCTGTGGGTTGTGAGCAATCTACCACCCATGAACAAACCGTTATCGATATGTCCTCTGTGGACTTTACGCTAACACCAGAAATCAGTTGTCAGGACTTTCAGGTGAGTTTTGATGGCCAAGGAGAAGCTCTCTTTACTCCGTGGAATTGGGATTTCGGCGATGGAAATTCAGCTGTGGGTAAAAACGTGGTTCATACCTATCCCTTAGCAGGGAATTACAATGTAACACTCGACCTGTGTGTCGAACAAGTTGTTCATCCTTTACAAGTAAATGCAACTTGCTTTGCCGATGCAGGAGAAGACATCCTTTCGTGTGAAGATGCGCCTGTTACCATCACAACAGCAGATGCAGGCAATTACAGTTCGCTGATATGGACCCATAACGGATTGGGTACC
>JBFHGX010000308.1:0-2910 GCA_041582875.1 Bacteroidales bacterium | reverse complement strand
GAGTCCATTCGGAGAAAAAACCACCTATTTTCAACCCTCCGAAAAGGAGTTTATGATCAACTACCGGGTTGAAAACATGGAAGATCTAGTGAAAGAACTGAAAGAAAATGGAGTTACCGTTCTGGATGAAATTGAAACCTATGAGTATGGTAAATTTGTTCACATCATGGATCCGGAAGGAAACAAAATTGAACTGTGGGAGCCTGTTGACAATACGTTCACCAAAATGTATGAAGGAAAAACCACTAAATAAAATCTTAAACACTACTTATGACCTATAAACTAATCTCCTGGAATGTAAACGGCATCCGAGCCATCGAAAAAAAAGGATTTATTGATATGATTGCTGAACTGGACGCAGATGCCCTTTGCCTTCAGGAAACCAAGGCTCAGGATGATCAAGTTGCCGAAGTACTCAACAAAAGTGATCGCACTTTTTATTCCAACTCTGCCGAGAGGAAAGGGTATTCAGGTACAGCCATCATTACCAAACAAACTCCCCTTAAGGTGGAAAGCGATATGGGTGTAACTCACCACGATATGGAAGGCCGCGTATTGACTGCTGAATACGAAAAGTTTTATTTGGTAAATGTATATGTACCTAATTCGGGAAGTGAATTGGCACGGTTAGATTATCGTTCCACCTGGGATGCGGATTTTATGACCTACCTGAAAAACCTTGAGCAAGTCAAACCCGTTATCCTTTGCGGAGATTTGAATGTAGCACATCAACCCATAGATTTGGCCAACCCCAAATCAAATTACAATAAAACTGCGGGATACACTCAAGTGGAAATCGATGGTATTACCAACCTGTTAAACAATGGATTTGTAGATACGTTTCGCATGCTGCATCCTGATGAAGTCGCTTACAGTTGGTGGAGTTACCGATTTAATGCCCGTGCCAACAACAAAGGCTGGAGAATCGATTATTTTCTAGTGAGCGAATCCATCAAAGACAAGGTAAAAGAAGCCTTTATTCTACCGGAGAGAACCGGATCGGACCATTGCCCGGTGGGGATTGTAATTGAGATTTAATAACTTTTTCAAAGTTTTGAACTTTGAAAAAGTTCGTTTAAAACATTCGTTTATATTTGCACCCCGAACTTATTCATTACTCACATGAAAAAATCGGAAATATTCCCCGGACATCCTCAGGACACCAACGACTTGGATCAACTTATTTATATGATATATTAGACGGCATTGGCCGTCTTTTTTTTGCCTAAAATTTTAAGATGAAAGAAAAAAACTACCGCAAAGCTACCCTCCTGCTCGAAGATGGGATGAAACTCACGGGTTTTTCGTTTGGCGCCGAAAGTGCCGCTGCCGGCGAGATTGTATTCAATACTGCCATGACTGGTTATCCCGAAAGCCTCACCGACCCTTCTTACAAGGGACAAATTTTGGTTCTTACCTATCCTTCTGTAGGAAATTACGGTGTTCCCGGAAAATCTATGAATAACGATATGCACATGAACTTTGAGTCGGAGCATATCCATATCAATGCACTCATTATTTCAGATTACTCCGAAAAACACCACCATTGGAATGCTTCTCAAAGCTTGTCGGAATGGTTAAAGGAAGAAAATATTCCCGCACTTTTCGGCATCGACACCCGTGCACTTACCCGCCACATTCGCGAAAAAGGGGCCATGTTGGCCAAGGTAATTTTTGATGAAGATATTCCGTTTTACGATCCCAACAAGGACAACCTGGTAGATCAAGTGGGTATCACAGAAAAACGCGTGTATGGAAATGGAAAAAACCGTGTATTACTTATTGATTGTGGTGTAAAAAATAACATCATCCGTTACTTACTGCAATACGACACTACCGTGATCAGAGTTCCATGGAATTATGACTACAGAAAGGAAGAATATGACGGACTTTTTATTTCTAACGGTCCTGGTAACCCGGAAAATTGTGTGGCCACGATCGCTCATTTAAAGGATTCTATTCTTGATGACCGTCCCATTTTTGGGATTTGTTTGGGACACCAGTTGGTTTCTTTGGCCGCTGGTGCAAAGACTTATAAACTAAAATACGGTCACCGGAGCCACAACCAACCTGTACTGATGCATCAAACCAATAAAGCCTACCTAACTTCGCAGAATCATGGTTATGCCGTGGACGACAAATCCCTTCCTGAAAGTTGGGACATTTGGTTTACAAACCTGAACGATGGCAGCAACGAAGGCATCAAACACAACAACAAACGCATTTTTACTACACAATTTCATCCTGAAGCATCCAGTGGACCCACTGACACGGCTTTTCTATTTAATGAATTTATCAACGACATCGAATCATGGAAAAAACAATAAATAAAGTATTGCTGCTGGGTTCAGGCGCGCTTAAAATTGGTGAAGCAGGCGAATTTGATTACAGTGGAACTCAGGCTCTCAAGGCACTAAAGGAAGAAGGCATATACACCATTCTAATCAATCCCAATATTGCTACGGTTCAGACCTCGGAAGGAATGGCAGACAAAATTTACTTTCTGCCCGTCACCCCTGATTTTGTTGAACGCATCATCGAAAAGGAAAAACCCGACGGACTACTGCTGGCTTTTGGCGGACAAACGGCGCTGAACTGCGGAATTGCCTTGCACCGTTCGGGAGTAATTAAAAAACATGGCATTCAAGTTTTAGGCACGCCGGTTGAAGCCATTATCCAAACTGAAGACAGAGAGCTCTTTGCAAATAAACTGGGGGAGATCAATGTAAAAACACCCAAATCTATTGCCGTTACCACCATGGAGGACGCCCTAAAAGCTTCTGAAACCATCGGCTTTCCACTTATAGTGCGGGCGGCTTTTACCCTTGGTGGACAAGGCAGTGGATTTTGCGACAACCGCGATGAATTGATGCAACTGGCCAACAAAGCATTTAGCTATTCCTCGCAAAT
>JBFHGX010000307.1:0-2925 GCA_041582875.1 Bacteroidales bacterium | reverse complement strand
TTGATGTGGAACTCACCGTGACCAATTCCAACGGATGTACCCATTCCATTATCACCCCGATACAGATTTATCAGCTCCCTGATTTACAAATTGACCTGACTCCGGGGTCAACCGTTTGTGCCAATTCACTCATTAACTTAACTGGACTTGATCGCAACGCCACCACCATTACCGATTGGCAATGGGATTTTGGCGATGGAAGCCCCGGCTTTTCCGGTCAAAATGCCAGTCATTCCTATTCTGTTGCAGGTACTTACACGGTGAGTTTGTCGGTTGTTAATACAGGAGGATGTACAGATGTGGTTACGGAAACGGTGGTAGTTAACGAAGTTCCAACTGCAGGATTCACCATGTTGCCACCAGGGTTAGCCTGCGAAGGTGATATTATTGACTTCACAGACGCAAGTTCCAGCGATGTGATTTCCTGGGCATGGGATTTTGGAGATGGGAATTTAAGTAGTGCTCAAAATCCACAACATGCCTATACAAACAATGGAGTTTTTGATGTTCAGCTGATTGTCACCAACCAACATACCTGTGCAAGCACCGTTTCTTCCCCCATGGAAGTATTTCAGGTTCCAGATGCGCAAATCAATGTGCTTCCTGGTAATACCGTTTGTGCACAGTCCCCTTTAAGTTTTCAAGGCACAGATAACAATGGAACTGTGGTTGTTGATTGGCAATGGGATTTTGGAGATGGAACTGCCCTTTTAGCAGGACAGAATGCCATTCATGCCTACGCAAATGCAGGTACCTATCAAGTTACCCTTAGCGCCACCAATGAGAATGCCTGTTCAGATATGGTGACTACGACAGTAATGGTTAACAGTTTGCCCCTATGCGATTTTACTATCGCTCCCAATGACTCCAGTTGCGTCAATGAGGTTATTGCCTTCTCAGGGGTTGGAACTTCTGATATCATCAATTGGTCGTGGCAATTTGGCGATGGTTCAATAGGTTCGGGCCAGAATACCACCCATGCTTATCTGACGGACGGAACATTCTCCATTAACTCCCTTGTTACCAATGCAAATGGCTGTGAGAATACAGCATCACATACCCGTGCTGTGGTGGATTTGTCGGCTTTGGAATTCACCATCACCCCGCCCACGAGCTGTCAGAATTTTTTAGTAGAAATGGATGGTATTGGAGAAGCCAATTTTACACCATGGAACTGGGATTTTGGTGATGGTAATTTGGCTAATGGCCATAATGTTGACCATATCTACTTACAAGCTGACACTGTCATGGTTGCATTGGACGTTTGCTCCCAACATGTAGAAAAGCAACTTATTATCAATGGCACCTGCCAGGTCACCGCCGGCAACGACACCATCACCTGTCAGGACGTGTACTTTGATTTATCCCGACTGGAAACCCCACCCACCGCCTCCAACTATGATTCCATTAGGTGGTTTACCGATGGAATAGGCCATTTTGATGATCCCAGACAAATCGCTCCCACTTATTTCCCCGATCCTTCAGAAGGCCTGACTGAAAACGACACACTGACAATGACCATGGTAGGCTATGGTCTGGCACCTTGTGGCAACGACACCTCCACCATGGAGCTCATTGTTATCCCAGGAGCCTCGGCTCATGCCGGATCCGATGAAAGCACCTGTTTTGGCGTGCCCTTCGATTTTCAAAGTTCTATCGACTCCTCCTTTGCCATGCACCACGCTACCCTTTACTGGGAAACCAGTGGTACAGGTCACTTTGTGGATCCCAATGAATCGAGACCCATCTACATACCTGGACCTAACGAAATAGGCGAAGTCACCCTGACCATGGTAGCGGCCAACATCATCAACTGCGACTCCATTGATGAGATGATTTTAACCATCCGCCCCACCTATGAAATCCCCGTGGATATCACGCTTTGTCACTACGACTCCATTTTTGCTCAGGGAGCATGGCAATACAGTTCAGGAATCTACTACGACACCCTTGCCACAGCCATCTATGGATGCGATAGTGTAATCGTCACTAACCTGACAGTCCGACCCAAGATAGACCATGGTTTTACCCTAAGTCAGCCCAGTCCGCTTTGCCAGGATGAGTCCATCACCTTTACCCCCACAGGAAGTGCTCAAATCATCGATCGGCTGTGGATTTTTGGAGATGGAGCCACTTCTACACTTTCCAATCCTACTCATACTTATTCCATTCCGGGCAATTATCAGCTTATTTATTACTACACCGATCAAAATGGCTGCTCCGACTCCATCACCCTTCCCATTCGAGTGAACTCACTGCCTAATGTGGATTTTACCATGAGTGATAGCATCTCCTGTATGGATGCTCCCATTGATTTTATGGGAAGCAGCACTTCCAATATTGCAACCTGGGATTGGGACTTTGGCGACGGACAAACCGGAACAGGGCAAAACATCAGCCATACCTACACCACTTGGGGAATCATGCAAGTCACCCTGACCGTAACTGATCAAAATGGATGTAGTGAAACCGCCTTGCATACCTTAAATATTTCCGAACCACCTATAGCCGATTTCTCCTACACCATCGATTCCTGCCACACGATCCACTTCCTGGATGCCAGTACAGCCCCTTCCGGTTTCTATATTGTCACCTACGATTGGGACATGGGCGATGGTAACATCATTCACGACGATCCTGAGTTTAATTACTCCTATACTGATGGAGGACTTTATAGTGTCACCCTTACCGTGACCGCAGAAAACAGTGATTATTATTCATGCTCCAACACCGTCACCCTCCCAGTCATCGTCCCCAACACCCCGTCGATCTACTACTCGTTTGATCCCGACACCACCTGTTTGGGCGAGACCACCTACTTCTATGGCGCCTCCGGCACCGAGATCACTTCCTGGTACTGGAACTTTGACGATGGACTGGACTCAACCGGTCAATACACCGGCCATATCTACGATAACCCCGGAA
>JBFHGX010000306.1:0-2926 GCA_041582875.1 Bacteroidales bacterium | reverse complement strand
GTTAACCGTTTTGTCATCTTCAGCAGTTGTCATCCGCTTACGAATTTCAAGAATTGAATCTTTATCAAAATCAATCATATCGAACATACCTGCCGAACACTCGGCAACACCTTTGCCTTTTAATGAAAATAAATCCTGGGCGCCCCAGTCGAAATAATAATTCTTGTCGTCATCGAAAGCAGGTACATCCTGGTATTCATTTAAGATTGCAAGTACATTAGCGCTTTTGTCTTTTGTTACAAAATCGTGAAAATCTGTATATTTAGTTGCATTCACGTAATAGGCATTTACAACTTCTGTGATAAATTCAGGTAATTCGCGGGCATTAATTTCCCCCATATTTTTGCCTAATTCAGCCTGATTTACCCCTCTTTTACCTCCCACAGTAACATAATAGGCCGGGTACAAGCGGTCGGTACGGGAAGCCTTACCGTAAAATCCTAAAGGAGAAACAGCATGTTGTCCGCATGAATTGGGGCAGCCCGATAAATTAATCTCTAATTCCGATAGTTGATCGAGAGTTTCTGTTGCTAATTCACTTAATCGATTTTTAATAGCATGTGATGCTCCTTTTGTTAAACATATTCCTAAACGACAGGTATCGGCACCAGTACATGCCACCAGATTATTTAATAATTTAGGTGTATTAACTTCAATTTTGAGTTGTAACAGCAGTTGATATAGCGCAGGCAAAACATTTCCCGGTATATTCCTCAAACGAATGTTTTGCCTCATATTGAAACGAAGTAGATCTTCCCCTTTTAAGGATTGTAAAAAGGTGGCTATTGATTTCAGTATTTCGGGTGAAGTAATACCATGTTCAAACGGAATTTCAACCATATAAAGTCCTTCCTGTACCTGCTCTTTAGCGAACCGTTTCAGCCATTGCGAAAAAGAAACATCAGCCGTGCTGTCTACCTTGGTTCCTCTATCTTTTACCCCAGGAAGAGTCGGTATTGCTAATTCATAGGCGTTATCTTGTTTTAGCTTCTTGTAATATTGATGAAACAGCTCAAAAACCTTTTCTTCGCCCAACTTGTAAAATAAGTACCGGATTCTGGCTTTATGCCTATTGCGACGGTTTCCATGTTCCGAAAAAAGTTGTTTGACAGCTTCGGCAACATATAGAATATCATTTACCGGCAAAAAGTCAAACAATAAATGGCCAGTTGATGGTTTTGATCCCAGGCCTCCGCCTAAGTATACTTTGAAACCCTTTTCATTAGCTTTAAGAGTTGCTACAAATCCCAGATCGTTAAATAAAGCATTGGCATTGTCGGAGTCGTTACCCGAGAAAGCTATTTTATATTTTCTGGGAAGCGACCACGAGTCGGATTCAGCAATAAGGGTATTTGTTAGTGCCAATGCATACGGTGATACATCGAATTTTTCGGAGGCTGTAATTCCGGCGTCTTCCGAAGCCATAATGTTTCTTACCGTATTACCGCCTCCCCCACGTGATGAAAGCCCAAGCTTATATAACTCAGATAAAATTATCGGAGTTTGTTCCAGCTTTATATCATGGAGTTGTAGCTCCTGACGCGTTGTGATGTGAATGGTCTTGAGATTATATTGTGTTGCCAGAGTAGCCACCCCAAGCAGCTGATTTGGAGTAATTATTCCAGCGGTACAACGTATCCTGACCATAAAAGAGCCATTTTCCCGTTGTTCATAAATGCCCATTGGCACCCGAATAGCTTTAAACTTTACAGCTTCAATAGTTCCGTTTCTGAATTCAATTACTTGTTTCTCAAATTCTTCAATTTCAGATTTTAATGCGGTTGGTATTTGATACATGGTTGTTGATTTTTAGATGACAGAATAAGCAATCGGATTCACCTCATTTTTTACAATGCTGAAGAATTTTAGTACTTCAGTTTGTTCCTGTAGCGAAACGATACCGTATATAATATTGGGATCGAAAGCCAGTCGAATATCTTCCTGCGATGGTCGTGCCGGTGATGCAGGATGACTGTGAAAATTGGCGATCAGTTCCAAATCGTTTTCCCTTACCTCTTTCAAGACGCTAAATTGTTCCTGCGGATCGAATGAGAAATGCTCAGGGCTTTGATCAACGTTTGTTAATGGATAACAGTGAGTGATTGTTCCATCCTTTCCGGCCAGGTAACCACAAGCCTCGTTGGGCAACTCTTCTTGTGATATCCTGATGATATCTTTTATTACTTCTTGTATTATGCGTAACATGGTTTTTATTTTAAAAGAATGATTAGTGTAAGTCACATGTGGGTAACTCTTCCATTTCGATGGTTGAAATAGAAGGGTGATCACCACAGATTTTACATCCTGAAGATTGACTGAATTTTACTTCTCGAAAGTTCATTTTTAAGGCATCAAAAATCAACATTCGATTGGTTAACAATTCACCAACACCAACAATGTATTTAAGCGCTTCAGTAGCCTGAATTGTTCCTAACATTCCGGCAATGGAACCTAATACTCCTGCCTGTGAGCAGCTTGGAACAGCATCTTTGGGCGGCGGTCCATCAAAAACACAACGGTAACAGGCACTCCCTGGAACATAGGTCATGGTTTGCCCTTCGAAGCGTAAAATTCCACCATGCGAGTATGGTTTTTTTGCCAGTACACAGGCATCATTTACCATAAATTTTGTAGGGAAATTGTCGGTGCCATCTATAACAAAATCGTATTCACTAATAATTTCTGTAGCATTATCAGGCATAAGCAAAGTTGGATATGTATTGACTTTAACATCGGGATTAAGCTGGTTGATTTTTTGCTTTGCAGAATCTACCTTCGGGATATTTACGTCAGGTGTGAAATGGATTACCTGACGTTGCAGATTGGTTCTGTCGACCACATCGCCATCAATGAGCCCAATAGTCCCAACACCGGCAGCAGCCAGATATAAAGCAGCAGGAGATCCCAAACCTCCAGCGCCAACTAT
>JBFHGX010000305.1:0-2965 GCA_041582875.1 Bacteroidales bacterium | reverse complement strand
GGGGGATGTTTGTCTGGTATTTATGGGGGTATCCCGATTATGAATTGAAATGAGCTTTAAGTTCGCTACACTCCTAAAACCTCTTCAATTCTATATCGGCATTATACCTCAATATGAGTAGAGCTAACTTCAATTTATAAATGGTATTACACCGGACTAAAGTCACGGTGGAATGGATGGAGAAGATGGAATTCGTAATAATATTGACTGTCGAAGGCTGAATAAATTTAGAGAAAAGCAATCTTTACAAAAAGAAGACCGGGGTATGGTGGGTATGGAAATAGGCTTGGGTAGAAGTAGGGTTTTGGGTGAAGCCTAAGAGGAAGCCTCCACCGCCTGATCCGCAGAGTTTGAGGTAAAAATCGCCTGTGGTGAGTCCGTGTTGCCAGGCTGGCCGGAAATTTTCGGGGATCATGGGGGCAAAGTGGTCGTAAAAGAATTGCGAGAGTAAGGGCAATTGTTTGAATAGCTCGTCAGTATTGCCATCTACCAGGGCTTGTATGCAGTTGTTATTGGCAGGAATGAGGGTGTCGTTGAAACGGCTATAAAAACTATGGTGGCGGCATTGATCGAAAAACTGGTTGACCAAAGGACCTGTTTTACCGATGACTCCGGTATCGATTAAGAACAAGGAAAAACTGTCAAATTGCAAATCGCCGGACATCCCGGCAAAGGCAATTTCGTGTTTATTTTTTATGAGCAAAGGTCGTTGCAAATAACATAACAGCGGATCGAGTCCGGAACTGACTCCATGAAAATGAGATTCCATTTGCGCCAACAGCTCTTTGAGTTGAATAATCAACGTTTCGTCGCCATTGTTGACTTGCAGGGGGTTGGTCGCATAACGTTCATAAACCGCAGCACACAAGGCACCTGAGCTGCCCACGCCAAAACCTTGCGGGATATCGGACCGGAACACCATTCCTTGCCGGAGATCCTCCCTAAAGCGAGCCAGGTTTAAATCAGCCAGGAGCGACCCATTGGCTTGGGAAACCTCCAAAAAACGAAGGAAACCAGCTAGTTCAGCCGCAGTTTCAGCAGACTGCTCAGGTAAATCCAGCTTGTCAGGAAAATGCCAGTGTGCTGAAAACCGCTTCAATGGCACCGTAAGTCCCATGGAATCGCAAATCACACTGTACTCGCCAAACAACAACAATTTTGAATAATAAACTATCTCTTCGGTCATTACTGATCAGTTACTTTTAGCGGACCGAGGCCCATACCATCATCCAGAAAACGATTGGACGTGCAAAATAACAACAAATCCCCGTTAATCAGGTCAACAATTTCCTTTTTATAGCTATCGGGATACAGCATGTGTACGTTGGGACCTGCATCGAGGGTAAAACAAACCGGAATACCCGTTTGCTGCCTGAACGCACGGATGCGATCAATAATGGCTAATGTTGCTCCTTCCATTAACACATACCCCGGCTGTGAAGCCATCATCAAGGCATGCAAAGTAAGTGCTTCCTGTTCAACGATTTCAATAAAACGATCGGTATTGCCCTCGGCAAGTACCTGATGCAATTCAGCCACATGTTGTTGAGCTTGCATATATCTGACCTGAGCATAGGGGTTGGATTCCATCAACTGATGCCCCGCACTACTGCCCACCTTTTTGGTACCTGCATTGACGATGAGGATGGCATCGTTAAAATTTTGAAAGACCTCATGAACAGGAGTCGTCAGCGGAAGCGCGTACCTATTGGAATAATCGGAAAAGCCCTCCGTTTGGCCCCAAACCGAAAAGCCTCCATAAACCGAGCGACAGGCACTACCTGAACCCAGTCGTGCCAGCTCAGAAGCTTCCTGAAGAAAAGCAGCCGGTTCGACAGTCTGCTGTGTACACTGATGAATAATGGATAGCAAACCCAGCGACAGGGCACTAAATGCCGATGCCGAGGAGGCAATCCCTGAAGAATGCGGGAAGGTATTTTGGGAAGAAATGCTGAGATGAAGTTCGGACAAGACTGGATATTTAAGCGCAATCCGCTTGAGGTAATTCAATAGGCGGCCTTCGAAAGAAGTATTGGGACTGCCTTCAAAAAGAAACTGGAGTGTGACCTCCTTTTGGTCAGGTACTTGATTGTATTGGATGGTCGTTTGGGTGAGTGAATGACGCAGGGTCATGCTCAGCGAAGGGTTGCGGGGCAACTGATCGCCATATTTCCCCCAATATTTGACCAATGCGATATTGGATGGGCTTTTCCAGGTAATTTTTTTGTGCATGGGGCAAAATTAAAATAAATCGGTGGATTAATATGATAGGAGGATGACGGATGATTTTTTAACCGCAAAGGCGGAGAGGCGCAAAGGGGGGAAGGAGTAGTTAGGGGGCTGGTAGCTTTTGGCCTTTGGCTGTTGGCTGAATGAATATTGAATAATATCGAATGTCGAACACTGAATGTTGAATGGCGAAGGTTTGTGGCCTATGGCCATTCAAGCGTGGAGGCTTGATGCGGGGGGTGGGGGAAAAAGTCGGAAGTCGGAAGACGGAAGACCGAAGACCGGAGACGGAAGATGTGGTATAGTGACGTAGGTACGACCGATATGGTAGACCTGGAATTTATTCCGGAGGTTGGGTGAAGCTGTTGGATATTGGCTGTTTGGCCTGATGAATTAGGTGAAGAATGAATATTGAATAATATCGAATGTCGAACGCTGAATGTTGAAGGTCGAAGTTTGTGGCCTATGGCCATTCAAGCGTGGACGCTTGATGTGGGGAGTGTTGTTTGTCCACAAAGGTTAGCACATGGCTTCGTTTGTCCGCGAAAGGTGCGAAAGGCACCCTGTACAGTCGTACCTCCCTACAGGGCAGGCGAAATTTTATGTTTACGAATTGTATTCGCTCAAGAATGCCTTCGTAGCAGGCTTTTTTTGTCTGCGATTGTTTGTCCACGAAAGGTTGTTAGTACAGGGCTTTGTTTGTCCGCGAAAGGCGCGAAAATCGCGAAATTTTATG
>JBFHGX010000304.1:0-2969 GCA_041582875.1 Bacteroidales bacterium | reverse complement strand
CGAAGTTCTGGGATTTTTAGGTCCCAACGGAGCGGGAAAAACCACCACCATGAAAGCCATTACCACCTTTCTGGTTCCCGATTCTGGAAATATACATGTGGGGGAATTCTCCATTCATGACGATCCGGAAAAGTTAAAGAAGAACATTGGGTATTTACCCGAAAACAATCCGCTTTATGAGGATATGCCAGTGATCGATTACCTGAAATTTGTTGGGGAATTACAGGGAATCTCAAAAGAAAACCTCAAAGATAGCCTGATCAATGTGATCGATTTGTGCGGTTTGGAAGCTGAAAAGCACAAGAAAATCAGTGAATTGTCAAAAGGGTACAAACAACGCGTTGGATTAGCACAGGCATTAATCCATAAACCTGAAGTGCTTATTCTGGATGAGCCTACAACGGGACTCGATCCCAATCAGATTATCGAAATCAGGGAACTGATTAAAAAAATTGGAAAAGAAAAAACCGTCATTCTCAGTTCACACATTCTTGCAGAAGTAGAAGCTACTTGCGACCGCATCATGATCATCAATAAAGGTAAAATTGTTGCCGATGGAACTACCCATGATTTGAGAAATCAAGCCAGCGGAAAAGCTATTTATAAGGTGCGTATTCTGGGTGGGTCGTTGGATGAGATTTTTAAAGGCCTACAACAAATTGAAGGAGCTCAGTTGGTTGATTTTGTGGATAAAGATCAAAATCGATTCCATCTGGATGGAAATCCTACGGCAAAGCTTGATGAAGCAGTTTTCCATCTTTGTGTTAAGAACGGATGGGTGCTTACCGAGCTTATTCCGGTGGAAACCAAGCTTGAGGATATTTTCAAAGAATTAACCATGGATAACCCTGTAACGAATTAAATATAAGCGAAATGAAACAAATTTGGATACTCACCAAACGTGAATTACAGGCCTATTTCGATTCGTTGATGGCCTATATCTTACTCATCCTGTTTTTGGGATTTAGTGGCTTCTTTACTTGGATTAATGGTAATGATGTGTTTTTTATCAAACAAGCCACATTAATGCCTTTTTTTAGCATCGCCTATTGGACTCTGTTTTTCTTTATTCCGGCACTCACCATGCGACTCTTATCCGAAGAAAATCGCATGGGAACCATTGAGTTACTCCTTACCCGTCCGGTAAGCAACTGGCAAGTGATTATGGGGAAATATCTGGCATCGCTCTTGCTGATATTTGTAGCACTTTTTCTCACCTTTTTATATCCCTTAACGCTATCCACCATCGGAAATATTGATGGGGGAGAGGTGTTTAGTGGCTATTTGGCTTTGCTACTCTTTAGTTCGATGATGATTGGCATTGGACTGTTTACCAGTAGTATAGGGAATAATCAGATTGTCAGTTATTTGTTGGCATTGTTTATTGGCGTGTTTTTCCAGATCATATTTGGAATGCTTGGTCAAAACTTACCCGGTGTTGTAGGGCATGTGCTTGATTATCTGAGTACATCCACCCATTTCGAGTCGATGACACGAGGTGTGTTGGATACCCGCGACATCTTGTTTTTCGCAGGTATCACCTTTGTTATGTTGGTATTTTCAGAAACCATGCTCATCCGTAAAAGATACGCTTAATCAGGAAAGGAAAAATCATGAAAAAGAAATCATATCTCTCGTCTGTTCTGTTGCTGGTGGCCATTTTTGTAGTCGTGGCAGTTATTTCAGAGCAATTTTTCCTCCGTTTCGATTTTACTGAAGGAGGACAATATTCATTAAGTAAAGCTACCAAAGATATCCTCAAAAATTTGGATAGTCCGGTCACGGTAACTGCCTACTTCACCCAGGATTTGCCTCCCGATTTGGCCAAGGTAAAGCGCAATTTTCAGGATATGCTTACCGAATACAATAGCCTTTCCAATGGCAATGTGGTGTTTAAGTTTGAAAACCCAAGCAAGGATCCTGCTCTGGAAAATGAAGCCATAGCTGCCGGAGTTCGTCCCGTGTTGTTTAAAGCACGTGAAAAGGATGAGGTAAAACAGCAAAAGGTGTTTATGGGGGCGGTAATTTCTTTGAATAATCAAACCGAAGTTATCCCCTTTGTTAATCCTCAGGGAAGTATTGAGTACGATTTAACTACTTCGATTAAGAAGCTGAGTGTGATCAACAAACCTCTTATTGGATTTGTGCAAGGACAAGGTGAGCCTCCTTTACAGGCGTATCAGCAAGTATTGGCTGAATTGAATGTATTGTATCAGGTGGAGCCTGTAACGTTAAGCGATACCATACACGATATCAATAAATACCGCACGTTGGTGATTAGTGCGCCTAAGGACACATTTAATTTAGAAGCCTTTAGGGTGCTTGATAAATACCTTAACAATGGAGGGAATCTTTTTGTGGCCTATAACACCGTTGAGGCCAATTTACAAACCCTTTCGGGAGAAAAAGTAGCTACAAATTTATCGGATTGGCTGGCTCAAAAGGGAATAAAGGTTTCGGACAGCTTTGTACTAGATGCCAATTGTGGTAATGTGAATGTAAGTCAGCAAATGGGAGGTTTTAACATGTCCACGCCAGTGAAATTCCCCTATCTGCCTATGATTTCAAACTTTGCTGAGGTAAGCATTACCAAAGGTCTTGAGCAAATTATGTTGGGCTTTCCAAGTCCGATTGCCTATGAGGGCGATACTTCCATTCATTTTACCCCGCTTGCTAAAACATCGGAGTTAACTGGTTTGCAAGAGCTTCCTGTAAGGATTGACGTGCAGCATAATTGGGTTCGTACTGATTTTCCGGATGGAGAACAAGTGGTTGCCGCTTTGCTTGAAGGGAAGTTTGGACTAGAGGAATCAAAGATAGTGGTTGTGACCAGTGGTGATTTCGCTGTAAATGGAACAGGTCAGCGTCCACGTCAATTGCAACCCGACAACGTAAGCCTAATGGTGAATTCCATTGACTGGATGAGTGATGCCACAGGTTTAATCGACCTCAGAACCAAAACCATCACT
>JBFHGX010000303.1:0-3007 GCA_041582875.1 Bacteroidales bacterium | reverse complement strand
GTGTTTGAGACCATCAACGACCGTTATCAAAACAACGGCGAAGGCCCAGAGGGTGTTCCAGATACCTTGCGGTTTACCATCACCTTTAACGAAAATGCAGCTGCCTTTATTCCCGAACTGTATTTATTCAGAACCAATGATCGAGGACATGAAGTCCACCGAAGTGGTTTTCCTTTAACCGAAACTGCCAACCCTGCTTTATTCAATACCGAAGACGATGCCGGAGATTACAAATCAGCCACCGGATTGCCTTGGGGAATTGAAATTCTGACTGATCAAATCTATCAAAATCCCATTGAGAAGGTTGACATCCTGATTGCCTATCCTAAATTTGGCTCTTGGGCTACTTCCAATGGTGTAACTGATCCTCTCTGGTATCAAGAACCTGTTTCTGATAAGGTAGTGGATATTGATTTTGGGTTGTAGTAGGTCTAACACCTGACTGGGGTTCAAACCTTGTCAGGTGTTACCATATGATATATACCCCCAACTCCTTAAATCCTTTTCATCCTTTATCTGTTTTAAACCTCCATCAAATAGCAAGCGATAGCTATTGGCCACATCCATTACATTTCGGTAGTCGTGATCGGTTAGCATGATTCCTTTGGTATGTGAGGCCTCAACAATTAATGGCTTAATGGTTTCAATCATCAGCGGAGAAATACCATTGAAAGGTTCGTCGAGCAGGATAAATTTGGCCTTAGAATTCAACAACAACTTTATTTCAACATAACGCAACTCTCCTCCCGACAGGTTCGAAACTTTACTTTTCCTTAGTTTAATCAGGTTATCATCGTTGAAAAAGATCTCTACCGTAGGCTTTCCTAGAAACAACTGAACTACTTTTTCAATAGTCAACTGTTTGGGCAGAAATTCATGTTGTGGTAAATATCCAATGGTATCCGGAACGGTATATGGACTATTCATCACTTGTCCGTTCATTCGGATGAATTTCCTTTCAGCGGCCAGCGTACCAAACAATATCTTGAAAAGCGTTGATTTTCCAGAGCCATTTCTACCGATCAAACCGATGATGTCACCGGTGCTACATTTCAGGTAAATGTCTGTGAGCACCTGCTTATCAGCAAAGGATTTGATGACGCTGTCTATTTCCAGGGTATTTACCATTGGGATATAATGAGTAACAACAATGATCCAGTGATTATATTGAATACCATGCTGATGGCAATCAATTTGACCTTGGTTATACCAAGATTGTAGTAAAAAAAGTAATCTTTATTCCGGGACAATTCCTTGTAAAACAAGCTCAACAAAGGACCTCCGGTCATGGTAATTACCGGGAATAACCACGGGGAAACGATGGTAGCAATCACTGCTGAAAACACCCAATTGATTAACAGGGTACTTTTATGAAACTCCCAGTAAATGGCGGCTTTTTTCATAAGTCACACGGGTAATTGTATTTCCCTATAGGTGAACGCTTTAATTGACGGTTCATTGTGGAAAGTGACTTATTGATGGGGAGCATCTTTCCCGCGGGTTATATTCAACCTGGCTGGTTTGGTAGGTCATTTACGACGGTATAAATTCCATCGTTGGGATATCGGTCGTACCGACGGTACTGTGAGGTGGGGGATTGTTACACTTAACACTTCATTAACAACCTCTAAGCTACATTGTTTGTATTTTTGTGGTCAGAAAAGGGTGTAACATGAAAAAGGGAATCGCATACTTTTTTAATATACTGATGGTGACGGCGTTGTTGGTCTCAACTACAGGCGTAACCATTTATACCCATTATTGCAATTCTGAAGGACAGATAACCAGCAGTTTGTTTGTGGATAAAGCTACTTGTAATCATCACCATTCCACTTTGCATCAGCAAGATTGTTGTCAAGCTGATCAGGCATGCACAAATGAAGCAACATCTGATTGTTGTTCCGATGTAAGCCATCACTATCAAATTGAAAACACTTATTATACTACAAACAATGACTCGGACTCTCCTGAACCTGTTGTTTTGCAATTGTTTGATGAGGTATTGTTTGGTGTGATTGCTGATGTGGACATGATGGGAGTGCTATTTTGTCCTATGCGCGATCCCCCACCTGTTTCGGGCAAAGAATTGATTACCCGAATGCAACACTTTAAAATCTTTCCGGAACCGCTTGCGTAATGAAACCTGACTAAAATCAAGTTTTCATTTATTTAACGCAACAACATCATGAAAAAATACATTTTTATCTGCCTCCTTTTTTGGCAGACTTTACCCCTCATCAGTCAGATGGTGGAAGGACATGTAATGGAACAGGTAGGCGAAAAAAACCAGCCGCTTCCCGGTGCCAATGTCATACAATTGAACTCTACCAATGGAACCGTTACCGGCTCTGATGGTCATTTCGAGTTTAAACTCAATCGAAAATTCCCTAAAGTGTTGGTCATTAGTTTTATCAGCTACCAAAGCGACACCGTTTATCTGGATCAGCTGGAACACGATCATGTGCATATTACCCTTAAAAACAGCAAAAATCTGGATGAGGTGGAAATCACTTCCCGACAGGGAGCTTTTATGTCGCGGACGGATACCCGCAACGTTGTGAACATTAATCAGGCGGAATTGCAAAAAGCGGCTTGTTGTAACCTTTCGGAAAGCTTTGAAAACAGTGCCGCGGTTGATGTAAGTTACAGTGATGCCGTTACGGGTGCCAAACAAATTCAGCTGCTCGGTTTGGCCGGAATTTACACCCAGTTTCTTACTGAAAATATTCCCAATATGCGCGGACTGGCCACTCCTTATGGATTGGGTTATGTGCCCGGAAGCTGGATGGAATCCATTCAGGTAAGCAAGGGAACATCTTCCGTGATTAACGGCTACGAATCCATGGCCGGCCAAATCAATATCGAATACAAAAAAGCTGACGAAGGCGATCGTTTGTTTGTGAATATGTATGGAAATCAGGAAGGTAAAGGAGAAGCTAATGTGGTTACCCGTGTACCTTTGAACAACAAATGGAGTACGGCTGTTTTGGCTCACGCCGAATACTTT
>JBFHGX010000302.1:0-3020 GCA_041582875.1 Bacteroidales bacterium | reverse complement strand
GTCAGGGCATCGCCCACACAAACACTTTCGGTGCTTTGCATTTGGATTTCGGGCTGACTAAATACCTGTATTTCACCTGTGGTGTAGGCTGCACTGATTTCCTGTAGATTTTCATCATAAAAATGACTTTCTCCCGGAGCAGCTTCCCAGTTGATGGGCGATATACCTTCTCCCAGACCATCATATTTGAGGCGGAGCATCTGTGCTAGATTGGCCAGTGTTACCGGAACCTGTCCCTGCCAGTTAAGTTTAATTTCTCCTATGGACTGCTGCACGGTGGCCTGAAAGTCGCCCAACTCCAGTTGTGGATTAAGTTCCACATAGCCATCGCACATCACAATGTTGGGGTTGTAGTGCAAGGTGACCACAAAGGATTTTACACCCGTAAAGTTAACCAGCTCCAAAGGCACCAACACGGCATCTTCCACACAAGAACTGCCAAAGCCTGCAATGGCCTCCAGGGTTTGGGTAATCACAAGGGGAACATACACCGTAAACGTGGTATCGCAGCCAAAGGCATCGGTTATCGAGCAAAGATAATTACCAGCCGACAGGTCGTTAAACAGCCCGTCGTTAAGCTGGCCAACAGGGCTTCCATTGTCGATGGAATAGGTCAAATCGCCACTGCCACCATTGGCGTGAATGTTGATGCTGCCATTGCCCAGGTTGTTGTCCTCGGGAATGATATCCACCGAAGTGACTTGTGGTCCGGCAATGTTTTGGATTATTACCGGATTTTGGTCGTACACCCCCACGCAACCGTTGGCATCTTTGATGGTGATGTGGTAGGTGCCAGCAGATATTCCGGAAAACAGTCCCTGATTTTGAAAAAAGTTTACCCCATCGATGCTGTATTCAAAGGTGTCGGGCGTGGGTGCATCGGTAAAGATGGTGAGGATGGCTTGTGCCTGATTGCAGTGTTCAGAGGTAAAATGAACCGAATCCACCACCAGCGTTCCATTGTCGGGAATGATGAAAGTGGAAAGCTCGTGATCACAGCCATGGCCATCCACCACTTTCAGGGTATAGCTTCCGGCATATTGCCCCGACAAATCAAGGTTTATGCCGACGGTATCTCCTGCCATATCCACCCAATAATAATCAAAGGGTGCTATTCCAAGCACCACCAATCCTGAGATGGAACCCGTGGGCAGGCCGCAACCGGCGGCGTTTATCTGCATAGCATTCTCATCCAGTGTAGGAGCAGGATAAAGCCCAACATAGATGCTATCCACCTGAGCGCAACCGTTGAGGGTGGCACGCACCCAGTAGGTGCCGGTATCGCTGACCGTTTTTTGTTCTTCAAAAGAAAAATCGTTCCATTGGTAGCTATCTGCGGTGCAGTTGGCATGGAGGGTTAGGCTAAAATTTAAATCGCAAAACAGGGTATCATTGCCCAAGTTGGGCTCCGGAATTGGGTTGATGATGACCTCCTGGGTTACTGTTTTCTCCAGCAAACCTGAATAGACGGTAAGATCCACCTGATAAGTTCCTGCATGGGAGAAAACATACTCCGGGTTGAACAAGGTGGAGGTATCGTTGGGCATGTTGGGGATATCATTGAATTTCCAATACACTGAATCTATTCCGTTGACATCGTCTATCTCAAAGGTGGTGGCATCTCCAAGGCAGAAGTCTTGGGCTGTAAAAGTCGGATCGTTAAGATAGGATTGGATAAAGGAGGGGAGTCCTTGGTTGGTATGGTTTCCTTCCAGGTCCACGGCATCCCGCTCAAAATTGCAGAATAAACCGGCTGCATTGGGGTTGTGGATCTGGCTTAAATAAGATGAACTGCCGCTACCCCCAACGGTACAGTATATTTTTCCGTCAGGACCAAGCTGAAGGGCACCTCCATTTGAGGAGCCGGATCCTGTCCAAAGGTCCGTTTCAGAAGCCAATATCTCCTGTGGAGTTCCGGCATTCAAGTCATATTGAAAAACGTGATTGGTGCTTATGTATAATTTGGAATTATCTGGAGAATACTCTATGCCATAGCTAGGATATTCTTTTCTCACCATGTTTTCATCACTTACAATTCCCGTTTCATTATCAAAATTGATGGATTCAAAAAAGCCGGGGTAAGCCCCACCAATAGTACACAGTCCAACTCTTTTCCCATTTGGGGAAATTTTCATATAGCCTACATGGTTGGTCACAACTGACCCCGAGGTACTAATGATCGGTGAATGGTGAAGGCTGTCAGCAGTTACCAAATAAGCACAGTACTGGTTGCTGTTCATCTTGTGTGCCAACACCCAAATATCCTCTTTATTGGCATGGTATATAGCACTTAAATGCATAGATGCATTCTCAAATAGTCTAATTCCTTTTTGATCGGCCACCACGCCACCAAACCCGGAGTTTAAATGCATGTCAATAATTGAATACTGAAAGTGAACCACTTGAAGTGGGTCTGGAGCAAAATTAAAAAAATAATACAGATGGTCATTGGCAGGAAAGGGAACAATCATAGCTCCCTAGGAGGTCCAAGCACCCATATTTATTCCGTTGAGCATAGGGGTATGATTCCTATTCCAAATGGTTACCCCATCTGAATAAAACAATAGGTTACCCAAACTATCTGCAATACTTGCACATCCCATTATGCCAAAATTAACCATCTGACTATCATGGAGTACTCCCGGCGGGCTTCCTTGGTTGAAGTCCACCCCGGCATAAGCCCCAAAATACCAGATATTGGCTTCCTTTCCCTGGGAAAAGGAAAAAAAAGGGGTAAGACAAAACAAGAGTAGGATGAGGACAGGTATGATCTCTAGTTGGTGCTTCTGGGTATCCATGGTGCTTATTTGTTGAATGAATGGATAAAAGTAGGTAAAAAGGTTGAATGTTAGGATATTCAAAATGTTAAAAGTGCCTTAAGTGAGCTAAAGTGCCTAAAGTTGGGGTGAAGTGAGCTAAAGTGTCTTAAGTTGGGGTGAAGTGTTGCATTTATCTATTTGTACATGAATCGTGGACACGATCAGGGTGCGAAAAAAGATGTTGGTATTATTTCTAAACCC
>JBFHGX010000301.1:0-3023 GCA_041582875.1 Bacteroidales bacterium | reverse complement strand
GCACAGAAGATAGCACATATTTAAATTCGTATGGTGGAGTTTCAGACACTATTACAATCCCAGAAATGGTGACAAAAATAGGTAGGAGAGCTTTTAACAATTGTGCAATGGGAGTTGTTGATTTTAATCAATGCGTAAACCTTACTTCTATTGAGTATAATGCTTTATCAGATAATCAAATTGATAGTTTGGATCTTAGCGCTTGCACAAAATTGCAATCTATAGGGCCAGCAGCTTTTGCTTCAAACAATTTGGTTTATGTAAACTTAACTAATTGTGATAGTCTTGAGATAATAGACCATGAATCATTTTTAAGTAATTCTCTTTCTAATATTGATTTAACCAATTGTTTGCGATTATCACATGTTGGTTATCGCGCATTTGATGGAAATTATTTGGATAGCATTGATTTAACTAATTGTTCGATATTACAATACATTGGGGAGCAGGCATTTGACGGTAATCCCATGTCTAGTTTCATTTTACCAACACCTAGTATTCCCGATTCCACCTTAGTTGGCTGGGAAGATTCAAACGGCGGTATGCATGCAGGAGGCGAAACCGTTACAGACCTTATAACCTATTACGATGCTCTGTTTACGGAAACAGTTGACTACACTATAACATTCACAGTAACCGACGGCACAAATCCAGTGGAAAATGCCAATGTAAACCTTGCCGGATATGGCGACCAAATTACTGACGCTTCAGGCATTGCAATTTTTACAGATGTTCTTCCAGAAGACAATATTCATTATACTGTTACTGCTACAGATTATGATAATTACACTGATTCACTCTCAGTAGTTGATGCCGATGTAAATGAAAATGTTCTGCTTACATTATCAACGTACCATGTTACATTTGTTATTGAAGATATGAACGGGTCTCTCGAAAATGCCACGGTTAACCTCACAGGATATGGAACGCAGCTAACAAACGCCAGTGGTGTGGCCGTGTTTACTGAAATACTTCCGGAAAACGATATCGTGTATTCAGTTATTGCTGCAGGACATTATGATATAACTGATTCTCTTTCGGTCATAAACATGGATGTGAGCGATAGTGTTTTTATGTCACTGATCACATACAGTGTTACTTTTAATGTTAGTGATGGTACATCTCCTGTTCCTGATGCTACTGTTGATCTCGTTGGCTATGGTTCACAGCTTACTGATAATTTGGGAGTGGCAGTTTTTGATAGCGTAGGTCCGGATACAGATATTAATTATTCGGTATTTTGCTCAGGGTATATAGGTCATAACGATAGCATTACCGTAGTCGATTCTGATGTTGTTGAAGATGTAATACTTACTCCTGCTGTCACATCCTATGCTGTTACTTTTACAGTTACTGATGGCATCAATGCTATTTCTGATGCAACAATTACCTTAACAGGATATGGTTCACAATCAACAAACAGTCAGGGAATTACTGTTTTTGCCGATGTGTCGCCCGGAACCGATATTCCCTACAGTGCCACTGCTTCGGGTTACAATATTGTTTATGGCTATGTAACTGTAATTGATGAGAATATTGAAGAGAATGTAAGCCTGACGTTACCTACTTATAAGGTAACTTTCGAGTTGTCGGATGGATATGAAAATATTGCTGGAGGAACAGTTACTCTTGAAGGTTATGGTTCGCAAATATCAAATAATGATGGTATTGTTGTCTTTAATGATGTGGTACCTGATTTATTAAATTATACAGTTGCTGTGCCTTTATTTATTGATGTTTCGGGTGCTGTGGAAATTGTTAACGATGATGTATATGAAAATATATTGTTGACTCCAACAGGTGTAAATAATTATGACAATAAGCAGATTACAGTTTCGCCTAACCCTGCAAATAGTTACGTTAACATTACCAATTGTATTAATAAAGAAGTCCGCATTTTTAATAGCAAAGGCCAATTATTAGATCGTATTGTTACGGATAACAAAAACTATAAAGTTGATATTTCAGGTTTACCTTCTGGTATACTGTTTATTCATATTGATAGTAGTGTTTTTAAAATAATAAAGAAATAGATTAGTTGACAAGATTACCCCCAGGGCCTCAACAAGTTTCCAACTAGGCTGAGATATCGATACATAACAATCAAAGTGCCATAGCAACTACATTCCTAAGCATCGTCTGATGGGCAGCATGGCGTTGATTGAGCTTATCAATATCATCGTACTCTTTTGATTTCCATCCGTTGCAGGGGTATAATAACCTCAACCGCAGTTCTTCGTTGTAACATTCTCTAGCTTCCCCTAGCTCAAGTCTGACGGGCAGCCTGTGCGCCGGGACTTGGGCTTATTCATCCATCACACGTCAACCCATCTACAAATTTTCAAATTTTCCCAATCCTTTGCGCCTCTCCGCCTCCGCGGTTAAACCATCACGCGTCAGCCAGCCAAAAACCAATGCCAACAGCTAAAAGCCTCACCCACAAACCCCTAACCCCCAGCCACTAACCCCCAGATCAATGTTCACCCTCCAACCCTACAAAGGTCGCAGCACCCGATTCACCTGCCCATCCTGCCACCAACCCCACCAATTCACCCGCTATATCGACACCCAGACCGGCACCCACCTCGACGACCATGTCGGCATCTGTAACCATGTCAACAAATGCGGATACCACTACACACCCAAACAATATTTTTCCGACAATAACCTTCCGTTCACACCAATCCAATACACAATTCCATCCCCAAGCCCCAAACCCCTGGTCCCTGACTTTATCCACCCATCCATACTCGAGAAAAGTCTCGCCGACCCGCATACCAACAACCTCATCAAATACCTCAGTTCCTTCCTGCCATACCTAAAGGTAAAACAACTCATTGATCTATATTTCATAGGTACCTCATCCCGGTACAACGGAGGAACCACCATATTCTGGCAAATCGACATCCATGGCAATATTCGCACCGGTAAACTCATCAAATACGACCCCAATACCGGCAAGCGCATCAAGAAGCCATATGTCGCCACCAACTGGATCCATGCCATCCACCATCCCAACAAAT
>JBFHGX010000300.1:0-3054 GCA_041582875.1 Bacteroidales bacterium | reverse complement strand
TTTAATTTCATGTTGAGTCAGGACATCAACCTCGCTAAAACATACAACAATCTGGGATTTTGTCAGGCAAAATTAGGTAGTTACGATTTGGCCATTGAAAATTTTAAAAAGGCATTAAGAATTATGCCTCAACTTAAAGATGCACAAAACAACATCAAGGCAGTTGAATTGATTAAAAAATCAGAAAACTAGTTTTGTTAACTTCAAAACGCACAAATACAACCCACATCAATCATTTACTATTTTTGCGGTAAATACCTTTGTACAGTATGTCACTAAAACATCTCATCAGTACCATTCCCAATAAACCTGGAGTCTATCAATATTACGATGAATCGGATACCATCATCTATGTTGGAAAAGCCAAGAGTTTAAAAAAACGGGTCAGTAGCTACTTCAACAAGAATCACATAAGTGGAAAATTGCGCGTACTGGTAAAAAAGATCCATGACATACGCTTTGTCATTACCGAAAATGAATTTGATGCACTTTTACTTGAAAACAACCTCATTAAAAAACATCAACCCCGATACAACATCCTGTTAAAAGACGATAAAACATTCCCATTCTTATGCATCAAAAAAGAACATTTCCCTCGTATCATTTCTACCCGGAATATTGTTCATGATGGATCGGAATATTTTGGTCCATACGCATCAGTTCGTATGATGAAAACAATTCAGGAAGTAATCAAGCAAATTTATCAGCTACGCACATGTTCCTTAAAGTTATCTCCTGCCGATATCCAAACTGGAAAATACAAAGTATGTCTGGAATACCATCTGGGTAACTGCAAAGCGCCATGCATTGGGGAACAAACAGAAGAAGACTATAAGGAAACCTTGTTACAAATTAAAAGCATCATCAAAGGAAATATCGGCACGGTAATACAGGATTTAAAAGCCAAAATGCACGCGTTCGCCGAAAATATGGAATTTGAAAAGGCACAAAAAATAAAAGAAAAACTGGAATTTTTGGAACGATATAAAAGCAAGTCTACCGTTGTAAATCCACATATTCACGATGTAGAGGTACTTTCACTGATCAATGATGAAAAACGGGGTTACGTGAACTATTTAAAAGTAGTTAATGGAGCCATTGTACAGGCACACACCATCGAGATAAAAAAAAATCTCATGGAAACCGATGATGAACTCCTCACTTTTGCATTATTAGATTTTCGTCAACGTTTTGAAAGTACTTCGAAGGAAGTAATTGTTCCATTCCAACCTGAAATGGAAATGCCAGGCGTAACCTATACAGTTCCACAGCGTGGCGACAAAAAGCATCTACTGGATCTAAGTGAACGCAACGCGAAGCAATACAAGCTCGACAAACAAAAACAACGCGATTTAGTAGATCCTGACCGACATAAAAACCGGATGATGAACCAAATTAAATCCGATTTACATTTGCCGGAGCTCCCCGTTCAAATTGAATGTTTCGATAACTCAAATTTTCAAGGCGACTACCCTGTAGCCGCGATGGTTCAGTTTATCAATGCAAAACCATACAAAAAAGGATATCGGCATTTCATCATCAAAACGGTGGAAGGACCCAATGATTTTGCCTCCATGGAAGAGGTTATCAATAGACGTTACAGCCGTTTGGCACAAGAAAACAAACCATTGCCTCAACTGATTGTTGTAGATGGAGGAAAAGGGCAATTAAGTGCGGCAGTAAAAGCTTTAAAGGAAATTGAGCTGTACGGAAAAATCTCAGTGATTGGAATCGCTAAACGATTGGAAGAAATATATTTTCCCAATGATTCAGTGCCATTGTATTTAGATAAAACTTCGGAAACTCTCAAAGTAATTCAACATTTACGTGACGAAGCACACCGTTTTGGAATAACACACCACAGAAAACGCTTGGAGAAAGGAACCATTAAATCAGAGTTGACTCAAATTCCGGGTATCGGAAAAAACACGACCCAAAAATTACTTCTAGAGCTTAAGTCAGTAAAAAACATCAAATCTGCTTCAATCGAGGACTTGGTAAAAATCATAGGCCAAAGCAAAGCAGCCATCGTTAGGAATTATTTTAATAATCAGTAGGTCGAAAATATTTGCTTAAATTAATGTACTTAAAAAAAACTATCTTTTCAGAACAGTTTCATGATAAAATTAAGCGTATTTTATAATTAGACTGGGTATTAGCAGGTTTTATGTATAAGTTTTGAAGTCTATAATTTCAATACAATTCATAAAAAAAAAGACCGCTTTCTCAAGCGGTCTTTTTTTTATGAATTGTATTTGCTACTGCAGTGTAAACTTCACAGGCAAGTTATAGGAAACTCTAACAGGTTTTCCACGTTGCATACCGGGTTTCCACTTGGGCATGGCCTCTACAACACGAATAGCTTCTTCGTCACATCCGCCTCCAATACCACGTAATACTTTTACCTGAGAAATTTTTCCATCAGGTTCAACTACGAAATTGATAAATACACGTCCTTGAATACCACTCTCTTTAGCCAAAGGAGGATATTTGATGTTATTACCCAAATAACTCATCAGCTTACCCATTCCTCCAGGGAATTCAGGCATTGCTTCCACAACGGTAAAAATCTCTGCTTCTACGATTTCCTCTTCTTCAATTTCTTGGGGGATATATTCCTCCATCTCAGAATTATCATCAGCCTCCACATCAATTTCAATATCGTCTTCAACTTCCACGTCGTCCTCAACAATGGTAATTTTGGTGACCTGTTTCGGTGGTGGAGGTGGTGGTGGTTTTACCTTTTGTTCGGTAATGGGAATAATTTCCTCAGGCGTATCGTCTACAGCTCTTGAAGTAATGTCCACGGTAATTTTATCGTAGCTTTTGTATTCAAAAGCAACAAAAACAACCAGCAGCGCAACGATCAGACCTATCTGAAAGAACAATGTCTTTTTGTTCTCAAGGTCAGCCTTTTCTGTCTTTTTAGCTTCCATCTCTAATGATTATTAGTTTTAAGATATGAAACCGCTAAAGTAGCAATTTCTATTGTTTTTTGTTAAAATTCATCACACTATTTCTAATATTTAACAAATAGTATGCCAGTAACCCCAT
>JBFHGX010000299.1:0-3082 GCA_041582875.1 Bacteroidales bacterium | reverse complement strand
TTACTTTTCCGGTTTTGCGGAAACAGGACAAGAACAAGACCTGTAGATTTAATTGGCATTTTAGGTTACTATTAATGTAATTAGCTTGCGTTACTTTGCTTTTTGAATCTTGTTTAGTTTATTCAAAAGACAAATCAACTTGATGGAAACGAAATTAGGCAATAAACTTATAGGCTATACATCAATTGCTTATTTAGAACTTTTCCAAAGTTTGAAACTTTGGAAAAGTGCTTTACCAACTTACAGCTTCACCCATTTCCCCTTTTTAAACACCTGATCCTGATTATAAATCCTATAGAAGTAAATCCCTGATGCCAGACCGGTAGGGGTAAAAATACACAGGTTAGCATAAACACGTTCCAACAACACCCGCTGACCTGTTCCATCCAACAACTCTATCCAGGCCTCTTGTGTGTTTTCGGGCAAAGCCACCATGATCCGGTCGGTGCCGGGATTGGGATACACTGTTATCTTATACGCAAATGCAGGGGAATCGTTAATTTTTACCCACACATGCTGGTTTTCGTATGCTCCCATGTCGATGCGGTTGCCAAAGATGCGGGGGTTGCCGGCTAGATCAATTACCGGAAGAAGAAGCCCTGTGGTGTCTGGGGTACCAGTGTTGATGCAGGGGGAATTGTCTTGAAGAGACCAATCGGCTAAAGAGGCATCGTATGCTAGACCAATTCCATCTGTTGGATGTACAAACATCGGGTCAATATTAATATTTGCAACCCCAGGATATTCATTCATCACATCTGAATACCTTACATCCAATAATTCTGTATCAGTGCTCCGTATTTGCGGATTTCCCGGATAAGAGGATATATTATTCCATAAAATACTGTTATAAAGCAATTTCCCCTCAGCAAGCAAATATACAAACCCTGAGCAGTCACCAGGAGTATAATTGTTTGCTATGGTATTGTTCGTGTATTTTCGATTGGCTTCAAAGCCAGAAAGTATGGCCTCACCATAATTATTACATATAAGGTTATTACTCACTGTTGACTGAAAATAGGCATCCTGAATACCTCCACAAACCCCTTTATTATTGAACAATTCGTTATAACAAATAAACGCATAGCCGGTATAACCCAGAGCAAATATCCCTGCACCCATGCCCCCCATACCAGGATATTGCCAGAAATAAGCCGTATTGTAATTAATAAGGTTCTTCTCTATTATCAAGCTATCTGCTTGCCAAATATAAATACCTCCACCCTTAGAGTGTCCCTTGTTTTTTGTGATCTGACAATTCTTTATGGCGATATATTGAGCATTTTGACAGAAAATTCCCGCCCCATTGGTCTTAACCAGCCCATTCGAAATCTTTGAGTTTTCAATAATTATACTGCCACAATTATAGGCATATATATTACCTCCGTTATTATCTTGATTTTCAGGAGACCAAGGGCCACCAGATACTGATTTCCCATTTTCAATCCGGCAGTACTTAAAAATAGAAGTGTCATTTGATGCACGAGGCAACAACCTGATTCCATGCCATCCGCCTGCTATTGTTGAAGTGTCGCCATGTAGTATGGTATCTAAATGGGTGAACACGATGCTGTCAGATATTGTTCCATTAGCACGGATACTTCCGTATGACTGAATACTGAAATAACCTAGTATATGCACAAAAGCACCCTCCGTCACCGTAAGCGTAACATTACTGTCAATAATAACATCGCCTGTTATCTCGATGGACTCGGCCGCCCATGTTGTGTCACTTGATACGTGACCTTGAAATTGGCGAGTTTGCGAAAAAAGTGTCAGATTCAGTAATAATCCACCAATAACAAAGAAGCAATACATATATGTTTTCATAAATAAAAAGTAATAACCCCCGGGAATTGGAAAGAATCCCGGGAGTAATGAGATATACATCAATCTGGCAAAGGAATATTTGCTCGTATGGCATAATAAATCGTATATCTGTGTTCGTAAAAATATCCACCACCTGACAATTGACCAGTAGGCGTCCAAACAGAAATATCCCTAAATGCGTACCCAGGAGGTCTTTGACCATAGCCAGTAGTGTGAGGCACCAGCTGATCGTTGTACGTATAAATAATATTGTGCAAGTTGTTTAAGTAAAAAGTTAACTCTTCATTCTCTAAAACTGGTGATGGAAATTCAGAGGATTCTTCATAGTAAATAAGTGAACTAACATTTTCTTCAGGATTCAGTAAATCAATATCGGGATAAACACCATATAAAACATATCTTTCTTCAGCAGGTTCTAAAAATGAACCAGGCGTAAAATACTGAAAAAAAGGATTGTTAAGACGGTCAGTCAATTGTTGTCCCGCATCCGAATGGTATAGCTCGTAACCATCAGTTCTTCCAAGATTATTTCCAAAATACCAATCGTCAATGGAATAAAATGGTGCATAGTTGCCAGAGAAGTAAGTTCCAATACCAAGTGTTAGGAGAAATTCTGCTTCACTATTGTTGCTACTCAATAATTTCAAACTAGCAAAAACGGGTATTGCATTAGGGTTAGAAATTACATATTCAATGCTATCAACATCACCTAGAATTGCGTTGTACATGACATTAATATCATAATACTCTACCATCCCAGAACCATTTAAGGTTAGCGTATAGTATGTACTGTCTTTGTAGATTAGTTTGTAAGGTTCCTCTGTTCGAGCCTCTTCAACATTAAAATTTGTTTCCATGTACCACTCCGCTTCAGTTAGAGAAATGGGATCAAGACCACGCTCTCCACTATTCAGCTTCAACTTCACATCCTGAAGTCTATAGTATACCTGCCACTCGTAATCAGTATACTGCTTCTCCGTGTTATTGTCGTTTTGCATGGGGTCCGCATTCTTCTTACATGAATAAAAAATAGTGGCTATTAAGCCGGCTAAAAGTATTACAATTAAAATTTTCTTCATTTTATCAATGTTTAAAATTAGTTAAAAATGCCATGTTCTATTGCTGTTCTTCAAACATATTGATAAAAGGTAAGCAGGCTAAACTTATCTGCCCTTATCGACTGACCAAAATGAATTACTTTTGCCGTTGCCTCCTTTCATGATTATTTTGAACAGTAATTGCAGTTGCGTTC
>JBFHGX010000298.1:0-3158 GCA_041582875.1 Bacteroidales bacterium | reverse complement strand
TCATGACTTGCTTATATACTGGCTTATACTTTAAAAGAGAGCTCGACTTATTGCTTAAAGTAGAGGTCAAAATTGAATGAAAATTGATTTCATTTGTAGGTGCTCGTTATGTTTGAAAGATAAATCTGATAATGAAATACTGCACTAACGTATTATTTATCAACTCTATTATCAAGGCAAGCCACCTGAACAAGCAAAATAATTATTAAAATAATAAACCTAATTAATATTGAGGTAAGACGAAAACCTTTGTTTTACCCATCCGATTGAATTATAAAATCTTATTACAAAGCTATGAAAAAGTTATTACAAAAAACGGCAATAATGCTGATGTTGGTTATGTTTTGGGGGAGTGTATGGGGGCAGATGACATACACAAGTACTGGCAGTGGAGATTGGAGTACAATGACATGGAGTTCTACTGGAACCGCCGGAGACAATGACCACTACGTGATTGCCGATGGTCACACAGTAACAATTAATCAAGACATCATAATAGGCTCATTAACCGTTGGACAGGGCAATAGCGGAGTATTGGTATTTGATGGCATCAACAGGGCAATAACCATATCAGGAAATGTAGCTATTGAAACTGGAGCCACTTTTATTACACAAGCTGAAACTACAGCAACTCACTTGATGAATGTTGGAGGCGATCTTTTAAACAATGGCATTTTTGATATGTCGCAAGACGGCACTTCCTTTGTGTGTGATGTTACTTTTAACAATGATGGAAATCAAACCATCAGTGGAAATGGGATTACAACAAGATTTAATGGCATTACTCTTAACATGGGAACTTCAAATACAAATATTCTTGAGGTAACTGCAGAAAATTTTTCAGCAAAAAATGCATTTCTTGTTATTAATAATGGAACTTTTAAGTTAACATCAGTTATAGAAGTTAATGCTTTTTCAGGAGCAATTACAATTCCTACCACAGGGGGTATATGGGTAAATGGAGGTACAATAAATACAACTGGAGGATCCGTACTTTTAAATGGAAAACTTCAAATTGACTTAGGTACATTAAATATAGGAAACTCAACAGGCAACAAGCTTGATATTAATGGATCAGGCGCGGAATTAATAATGACAGGAGGAGTCCTTACTATATCTGCTTATTGGGATCAAACAAATTCGGGGGATGCAAATATCTCTGGAGGAATTATTAATGTTTTAAATAATGGACCTGTCTCAAATAGCATCGATATTGTTTACATACCAAATAATAGTGATTTTATTATGACGGGAGGTTGCTTTAATATAAAGAATCTAAACACAGGTTCTGGTGCAGTTCTTGATATAAATAAAACAAGTAACACCGTAACTATAAGTGGTGGAGAAATAAATATTGAAAACTCTGCAGCTAGCTCAGGTAATTCAATAATTATCATAGATGATGAAATTAGTCTAAACAATTTAAATATTACTATTGGTAACGGAGCAATTATTGAGAATGTTGGCAATAATTTAGAGATTAATAATAATTTGACTATTAACTCTGGCGCACTGCAAATAAATAGTGAAACTTCACTCACTGTTTCTGGTACTCTTACAAATAATGTTGGTGTTTCAGGGCTGGTGATTAAAAGTGATATCAATGGTACGGGATCATTGATTAACAGTACCAGCGGGGTTACCGCCACTATTCAGCGTTACCTTACAAAGTACGATGATGTTAATGATAGTAAATACCATTTTATTTCATCTCCAGTATCAGCTCAACCAATATTCACTGACCTTATGGATTTCTATCGTTTCTCTGAAACAAATAACTTTTGGATAAACAGAACAAGCTCTGGTGATCCAGAAGCGTTTAATGATGTGAACTTTGCAATTGGTCGCGGATACCTCGTGGCTGATGATGCGGATGTTACAAAGCTATTTAACACTGGCACACTAAATACATATCCAGTTTCAGACCCTCTTGAACTTACAGGTACATATACTGCAGATAAAGGAAATGGTTGGAATCTTTTTGGAAACCCATTCCCTTCGGCAATTGACTGGAATACAGTAGAAAAAGGTAGTGGCATGGATAATGCCTTGTATTATTATGACGCATCTATCCAAAATTACCGTTATTTTATTCAACTTTCAGGTGAAACAACAATTGAGACCGGCGAAGGTTCGCGATACATCCCTGCTATGCAGGGATTTATGGTACATGCTAAATCAACGGGCACAAAAACCATTACAATTGATAACCAAGACCGGGTTCATGAGGCTCAAACAACATTTTATAAATCAAGTCAGCTAAATTCTGGTGTATTGTCATTAAAAGTAAATACCGATGAATATGAAGACATAGCCATGATACATTTTGCAGAAGGAGCAACAACTGCATTCGATGGTGACTACGACGCCTATAAACTTTTTAGCTATAATACCTCAGTTCCACAGATTTATACCTTATCCGTTAATAATGAGTTATTGGCAATCAATGGACTTCCGGAAATCACTGAAGACCTTCAGATTCCTGTTCTGTTTAAAGCTGGGCAGACAGGTGAACAAATTCTAACAGCTGATGTTAGTCAGATTGAAGCAACCGTAACTCTCATCGACGTAGTATCTTCTGCTTCACACAACTTGACCAATAACCCTGTTTACTCTTTCACCTCCACAGAGGGAGACGACCCCAACCGTTTCCTCCTTCACTTTGGAGCCGTTGGCATTGATGAACCTGCACAATTAAATGAAATAAACGCCTACGTTTATAACAACAGCCTATATGTACAAAGCCAGCTGGAAAATGCACAAATGGCATTGTATGACATTCAGGGACGTCAGATGCTAACTGAACACCTTAATGGATCCGGCTTGCATAAAACCGAACTCAATCTGCCAACAGGTATTTACATTGTTCGCTTGCAAAGCAACAACCAGGTTAAAAACATAAAAGTATTCATCAACTAGTCAAACCAAAAAACACGAGAACCATGAAAAAGATAGCCATCAAATTAATGATCGTAGCAAGTTTATCCATTGGTAGTACTGCTTTGTTGGCCCAAGGTCCACCTCCTCCTCCAGGCGAGCATGGAGGTGATGGAAATACAAGTGGCGGAAATGCGCCCATCGGTGGAGGCCTCTTTATCCTGATGGGTTTGGGTGCCGTCTATGGCGGTAAAAAGCTATATGATCTGCGTCAGGAATCT
>JBFHGX010000297.1:0-3163 GCA_041582875.1 Bacteroidales bacterium | reverse complement strand
TGAGCCATATGATATTGATTCCCATTTAAACACACCTGATATTGAAGGACAACCGTATCACATATACTATGGCGATGAAGGTAGTGCAACAGAGGCACCCTATGCCCTGCTCGATTACGATATTACCAGTGGATATGGCCCGGAAACGGTAACTATTTACCAGATGTTCAGCGGAACATATCAGTATTACATATATAATTATTCAGGTTCTCCTGAGATAACCACATCGCAAGCGGTTGTGCAGATATATGATGAAAATGGTTTAATTAAAACCTTACAGGTTCCATCCACCGGGGAAGGATTGTATTGGTATGTATGTGATATAAATGGGGCTAATGGAGCACTCACCATTCGCAATGTCATTCAGCAAAATGCACCAGGCAGCTTTAAGGATGCCATGCCTGAAAAGGTAGTATCGCCCTTTGCCAGAGACAGAAACATCACCTCTTGGTTATGGAATTTTGGAGATGGTACTTCATCTGAATTACGGAATCCGTCACATACCTACAACAACGATGGATCGTATTCTGTAAGCTTAACTGTGGGCAATGGAGTTACGCAGGCTACTGAAACGAAAACGGATTTTATACGGGTAGGTCCCATTGGCGTTGATGAAAACCAATTGGATGAAAAAGTAGTCGTATTTCCAAATCCTGTTGATGACATGCTTCAGGTGCAATCTGAGGTTCCCATCCAATTGTTGCGAATTACTGATTTATCAGGACGTGAAGTGTATCGCACCAATGCTAAACAGTTAAACTATCAGGTAAACGTTAGTCAGCTAAATGGTGGCGTATACCTCTTATTGATTGATACTGCAGAAGGAAAAGCAGTAAAGAAGTTTACTGTTAAATAAGTAGTATTATAATCTTAAACCCATTAAAGGTTATCTTTTTCAAAAAAGCAAGTTGAAAAAGATAACCTTTTTTTTATGCCACTATTTCGTTTTTAATCATTGAGCAGGCAACACAGACCTGAAAAGCTCATTTTCAGCATTATTTTTGCTCACAAGTAACGCAACAGTTTTCAAACAACTCTTTTCTCCTGTATCGTTCTATTTATGGTCCACTCCGAGAAGCTTTTTTTGCCACAAATACTCAAAGAAACAAAGAATTCACAAAGGTAACATGTTATCAACGTACTCTTTGTGCACCTTGTAGCCTTGGGGTTTTCGTGGCGATAACCACTTGTCCAACTTTATGGAGTAGACTCAATTATAGTGCTTTTCATAAGCCGGCCAAAAGCATGGGAGATATTAATTCTCTGAAGTCATGGTATATTGACGGATCAACGACAGTAATTTAGTTTTATCAATTGGTTTTGAGATATACTCATCGCACCCTGCTGCTTTGATATTAAACTCATCACCGCTTTGCGCATAAGCCGTAACCGCAATGACAGGCAAATCCTTCCGGAATGTTTTAATCAAACGAGTGGCTTCAAGTCCACCCATAATCGGCATTTTAATATCCATTAAAACGAGATTGATACCAGGATTTTTTTTGATTAGTTCAACAGCTTCTTGTCCATTACGAGCCCATAGCGTTTTGTAATTATTTTTCAATAAGATTTCAACATAAAGATAATTTGACTCTTCATCTTCTGCTATTAATATAAGGGGCTTTTGATCTGTAGGAGTTGTCTTTGTTACTTTTTTTGGTTCTGTCAATGCTGGTACCGTAGTATTTGGTAACGTTAAGAAGACCGAAGTCCCTACATTTTTTGTTGACTCTAACTGTATTTTTCCTCCAAGTAATTGTATCATCCCTTTGGCTATTGACAATCCCAGTCCACTCCCTTCATGAGCACGTGTATTAGAAATATTTTCCTGCATAAAACTCCTATACATGCGCTCTTGAGCCTCCTTATCAATGCCTTTACCGGTGTCCTTTACAAATATTTTAATTTCATTCTCAATTAGCTCCATTCCCAGATTAATGCTTCCTTCTTTTGTAAATTTCATCGAATTATCCATCAACTTAGTGATTGTCTTTTCCAGTATTTCATTATCCGTATTCAGGATAATTTGATCGTTAGTATCAGGTAATTCCAGGTTAAGTACCAAATTTCTTTTCTTACATGGCTCTTGAAATTGCTTAAACATATTCGTCAATATGGAAGATATATCAACAGGATGGGGATGGACCTCCATGCTTCCTGACAAAATCAGAGAAATATCCATGATATCGGTAACCGTATTCATCAAACGGTAACTACTCACATTGATCACTTCCAGATATTCCTCCTTTTCCTCATCCGTAATATCGGGTTGGATAATAAAGGGGGCAAAGCCCAGAATACCATTGAGCGGGGTTCTGATTTCATGTGAAATATTATTCAGAAAGGCCGTTTTAAGCCTATCGCTTTGTTCAGCCTTCTCTTTGGCAACAATGAGTTCGCCCGTAATTTTTTTTGTTTCAGAAACATCCATTTTTACCGCAACAAAATGGGTGATTTTGTTGTTACTATCAATTATAGGCGAAACCACTGCTCTTTCCCAGTATATATCACCATTTTTCTTTTGGTTACGAAACTCTCCCTCCCAAGTTTGGCCAGATTTTATGGTATTCCAAAGATCTTGATAAAAAGCTCTGTCATGAAACTCGGTTTTAAGTATGCGTGGATTTTTACCTAAGTAATCTTGAGGTGTATATCCTGTATTTTCAGAAAAATAGGGGTTTGCATACTCAATTCTCCCATCAAAATCGGTAATAATGATACTTGCCTCTGAACTTTGGATAACCGTTTGAAACTTTTTTAAATCCAGTTCAATTTGTTTGCGTTGGGTTATGTCAGTTTCAGTGCCAATGTAACCCACTATTTTATTTTCAGCATCTTTTTCAGGAACAGAGGTTCCAATAACCCAGGTAATTGATCCATCGGGATGCAGATAACGATACTCCATGTTTGACCCCTTACACTCATTTATAGATTCCAACCAAATCTGACGCACATTTTCCTTATCCTCAGGGTGCACATTTTCAAGCCATCCAAATCCCTGTGCATCATAAAAAGAGGTTCCTGACATTTCGCACCATTTATGATTAACGTAGGTAGTTTTACCTTCAGGGTTGGTTTTAAAAATACCTACGGGAGAATTTTCGGCAAGGGTATGAAATAAATTTTCACTTGTCTGTAAAGCAATTTCCATTTCTTTTCGTTC
>JBFHGX010000296.1:0-3166 GCA_041582875.1 Bacteroidales bacterium | reverse complement strand
TCACAATGATAATACTGGAAAGCATAAGAAAGATTAGCTTTAAGGGCTGATTTAGGATCTATTTCCGGAATTTAAGGGTAAAAGATCATAACTTTGTCAATTGTGATCTGGATGATGTAAAAGTTGAAGAAATGAAGGTAAACAACAGAATATTTTTAGTCATTGTAATGACGAGTTTGATGGGTATGTTAGGTTGTAGAAAGGATGCAACAACCTCGATTGTTGTTCCAGAAGCTGAAGTATCCATTGCTTTCGAATCGGGAAGTATGGGTAAGGTTGTCAAGATGTCAGAGACAAGTTGGGAATTTGAACTGGCCAATGACAATGGGAATGATCAACTTCCGGATACCTGGCGAAATTGGTGGTATGTAAAAATGAACAATATTCAACCATATATTCCCATCGAAATCACCCTTTCGAACAGGGGATGGCCTTATTACTATTTACCTGTATATAGCTATGATCAAATCCATTGGTCGCGTTTTACGGAAAACGAAGTAAGTCAAAATGCAGGCAATGATCTTGTTATTACCAAACAGTTTAAGAATAAGGATGTTTGGATGGCTCGTTTTTATCCATATACTTTTACTGATTTGGAAGCCTATATGGATAGTGTTCAGGATAACGCGATGGTTGATAGACAAACCATTGGTTTTTCGCAGGACGGAAAGCCCATCGATGTGCTGAAAATAACCAATGCTGAAATTCCTGTTACATACAAGAAACGTGTGCTTTTGCATGCCCGTACTCATCCGGGCGAAACGCCACCATCCTTTCTCATAGAAGGAATGATCAACTTCCTGTTGTCGGGATCAAATGAAGTTTCCGTCCTATTAAAGCAATTTGAATTCTATATTTTTCCTATGCAAAATGTGGATGGCGTTACAGTAGGAAATTATCGTACCACACCCAAATCCCAAAACCTGGAAGTGATGTGGTATTATCAAAACTTAAATCACATTGATTTGACCTCCGAGGCTCCTTTGGAAGTATCAGTTATTCATTCATTTGCGACAAGGTTAATGACTGATGGCGGTCCTCCAATATCCATGGCTTTTAATTTGCATGCGTCAAATAGTGAACCGGAGATTCGGCCTTTTTTCTATCCGCATTTTGGAACAGAATCACAAGGGTATAGTGCCAGAGAAGCTGCACTGTGGAATAAACAATTGAGGTTTATTGATTGTTTAGCAAACCATTATGGAGCCGACAGGTTAGAGCCAAAACCTTCGGAAGGAGGCAGTAGTTTTGCCTCAAAGACCTATCCTGAAAGTTGGTGGTGGGTTAATTTCCACGATCAGGTGATGGCCATGACTTTTGAAATGACTTACGGTCAGGCCGGATATGCTCCCCATTGGATTACTCCTGATAATTTGCGTCAATTGGGTGCTGATATGGTTTTGGCAATACGCGATTTTGAAGATCCTGATTTTGTTATTATTCCTTCCCGTCAAGGGCAAGCTGAACGAAAGACCCATTTGAAATATCCCGAACTTTATCCACCTGATTTTGAAGATGAGTCGAAACGATAAATCTAATACAGAACCTAATTTCGATAAATTTGCGAATAGGAATCCCATTGGGTTAGAGGATGAATACCACAGGTTTTTGACCTTGATTTAACAATTTTGAAATAGAGCACATGAAAATACTCCATACTTCCGATTGGCATTTGGGCCATCGTTTGCACGACCGTTCGCAATTTGACGAGCAATCCCTTTTTTTAGATTGGCTGGACGCGTTTATCCGTAAAGAAAAAGTTGACATATTATTGATTTCTGGTGATATTTTCGATTCAGGAGTACCCGCTACCCAAAGTCAGAAAATGTATTATGATTTTCTTATACGGCTTAATTCAAGCCGTTGTCAGCATGTAATCATTACCGGTGGAAATCACGATGCTCCCGGAACCCTCAATGCACCCAAAGCGTTGTTGGCAGCGCTTCAGGTGCAGGTGGTGGGTAAGGTAACCGAGGACGTTAGTGAAGAAATTTTCCTTCTAAAAGTGGATAATGAACAGGTGATTGTCGCCGCGGTTCCCTATTTGCGCGATCAGGATATTAGACGCGCTGTTGCCGGAGAATCATTTTCTGATTTGGGCGATCGGTATAAAAATGCCCTTGTCAACCACTATGTTGAGGTAGGTGCCTATTGTCAACAATTAAAAGTGGATGAAATTCCTGTCATCGGAATGGGACATTTGTTTGCCATTGGCGGATCTACTTCCGAAAGTGAACAGAGCATTTACATTGGAAACTTGGGTGATATTGGAGCTGCTGATTTCCCGGAAATTTTTGACTATTTGGCACTCGGGCACCTGCATCGACCACAAATAGTTGGAGGTCAACCGCATATACGCTATTCTGGATCACCCATCATGCTCAGTTTTAGTGAGATGGGTTATGAAAAGAATGTGGTGCTTATTACTTGTGAAGCGGGTAAAATATCTTCCATCGAAAATGTTTTTGTCCCTAGATTTCGCGAATTATTGCGTGTTCACGGATCAGAAGAAGATTGCATTGCCCAACTCACAATCATTAGTCAGACTTCATATGACTTGCCACCTTGGATTGAAGCTGTTATTGATAATAAACACAATACCAAAATAGAGAGTCAGGAGATTTATAAGGCAGCAGAAGCGCTAGGCCTGGAGGTGCTAAAAGCCAGTTTGAAGAATGAACGAAATGCAGCCGGATTGGAAGCGCTGATTAAAAATACAAAACGAATCAGGGAGTTGCAGCCATTGGAGGTTTTTAAAATGAAATGTGAGGAACAGCAATTTGATATTGAACAAAATTCTGACATTTTTGATGCCTTTAATGAGGCTTTACAAATGGCGCGTGAAAATCAAACCAGCTAATCCATGAGAATATTAAAGATCGAATTACAGAATATTAACTCGTTAAAATCCAATGAACCCATTGTCATTGATTTTGAAAATGAGATGTTTAAGGATGTGGGGTTGTATGCCATCACTGGCCCAACAGGTGCGGGTAAGACCACCATTCTCGATGCCATAACCATCGCACTGTATCATACGGTTCCGCGATTTAATAACCCATCCGTAAAGGCTAACTTACGTGATGTGGTAAGCTATGGAGCAGATGAGGCCATGGCCAGAATAGGTTTTGAGAATAAAGGACTCCGATTTGAAGCACACTGGAGT
>JBFHGX010000295.1:0-3187 GCA_041582875.1 Bacteroidales bacterium | reverse complement strand
ATTGGAAGGAACCACTACTTTACGAAGGCTTTTGGCATATTGATGAGCAAAAGTCACCACCTCTTCGTCCGTGTTTGGAGTTAGAATAACTTCTACCAAACGCTGAATAGCCGGAGGGTTGTAAAAATGGAAACCCAAAATACGACCCTTTAAACCCGCTTCCTTTTCGATGATGTTAATAGGTACCGAAGAGGTGTTGGTGAAAAACCAGGGTTGATTGGAATTGTTTTTGTCGATGGACGACAAAAGTTTCACTTTCAGGTCTTTATTTTCGCTGACTGCCTCAAACACGAGATGTGATTGATATGCCGCTTCCATGTTAGTAACAGGGCGTACAATGTTAAGCACATCGAAGATATACTCATCGATGATATCATAATTTTCGATCAAATCGTCGCGATCAGCATAAAGCTGGCGTAGCATAACCGTCTTTTTTTCGGCTGCTTTGCGCACCTGATCGCGGAGGTATTTCATCAGTCCGGACAATCCGGCTGGTGATACGTCGATGGCATTTAAGACAAAGGATTTGTCTTTGTTTTCAGGTTTCAGGCTCAGGTCGGCCATTTCGATGGCGGTGAGCAGCAAGATACCACTGCCCATTTTACCGGCGGCACCCAGCACCGAAACATTCTGTAGTCTTTCGTCGTAAGTCATTTGTTTAGATAGTTTAAATTTGCTGTAATCAGATTGTATTAACACAAATTAGCATGTCTTGCATGCTACCCAACTTGGTTTTCTCTTTTCAAGGAAAGCTGTCATGCCCTCTTTACCTTCACGGCCTTCGCCAAAAAGCGTTCCAAACTCTACTGCCTCCAGGTCTTCACCCTGAATAAAAGGCAGGTCGCATCCATGGCGCACCACTTTTTTCACTTTCTTGATGGCTTCCGGGCCTTTGGAGGCTATATTTCGGGCTATTTTAAGGGCTTCGTCCATAAGTACTTCTGGTTCAAACACTTTTTGGATCAGGCCGATCCGCAGGGCTTCATCTGCAGTAAGCATATCTGCTGTCATCAGCATGTAGAGGGCATCGCCCATGCTGGTGAGTCGCGATAAGCGTTGTGTTCCGGCGTAACCCGGAATCAACCCCAAATTAACTTCCGGTTGACCAAATTTGGCTTTGGTGCTTGCAATGCGAAAATCGCAACCCATGGCCAGCTCAAGACCTCCGCCCAAAGCGAAACCATTGATGGCCGCAATTACCGGAATATCCATTTTCCCGAAACTACTAAAGGTGTGTTGTCCGAGGCGCGAAAACGCTTCGCCTTCTTCTTGGGTTTTGTTCACCATTTCGGCGATATCCGCTCCAGCCACAAAGGCTTTCCCCTCTCCGGTAATGATCATTACCTGCACTGATTTGTTAAGCGAAATTTCCTGAACTTTCATGTCCATTTCCTGAAAAAAGCGTGTGTTAAGGGCGTTCATGGCTTGTGGCCGACTGATGGTAACAATGGCGATGCCATCGATAATTTCTGTTTTTAGTATTTCGTATTGCATGGCTGTAATTATTGAGAATCCAAATGTACAAAAAAACTCATATTTAAAAACGTGGATGTTTTGGTAGTTTCCTGGTAAACATTTTCAGGTTGCATTAACCTGATGATGGTATAGATTCCCAATATGGGAGTAATTCCCATGAGCGTATATTTTTAATGGTGTGATATACAGGCGTATAATAATGCATACACATTCTGGCCTTGTATTTGCTATTGTTTAGTGTTATCTTTATCCAATAAATAGCAAAGAAATGAAATCACTAAAATATTTGACCCTATTTCTGATGGTGGGAATTCTATTTTCTTGTACCAAGAAAAATGATACGCCGGATCCTGAAGTTTTAGGGAGCATGACTGATATTGTAGTTGCATCTGATTTTAATTGGTCGGCAGGATTATTAGGCCAGTTAAACATCTCTTTTGTTAATCCCAACAATGTATCTCTCGAAAGAGAATATGTTCAAATTATAGATGAGCAAGGAAATGTATTGGACAGAACCATGGTTTACGATAGCTCAGCAACCTTTTACATACAATTGGCTCAGGATGCTACCTATTATGTTTATTTCCCTGTCACTAATGATATGAAGGCCATTGAATCCTTAGGAAATATCACCATGGAATTGGGTGAAACGGTGGAATATATTTATCCGAATTTCAAATCTACCCGAGTGGTAACTTGTACTGCCTGTGATTCTCCTTTGGTGAATGCAGGAGGTGAAGACCCATATCTGGCTTCCGGGTATACCATAATCAACGAATCGCAAGTGCCTGGGTGGCAAACTACTGCTACTGACAATAAAATTGAAATCTGGGCCAGCGGTTTTCAAGGGGTTCCAGCGCAGGAGGGCCATCAGTTTTTCGAATTGAATGCCAATCAGGTGGCTTCACTTTATCAAGAACTGTGTCTGGAGCCTGGTTCAACTATTTATTGGTCGGTTTGGCATCGAGGTCGTTCGGGCGTGGATGTAGCTGACGTGAAAATTGGAGCCACGGTAGAAACAGCCGAGTTTCAGGCCACCATGACGGATGGAAAAACAGCTTGGGGATATTATTCCGGTTCATACAATGTGCCTTTGGGTCAAACCACCACCGTATTTGTGTTTGAATCTATTTCTGCTACGGGTGGCAACCGTAGCTATGGAAATTTTTTAGATAATTTTGAAATTTCCTGCGATTTTGATGGAGATGGTATCATCGACCGTTGGGATGATCTACCAGAAGATCCTGATGCAGCATATATTACTCATTTTCCCGAAAGCGGAAAGCAAATTGTAGCCTTCGAAGACTTGTGGCCATCATATGGCGATTTCGATTTTAACGACCTCATCTTATCTAATCAGGTCATCATCACAAGTAATGGTTCTGGAACTCCATTGGAAGCCAGTTTTAAAGTAAGCATTGATGCTATAGGTGCCAGTCTGGATAATGGATTTGCTATGATGCTGTATGATGAAAACAAAGCCGCTTTTACTGAAAATATTATTTCGGAAATTACGGGCGATGCCAGTCTGGATCCCGACAATACAAATGGGTTGATTATCTCTAACGATGTGTTTGAGACCATCAACGACCGTTATCAAAACAACGGCGAAGGCCCAGAGGGTGTTCCAGATACCTTGCGGTTTACCATCACCTTTAACGAAAATGCAGCTGCCTTTATTCCCGAACTGTATTTATTCAGAACCAATGAT
>JBFHGX010000294.1:0-3206 GCA_041582875.1 Bacteroidales bacterium | reverse complement strand
TTTTCCGAAAAAGGGAGTTCTTGATTTTCTGGAGCGCAATGGAGTAGCCTTTGGTCATAATGTGAATGCTTTCACAAGTACGGATGTAACTGCTTACAATTTAAATGATGTTCCGTTGACCAATGAGTATGTTATTGATTCTTCATTGCTCGTTTTACACGATTGGTCGAATTATGTAGCTTTCGAAGCCGAAGAAATTGATGCTGAGCGCAAAGTGGTTCATGAAGAGTGGCGAACCCGTCGCAATGCTGATTTCAGGATGCGCAAACAACTGATGCCTACCCTCTATCAGGGATCGCAATATGCCAAACGCGATGTGATTGGAAGTTTGGATGTGATTGACAACTGCGACTACGAAACATTACGTTCTTTTTACAGAGATTGGTACCGTCCTGATTTGGAAGCGTTGATCATTGTTGGAGATTTTGATGCAGCAACTATGGAAAAGAAAGTCATTGAGATGTTCTCTCAGGTACCAAAAGCCGAAAATCCAAAGGAAAGACCTATTTATGAGATTCCTGACAACAAGGAGCCATTGGTAGGAATTGCCAGCGACCCCGAGGCTCAGCGCAATTCCATTATGGTTTATTACAAACACGACATTGTGCAACCTGCCGACAAGAATATGGATTATATGCGTGAGTTGTTGGTTCGTGAATTGTATAATTCGATGATTAATAACCGTCTCAACGAGATGGTGCAAAAGGAAAATGCACCTTTTATTGTTGGTTATTCGGTATATACGGGCATGCAGCGTTCGAAGGATGCTTTTTTATTGATTGCCTATGCTGGTGATAATCAAATTCCCACTGCCCTTACAGCCGTATTGCAGGAAAACGAACGTGTTCGTCAGCATGGTTTCACCCCCGGAGAATTTGATCGTGCCAAAAAGGACATGTTGCGTGGTTACGAAAAAGCCTTTAAGGAAAAAGATAAGCAGAAAAACAACAAATATGTTTGGGAGTATTTTTCAAATTTCCTCACCAATGAACCTGTTCCCGGCATTGATTACGAATATGCATTTGCTGAAAAAACCCTGCCTGAGATTAGTCTGGATGAACTCAACGAATTACCCGCTCAATGGATTACTGACGAGAATATTGTGGTGGCCATTAGTGGACTAGAAAAAGAAGGCGTTACACTTCCTAGCAAGGAAGAAGTATTGGATATTATACAAACAACCAAGAATACTGAATTAGCACCATATGTGGATGCCGTTTTGGATCAGCCACTGGTGGCGAATGTGCCTTCTCCATCTCCGGTTGTTACCACCCAAACCAATGATGAATTGGGAACAACTACCTGGACATTTGAAAATGGCGCCACTGTTATCCTGAAAAAAACAGATTTTAAGGAAGATGAAATTTTGTTTGAAGCCTATAGTTTTGGTGGAAGTTCTCAAGTGGATCTGGCAATGGTTCCGTCGGGTAGTATGGCCACAAGTGTCGTTTCACAAAGTGGTGCCGGCGATTATGATAATATCTCGTTGGAGAAAATGAAAGCAGGTAAAGTCTTGCGTCTTTCCCCTGCCATTAATGATTATACCGAAGGATTTAATGGTTCTACCTCTCCACAGGATTTGGAAACCTTTATGCAGTTGTTGTATTTGGATTTTGCACAGCCTCGTTTTGACCAAGAAGCCAGTGATGCCTTTTTGAATCGCATTAAAGCCTGGATGAAGAACACCAGTACTGATCCAAGGACTTTGGCCAATGATTCCATTTCATTTTTAATGGCTGATCGCAATCCCAGAAAAGCACCCATGAACACCGATTTGTTGAATAAGGTAAAATTTGAAGAGATCAAAACCATTTATGCTGACCGTTTTCGGGATGTGTCTGATTTTAGGTTTTATTTTGTGGGTAACATCGATGAAGCCAAGTTAAAACCCCTTGTGGAGACCTACATTGGCGGAATAAAAGCCGATCCACGATCAGAATCATGGAATGATGACCAGGTAAGACCTCCAAAAGAAAATGCAGTGAATGTTTTTGAAGTCCCAATGGAGATTCCAAAAGCTACTGTTTTTGTCAATTACAACAATGATTTTACGTACGATGCTAAAAATTTGGTGTATCTGAGTGCAATCAAATATATGCTTAGTTTACGTTATACTGAAACCATCCGTGAAGAAGAAGGCGGAACCTATGGCGTAGGTGTGTGGACGTCAACCACTAAATTTCCCTATGAAGGATTTAAGTTGAACATGAAATTCGATTGTGATCCGGAACGGGCCGATGCTTTAAAGGCTATCGTGTATGCCGAGGTTGAAAAACTCCAAACTCAAGGTCCTACTGAGAAGGATGTGAACAAAACCATTGAGTACTTTATCAAAACACGTGAAGAGCAGTTGAAGGAAAACAAATTTTGGTTGAAGTCATTGGTTTCGATGGATATGTATGAACTGAATACTATTTCAGCAGCCAATTATAACGAGATTGTTAAAGGTATGACTCCTCAAAAGATTCAGGATTTTAGTAAGGAAATCTTTGAAAACAGTAAAAATGTGGAGGTTGTGATGTTGCCTGCTGACCAGAACTAAAGCTTGAGATTAAGGCATTTTAAGTGTCTTTATCTTTTTTTAATGACCCGATTTCAATTGTTTGTGTAAATAATTGAAATCGGGTTATTTTTTGTGGGGGACTAAGTGACAAGGTTACGAGGATGAGGGGTTGGAAAGGGAGAAGTTAAGATATTGAATATTGAATGTCGAACGCTGAATGTCGAATGACGAAGGTTTGTGGCCTATAGCTATTTGGCATAACCAATATGTCGTTGGTTCACGAGGCTCTCACGGTCGTGCCTCCCTTTGAGCTAAACGGTGGTTGGGGGTTTGTTGTTCTTTGTTTGTTGTTGGGGGACTGAGGTTTAATGGTTGTCGATGTAATGGAATGGAGGCTGATGAGGGGATTGGTTTTTTGTAAAAGGTAGGAAAGGTAGGAAAGGGTTGGAAGCTGTTGGCTTTTGGCTTTTGGCTGAGTGAGGTTGGAGAGGGAAAAGTTAAGATATTGAATATCGAATGTCGAACGCTGAATGTCGAATGACGAAGGTTGGCCTATGGCCATTCAAGCGAGGACGCTTGAAGCGGGGGAGGCGGGGGTGAAGAGCTCGATGAAAGAGATGCGCGTTTTATGCAAACATGAGTAAGCTGAATGCCATGACAGCCATGCCCGCAATTAATCCATAGATACTGAGGTGATGTTCGC
>JBFHGX010000293.1:0-3252 GCA_041582875.1 Bacteroidales bacterium | reverse complement strand
GGTTAACAATCCCCGGCCATGACTGGCTGCCAGTACGGTATTGTCAGCGGCACGCAGTTGAAGCATGTCAACACGCACATTTCCCATACCTATATTTGCAGGTGCCCATTCGGTGGTGGGTTCGAGCAAAGTGTTGGTGGCCCAGATGCCCAGTTCGGTGGCCAGCATGACTTGTCCGTCGTTTTCCGGATGGAAAATCGCCCATCTAATGGGCATGTCGGGCAGGTTGGTTTCTTTTTCTACCCAATTTTGACCACCATCGAGGGTGAGCCATACCGATGAAACACCGTAGTTAGAAAAAGTGACCAGCATTTTATCGTCCGAACTTCCCAAAGCAATACAGGAAATACTACCTGTAGGAAATGACGAGGATCCAATTTCTTCGGCTGTAGGATTATTGCTTGTGCTGGCATCATTGATTTTATAAAGTAGTCCCGATAAGGTACCTACATAAACAACACCAGCCTGGTCAGTATTGTATGGACTTGCTGTAACTGCTGAAAAAGCAACATCTGAGCTGGTTCCAACGTCAATCATCTGATAATCAACATCACTGGGGATTCCTCTGGCACGTACCAATCGGTTTGCATCAGTACCCCAAAAATCGGTGGCATTGGAATACAATATATTGCGATACGAATCAAAATCTGCCGGACTCACAAAAGTACCTGTATTCCCTCCAAAATTGGCCACAACATTTCCATTACGCCAAACTGAATAGCTGTTGTAATAAACGGAGGTGATGTACACATTGGGGGCATCCTCATCCCAAAAACAAAAGGCGCCATCTCCACCATCAATCATATCGTTGATGTCCAGTGGACTGCCATTATATTTTAAAGTTCCATTGTCCTGAAGTCCGCCAATGTACTGTGTGAAATTGGCCACAGGATGTATGGCACATGAATAAAACTGTAAGGTATTGTATCCTTGGTTACGCTGAATAAAGACAGGGTTGGTATAGTTGGCTGTATTGGTCATGAAAATACCGCCATCGCAACTGAAAAGAGCCTTGGTATACGAACCCGGTTGAAAAATGATGTTATGCTGATCGGCGTGAACGTAGTCTTCACCACCGCCATAATACATTTTAATCCAATCGCTGATGTGGTTCCAGGTAGAACCTCCGTTGGAAGAACGCCACAAATCGAGACCTCCGGTATAAATGATGTTGGGGTTGATGGGGTCGACCTGTAGAATAAAAGCATGCCAGGCCAGTGTAGACCAATCATCGGCAGGCGGATCAATGGAAGTCCAGGTGGCGCCTCCATCACTTGATTTTACCATGTATCGACCACGGTAGTAGGTGAAATCGGTAGTAAAACCGGCTGCAAACTGAGCATATACTACATCGGGATTGGATGGCGAAACTGCCACAATGGTACGTGCAGGAATGTTATAGGTAGTTTCGCTAGAAATCAGGGTATTGTAGTCACTGTAAACGGTCCAGCTTCCGGCTAATCCGCTATCGGAAAACAGTACCGTGGCACCACCATTTCCGTCAAGGTTTTCCATGGTACCTACAAAAATTCTACCCTCAGGCCCGATTTCAATATCAGAAGGAGCATAAGGTTTGCCGGGTGATCCTGGAATTTCAGGCATCACCTGTTCCCAGCTGGAACCGCCATTGATGCTGCGGTATACACCATCCGAAGGATGACTCTGAAAGGTTCCTCCGTGATACACTCCAGATGCTACACAAGCATAAATGGCACTTACGCCGTTTTCATCGCGAACAGCAATATCAGTAATGTAGTCAAAGTCTTCGGTGGAAGCCAATAACTCCCAGGTGTCGCCAGCATCAGCACTTTTAAAAATACCCACGCCCACTCCTGAAGATTCACGGTAAATGGTACGTGCAGTTTGTGCTTCTCCGGTTCCTACGTAAAAAACGTCGGTGTTGTTGGGGTCGTATGCCATAGAGCTGATGGCCAAACTGCTCCAGAAATCACCCACAGGTATCCACCACGAGTCTTCGTTGCTAATTTGGTAGTTGATCCACAGCCCGCCGGTTACACCACCTGCCCACACAGTTTCGTGATCTGAATCATTGGGATCGAACATCATCATGCGCGTACGACCGCCCATCAATACTTCGGTGCCTTCCCATTCCACGGGAGGCGTATAACTTCCGGTTGATCTGCTGTTGCGCTCAAGCGCTTTCGAGGCCAGGTAAGATTTGTACAGCTCTTTTTTGGGAACCAGTCCAGTTGCTGGATTTACCGTCATGAGGTATTCCTGAAAAGCGGCCATGTCGGGCTGGTCGGGTGATTTTTCTCCCGATTTATTCAGTGAGGCCTGTGGCATTTGTTCCGCTTTTCGGAGGAGTGTTTTTTCGTAATTTTTCCGTTGAATATTTTTATAATGAAGCAAATAATATCCACCAAAAGCGGCTATCAAAAGAATGGTAACAAAGGCAATGAGGGTACTTTTTTTCATGAACGTGTTGATATTATTTTGGTTTGTGTGTTAAGACAATATTAAGGGTCAATATGTTGCAAGGCTTTTTTGTTTAATGGATTTTGATTGAAAATCGTATTGAGGAATGAGGTCAGTAACACCGGTTGTGAGGCAATAATCGATGTCTTGTTCAAATCCTTTGCGGATGAGTAGTTTTCCGTGAACACAGTTCTTGATTAAGGTAGAATATTGATGTTGAACTTGTTGCCAGTTCAGCATCAGCAGAGAGGTGAGGTCGCAGGCTTCCACAGCAGTGCTTTTTTGGATTTCGGAGGCAATGAATCCTGCACACAGGACATCATCCAATGAAAACTGCCCGTGAGTTCCGGAACAAAACAGGATGATCTCTTTTTTTTGCTGTAAGTATTTTCCCACTGTCAGGGCATTGATAAAAGAAGCCAATACCAATTCTTGGGCCTTGTTGGCCATGTTGATGGCTTTGGTTCCGTTGGTGGTTGACATGATGATTGTTTTGCCTGTAACCCTTTCGGAGGTGTAATCAAAAGGAGAATTTCCCAGATCGAACCCCGGAATAATGCCAGCGCTTCGCTCTCCACAAAGGAGTAACTCAGATGGCGGAAAGTTCTTTTTTTGTTGAAGTGCTTCTTCAATTTCCACCACAGGAATAATTTCACCGGCGCCATGCATCAGGGCTGTAATCATGGTAGAGGTTGCCCGAAGCACATCAATTACCACAACGGTTTTATCCTCAAAATCCTGAGATACACATGGGTTGGCAAAGGGAATGGTGGTAATTTTCATGGGGTAAAGGTACACAGAATTTCGTCAAAT
>JBFHGX010000292.1:0-3257 GCA_041582875.1 Bacteroidales bacterium | reverse complement strand
ATTAATGTGTCTGATAGAATCATTTCATATTTTCCAAAAGGGATTTTCACATTTCCCCTTTGATCAAAAAAAGCTTGATTTCCGTCAGAGTCAGTTGCTCGTAACCAATAGTCTTTCTGTGCAACCAATGAAACACCAATACTTAACAAGAAAACAATCACCAATAGTCTCTTCATCATTACAAATATATTTAGAATATTGTAGCAATAACAGTAACACCTAAACACTTTAAATATTCATCTCCCTCGATATCATTTAGCTGTAGTAGATCATGGGGTACCTTTTTTATTATCTCGTATTATCATGCTAACCACCGGCACCAATTTCCATGGAACAGCTTCGAGTTGTATTCAATTTAAAAACAGATAAGATTAATTGCACGGGGTATACATGCGCATTAAATGGTAGATCTCAGTAAGATAATCACCAAACCATTGTCCAATAAACTATAATTTTTTCCTTTTCAGATGTTGCGATACCCCGTGAATAGCCATGTTTCCACTCTTTCAAGGATTCTGGCCGTTTTTTATTGCAATTTTCTTTCCAAAAATCTCCGGCTTCTGCCTGAATAACATATACCATTAAATCCGAAGGAACAGTATAGATATAATTATAAAACACATCTCCATTTATGTCTTTTTTAGTCTCCTCAAATCCTAATCCAAAGTTATAACGCTCAAAGTATGGAATTGGGAGTTTAGCAGGATGCCATTTATTACATTTATCCACAGGAAACCTGTAATTGCTAAATGCTGAAATACCAATAATAAAATTGTTGTCTGAATAGTTGAACATATTTATATCATCTGCTAACAGTCCGGATACGTCTTTATTTAAGGCTGTTGAGGGCACAATAAGACAATAATCACCAAATTGAGATCTGCAGTTGTTATTTGGAGGGCATTGGGGAGGATTTGATTCAAAAGCAATAAAATCCTTCGCGACACTTTTTGGAAAATGGGAAAGTAAATTAGATTTATGAGTTTCAATGTCCAGATTATGCTTTTCCCTTTCAAGTATCTGCCCAACAGTTTTGCTGTAATTATTCATATTACAACCATTAAAAAACACCAAAAATATGCTAACTGCTAATAATAGGATGTGTCTAGTTTGTGCCATTTTTATAATCATTTATAACGCATCCATTCGCTTAAGTTCTAAAAAACACATGGCACTTGAGCACAAATAGCCGCACTCAAACTCAACTTTTTCAGCCTTGCTTACCGCCTTGTAAAGCCAAAAAAAAACGCATCTTGATCTCTGATTTGCTCACTTTCTGAAATAAAACAAAGATAATGAACATTGCAATAGGAAAGCGTAGTTGCAAGTTACACCTAGAGTGTGTAATTTTATCGTTTGTATTACCTCCTGCTTTCATCTATGTTCTTATGATACCATCTTTTCTTCCTAAACCATGCCAAAGTACTATCTGGCTTTTGATCAGTTTTAAATAACCTATAGGTATCTGGTTCTTTTATCAGGTCATTATCAAACCAAAAAGAGTAGTTTGACAATATAATAATTGTAGAATCGTTTACTATTACTCCTTTTTTTTCATACACTGATCTACGACAAAGTTGATCATTTGATATACCAAAGTTCTGAATAATAATAGTATCGTCAATTATTTGAAAATGCCCCCAAAGTTCTTTTTTAAAATATTGGTCGTTCTCCAATAAATTCTTTATTTCAACTTCTGGATTTATCCAAAAAGAATTATTAGCTGAAACAGAACTTGAAATATATTTTGCAAGACCATTATCAAAAAAGCATAATGCACCTCCACCATTCATTGATACAAATATTCCCGAATAAAAATTACTGTAATTTTTCAAACTATTAATCGGTTCTCTATAACAAGTAAATTGCTTACGGCAATTGATTGGGCTTACGCATGATGTACTCAAAAATAAGATATTACAGATGAATATTATATATATAGCTTTCATAGTTAAAAAGTATAGAGCGAAAATGGATTTAAGAAACCGCCCTGAAGAAATGGAGCAGATGGCGAACCGTAATTAGTATTGAAATAGGGTGTAGGAACTACCCAGCGATGAATACCATTCTGAAAAAGATCCTGAACCATTGAAGCGTCTATTCCGAATCTACTCACCCTGTTTCCATTGCGATAGCCCAAGTACATTCCGGCATAAACCCTGCTACCAGTTGAATAGGTTCCAAGTGGATTTTTTCCATGTATAGGTGATATATATTCAGATTTTCCACCTTGATGTGGATCTGAATTATACTCATCCAAAGGTGGTTTAGTTGTAAATAGATTAAACCCAAAGGACATCTCACCAATCCCAATTTCGGCAGCAGCGGTACGATACCAGTCGCTGCCCGTGAAGGCATCATTAGTCATTGCGAAAGAGAAATCGCCACGCCCGTAGCCAACATACCAGTTTTGTTGTGAATAATCACCATTAAAGGAAGTAAGTCCAAATGAAAAATGTTGATTGCGATTTCTGTCAAAATATGAAATTCCGCCAAAAAATTGTGAGCCAGATATGATTTCAGGATTCACTGATAATACATTACCCAACCCGCTGCCATATCCACCTCCCACTGTAAAAGAAAAGTCTCCGCTATTCACAGTCGTTGAACCGCCAATATCCCAACCCAAAAATCCATAACCTGCATGAAAGTTTTGTGTTACACTCCCATTTGTAATATTGACATTGGCAGACAAACCCATACTAAACGGGCTTACACCTGCTGTTACTGTGGTGTTACCATTACTATAAACGGGTATCTGTGCGCAGTTGTTTAATCCATTTATTGCGCCTGAAGCATTTGTGTAAGCAGTTCCTGCTGGGTCATGCCATCCGTTGATCAGATTACTAAGATAGTCTCCTAAAAAAGCAACCCCAAAGGATAAAATTTGGAATATCTCCCCACTCGGATCTGTATATTTCAACGGATTATTCAACACATAGCTATATCGATTAAAATTCTGGGTATAATCCGGAGATTGCACATAGTTGTCCGGCGAGAGGAAACGTCCCAGCATGGGGTCGTACATGCGGCCATTCATATTAATCAGGCCAAAGGCTTCTAGGTGTTCGTGGCCGGTGTAGCCTCGGTCGAAGGTATGGGTTTCGGGAACATCGGTAAATGTCCAATTATGTGGATTCCTGCGTCTTCCCCATGGGTCGAAACTGAGTTTCTCAACAATAGCTCCCTCCTCATCGGTAATGGTTTCGTAGCTACCCTGATAGTCTTTGTGAATGTAATACATCTTGTCTTTACCT
>JBFHGX010000291.1:0-3269 GCA_041582875.1 Bacteroidales bacterium | reverse complement strand
TCGCCAACCAGAATAATGTTGGATTTTTCAATTTCAACCTCATTCTCATCTACCAGTTGTGAAATCCGTTTGTAGTGGTTGTAAACAGCAACTGCCAACACCTTTTTTGCATCTTCCTGACCGATAACATAATTGTCAAGAAATTCTTTTATTTCGGTGGGTTTAAGTGACTTGTGGTGGATAGGGTCTGTAGCTTTGTTTTTGCCATTTAGTTCCTCTTTGAGTATTTCATTGGCTTGTTCCACGCAGAAATTACAGATTTTGGCTTCCATTCCGGAAATCAACATATCTGTTTCAGCTTCAGGTCGTCCACAAAAGTAACAGTAGTTGTTGTTGGTTTTTTTTGCCATTTTATACGCAAGGGAAGAAGTGATTCCTGACCCTATTATTTTTTATTTTTAATCAAAACTTCATCAATCATGCCATAATCTTTGGCCTCGGCGGCAGTCATCCAGTAGTCACGATCAGAATCGCTCCATACCTTTTTATATGTCTGTCCGGAATGAGAAGAAATGATTTCGTATAATTCTTTTTTCAGCTTTTGAATTTCACGAGCTGTAATTTCAATATCGCTGGCTTGACCCTGAGCACCACCCATTGGCTGATGAATCAAAACACGTGAATGCTTGAGTGCTGTTCGTTTTCCTTTTGTACCGGCACATAACAGCACTGCACCCATAGATGCAGCCATACCTGTACAGATGGTAGCTACATCAGGATTGATATATTGCATGGTGTCGTAGATACCTAATCCTGCATAAACTGAACCACCAGGAGTATTCAAATAAATTTGAATATCGCGTGCGGCGTCATTGGATTCAAGAAAAAGAAGTTGTGCCTGAATAATATTGGCCACATAATCGTCGATGGCTACACCGAGAAAAATAATTCGGTCCATCATCAAACGGCTAAAAACATCCATCTGTGCCACATTGAGCTGTCTTTCCTCAATAATAGTAGGTGAAATGTAACTACCGTAAGCTGAATTATATCTGTCTAAGGTCAGGCTATTGATGCCTAGATGTTTAGTTGCGTATTTTCTAAATTCGTTACTGCTGTCCATAGGATTGTTATTTTACCTGCGAAGCAATCTCATAGAATTTTTCTCTGGTAACTTCCTCAGGTTGTGTAGTAATCGTGTTTTTGAAAAATTCAATGAATTTTCCGTCCAGAATTTCGTTGTGTAGGCGTTGTTTTTCCTCTTTATTAGTCAATATTTGATCAATGATGCCTTCAATTTGAGGAGTCATCTCCATGCCACCTTGGTAAGATTGGAAATAGGCAGCTATCCGGCCTCTGATTTCCTCTTCCTGAACAATCAATTGATCGCCATGTTTTTCTTGAAGTTTACCTTCGATGAGTTGCCATCTGAAAGTCCTAGCGTAGCTATCGTATTGTTCTTCTATTTGTTCGGCAGAGATTTTATCCTGGTTGCTATCCAATAACCAACGTTTAAGGAACGCGTCAGGAAGCGCAATGTCCAGCTTTTCGATCAATGTGCTGATGGTGTTAGCCAAAAATTGTTGATCGGTATCACGTTGGGTTTGTTTTTGCATATCTGCAACTATTGCCTTGCGAAACTCTTCCTCCGTGGAAATCTCCTGAGTAGGGAACACTTTTTTATAGAGTTCTTCTCCCAATTCAGCATCTTTAGGACGAAGCACTTCTTCAATAACCAAGTCGTAAGTCGAATTTAAGCCGTCATTTTCACCATCAGTAAGTCCGAGCAACGATTTAACTTTGGCCTCATCCTGAACTTCTTCCATTAAATTCAATGTAACCATGTCGGCAACTTTGAGACCCAAGTATTTTTTGCGGTTTTCTTCGTCTTTGATATCGGCAACTTTGATATAACTCTTTTTGCCTTCATCGCCTTCTGCACGTTCACCGTTTTCGTCTAATTTAAAAAGAAGACCTTGCATAGCATCAGTATCTTCTGTTGCTTCAGGATGATCCTCTGTGCCAAATCTTACTTTGATGTCTTCGATGGTTTTATCCAATTCATCATCAGCAATGATAATGTTGTAATATGGAATTTCCATGTCTTTGCCCAATTCAACCTCAAACTCAGGAGTTAGTCCGATATCAAAAAAGAAATCAAATTCTTTTTGGTTGTCGAAATCTAACTGGGTTGTTTTTTCCATGTTTGGAATGGGATAACCCAAAACAGGTACTTTATTCTCAATGATGTAATTGTTCAAAGCATTGGAAACAGCCTTGTTAATTTCATCTACCAAAACAGCAGTACCATATTTCTTGCGAATCATACCCATAGGAATTTTGCCTGGGCGAAATCCGGGTACGTTGGCTGTTTTACGGTATTCTGAAAGCTGCTTGTTTACCGCATCAATATAATCAGTTTCCAGTAAATTGATGTGAATGATGCCATTAAGTTCGCCATTGGCTTCTTGAGAAATATTCATCGAAAGATAGGTAATTTGTTCAAAAAAATGTTGTGCGGATGAAGGGACTCGAACCCCCACGCCTCTCGGCACTAGATCCTAAGTCTAGCGCGGCTACCAATTACGCCACATCCGCATGTGTCAACGTTTAAAATGGGCTGCAAATATACAATTATTTTTATTCCGAAATATTTTCTTTGTAATTTATCTATCAAAGTTTTGCAACATGCTTGCTTGTAGGTTTTTCTGTACCCGAAACCCATTGATTATAGTGATTACTAAAACTAAATGAAATATTTAGTGTATGGGAATAATCATTGAGGGTGCTATTGTTAATGGTGTAATAATCAATGTGTTTGTAGTAATGGATGACTGTTTGAGGTTAATAGGTATAACAATGTAACAGACGTTTTCTTGTGAAGGAGGTTTAGGTTGTATTGGGTTGTATTTCCAGGTGCTTACAACAAATAATTTTTTGAAAAGACCAAAAGACTATTTTTGCCGTTGATTAATAACAGCTACACATAATACTACATGAGGAGATTGGACAAAAAACCTTTTTGGGTTTTTATCTTACTGACATCGCTATTATTCAATAACTCGCAAAAAGGATTGGCACAGGAAATGCTCGGGCTTACGCTAGGAAATTATAGTGGTTCGCCCGGATTGATGATTAATCCTGCCATGATTACCAATAACAAATCCTTTTTGGACATCAACCTGGTTTCTGCGGATATTTTCTTTCGGAATAACTTTGCTTATATTCCCAAAGAAGATTTTGTTATTTGGGATGCTTTAAAACCTGACTATGTTTTCCCGACTTATACTGCTAAAAGTAAGAACTTTCTCTATTACGAAGATCAGGGT
>JBFHGX010000290.1:0-3270 GCA_041582875.1 Bacteroidales bacterium | reverse complement strand
GTAAGCATGAAATAAACGGTTGCGTTTTTCCAGTCGAAATAGGGCTTTGTATTTGTAGTTGAAGTGCATCCTTGTAGCAGGAATATTGAAAGGAAAAGCAGGGTGGTAAAGCGATTAATGTACATGGTTTCTTTCAGTTTGGAGTAAAGAACAAAAATAGGATATTTACACTAATAGTACTCTTCTTCGTGAATGAAATCAAAAGGTAGATGTTATTGATATTCATAAAACGAGCAATCTGCAATAACAGCTAATTTTTTAGGTATGGGTACTAATCGAATTGCGCATTGATTTGGTGCAAATGTTCCAACTTTTATTTAGAAAGTACCTGGTTTTTCGTTACAAAAATTAGGTCGTTCTCTCGAAGGTGAACCACTTCGGACTGTGCCATGAGCTCCCAATGTAATCACCGGAGTGATTGGGTCGTTTGTGTAGAGCACCACTGACCGATGTTGCACGCCAATACAACCTTTGGTTGAAATCCGCATGCGTACTATCCCAGATTCTCCTGGGAAAATGATTTCCGGAACAGGAAAAACCAATTTACATCCGGGTGATACGTCTACATCATTAACAACAACAGGTTGTCCACCCAAATTGGTGTATACAAACGAGTGGTAAATTTTTTTGCCTCGATACAGGTGCCCGAAATCATAATTGTAGTGCTCAAAAACCAAACGAGGAATCGTGTCGTAGTTTTGTTGAACTCCGGGACTTTTTTTATTCTCAACGATATTTGTTAGTAAATACAAGAATTTATATTTAGCTGTTTTGTCGTCTGTATCCAAAGAAACTTCTGCCTTGAATGGACCTAAGGGCAATTCTTGAACGATGTCAAGTGAAACTTCCAAGAATCCAGAGCTTGAGGGAGAAAGTAAGGGTGGGTTAGCAACAATACTTACAAACCTATTGGATTTTCCGTCTTGAATGGTCATGGACTCCTTGCCAAAATTATATATTTGGAGGTTGATGGTCGATACATTACCATGAGGGACATCGGGGATAATCAACTCCAGACTATCGGAAGCAAACCCCAAGTTTCCAACTTGATAAGGGAATTGGTAATAGATTGTACTGTCGATTTGCTGTGCGCAGAGATGATTTCCCAGAAGAACCACCAATATAATCATGGAGAGCATCCATTTTCTCATATGCTGAGTTTTTTTGCAAATTCCTGATGATTGATTCCGTCAAAATCTCCAGAACTCATCATCAGTATCACCGTGTTGTCATCTATTTGATGGCCAATCCATTGTATCATTTCGTTGGAGTCGTTAAATACATATAGCTGTGGGTTTCCAAAGGCCTCTTTTACCTGCTCTTTTTGCAACATCGGTAATCGTTTCAATAGTAAGGCATGAGGATTGAAATATACACAAGCCTGATCGGCAGTATCTAAAGCATGAGCATATCCTTTCAGAAAAGATTGATTCAGACTGCTGTAGGTATGTAATTCGAAGCAGGTAACCAATTTTTTTTCAGGAAACTGTTGTCGTACTGCTTGTACAGTTGCAATTACCTTAGAAGGAGCGTGGGCGAAATCACGAAAATAGACAAAATTAGGTGTTTCCATTACTTTTTCAAGTCGATTTGCGGCTCCTTCAAAATGAGCAATGGCCTTATAAAATTGCTCATCAGTAATACCCATTTCACGACATACAAGCAGTGCACCTTGCAGATTTTGCATGTTATGTTTTCCGAACAGACTAATTTGCATCTCTCCTTTAGGAGTACTAAGCCAAGTGATCCCGTTTCTAACAATATGCGGGTGAATATTATATCCAATGGATCGTAGGTCAGGATGCGTATTGACCAAATCTACAATATTAGGATCGTTTTGATTATAAATGAGCATGCCTTCTGATTCAATACCGTCTATGAAAATGGAGAACTGTTCAAGGTAATTTTCAAAGGTGGGAAAAACATTCATGTGATCCCAGGCAATACCAGTGAGTAGGGCAATATGGGGTTTGTACCAATGAAATTTTGGGCGTAAATCAATGGGTGAGCTTAAGTATTCATCTCCTTCAAATATCATGGTGGATGCTTGGTTCGTTAGCCGAACCATCACGTCGAAATTTTTAATTTTTGATCCTACTAAGTAATCAAAATCATTTCCGGAATGTTTTAATACATGCATCACTATCGAAGTGATAGTGGTTTTTCCATGACTTCCACCAATAACAACCCGTTGTTTTTTGGCAGCATGTTGCGCTAAAAATTCAGGATAGGAAAGCACCGGAATTCCAGTTTTTTGCGCCTCTATCAATTCCGGATTGTCTGCTTTGGCATGCATGCCCAATATTATTGCGTCCAAGTCGTTATTAATTTTTTCAGGAAACCAACCCATTTCATTGGGCAGGAGTCCAAAAGACTTCAATCTTCCTTTGGATGGTTCAAATATTTCGTCGTCCGAACCACTAATTTGATGACCTGCTTGTTGTAAGGCAATAGCCAAATTGTGCATGGCACTTCCTCCGATAGCAATAAAATGTATTCTCATTCTACAAATTGTTATAATTCCGATCCGAATAAAGTGTAAAAACACCTTTCATTATACGTTGTAAAAATACCAGAAAAATTGGATGAAGGAAGGATTTGATCCAATTAGCTGCCCTATTTAAAAAGATTAAACCGATTGACGGACGAGAATAATTTTCTTGATACGATTCTTAGTATGATTGTTCTATTATAAAGTTATGTAACTATTACGTTTTCAGATGGAAAAGTGGATTTCTATTTGTGGTGGTTTAAGGGTGATCTTTGGATTTATACAAAATTCACAAAATTCATATAAAACCCGATAGAAAATCACTATTTTTAACACAAAAACGATAAAGTCATGAAAACCATTCTTATACCTGTCGATTTTTCAGAAAACTCAATGATTACCTGTCGTTATGCATTAAAGATGGTACATCCTTCGGCTCCAACAGTCTTACATTTATTGCATATATATCCTGATCAACTCATGATTCCTGATAGTAGTTTTCCATCAGGTATCGATAGCGATGCTTTTATGAATGTTCAGTTTATCGAGGAATTGCGGCATCAGTCTGAGGAAAACATGAAAAAAATGATTGGCGAACTGACTGCCTTAATCGCTGAAAAGCAGCTGAGTAATTTGAAAGTGACCCATAAAATTTCGGGTGGTGATCCTGAATGGGAAATCAGAAATCAATGTGATGAAATCAAACCTGATATTATTGTCATGGGTACGCATGGCACTGGAAGAAAAGGCTTTTTAGAAGGTGTGATGGCTGAGAAAAT
>JBFHGX010000289.1:0-3287 GCA_041582875.1 Bacteroidales bacterium | reverse complement strand
TAGCGGGTCGCACGTACCATATTTCTATCTTTTCAAAGGCAATTTCATTCTTCTCACTCCATCAAAGGCTGTCAACGCATTGGCCACAGCGGCTGCCGTAGGTACCAACCCGATTTCTCCAATTCCCTTGGCTCCATAGGGGCCAATAGGATCAGATACTTCCACTCCAATCACTTTAATTTCGGGCGTTTCATGGGCTCGAAGAATTTTTAAATCGCGCATGCGTTCACTAATAAGGAAGCCATCTTTCATGGGAAGGTCTTCGGTCAGCGCGTAGCCCAATCCCATGTGAACACCGCCTTCAATCTGTCCTTCGAACAACATGGGGTTCATAATTTTACCGGCATCATGTGCCGCAACCATTCGGGTGATTTCGCCATTTTCGTCTAACACACAAAGCTGGGCAGCATATCCATAGGAATAATGAATAATCGGGTCTTCAACTCCTGTCCCTGGTTTGGTGGTCCAGTCGCAGACAAACTCGCCTTTGTATGTTTTTCCAACAAGTTCTTTCAGTGAATAAGTCTTTAGATCTGTTTTAAAAGCTTTGGCTGCATTGATAATGGCCAAGCCAACTAAGGCAGTAGCACGTGAGCTTGTGGTCATGCCGGTTTTAAGCTGTGCTTCAGTATCAACGATGACCTCAATAATTTCCGGATCAACTCCGGTTTCTTCACACAAAGTTTGCAGTGCCATGTTATGCACCCCTTGTCCCATCTCGGTCCAGCCGTGTTGAAGCAGTATTTTCTTTTCTGAGATGATTTCAATACTTACTTGAGATTCATCTTTCATCCCATTTCCAACCCCTGAGTTTTTGATGCCACAGGCCAACCCACAAAGAGGGGAGGTCATGTAATCGGTTTTTATGGCTTCAAGACAAGCCCGGATGCCCACGCCCTTGACCTTTTGTCCGGTAGAAGTTCTTAGTCCGTCAACCAGGGCATTGTCGTAGCGAAACTGCCAACGATCAAACCCGCCTTGTTGACAAAGGTCGTCGACACAACTTTCCAGGGCAAAGGTCACTTGGTTGGCACCAAATCCCCGCATGGCACCACAGGGAATGTTGTTTGTATAGACTGTCTTGGCTTCAATATCAATCTCAGGAATAAAATAACCTCCGGCCGCATGACCGGCTACCCGTTCCATCACTTTCATACCCACCGAAGCGTATGCGCCTGTATCGCCGATGGCTTTCAACTTCAAAGCGGTGAGTTTTCCCTCGGCATCGCAACCCACTTCCATGTCCATAATAACTGGATGACGTTTGGGATGCATGCGAATGGATTCTTCACGCCGAAGCGTTATTTTTACCGGTTTATTCATCAAAAAGGCAAACAAAGCTGCATGACCTTGTACGGTCATGTCCTCTTTTCCTCCAAAACCTCCTCCATTGGGAACGAGTGTTACGCGAACTTTTTCCTCAGGTAAACCCAGAATCATGGCTACTTGCCGACGATCTTCGTATACTCCCTGACTCTGACTAAAAAGCTCGATTCCTCCATTTCCATCAGGACGGGCGATGGCCGCTTCTTTTTCCAAAAAACCATGCTCGATGCGTTGGGTTTCAAAATGTCCGTTGGATCGAAATGCAGCTGTTGACATGGCTTGATCTGCATCGCCAATGGTAAATTGGGTGGTGTCGAAATTATTGGGTCTTTCAGCATGAACACGATCTCCATCAATGGCTTTTATCACATCGGTAACGGGCTCGAGGACTTCATATTCCACCTTGATTTTTTTCGAAGCCTCACGGGCGATTTCATCGCTATCGGCAACCACTCCTGCCAATACATCTCCAATGTAATGGGTGGTTTGGCCTTCATCTATCATCAGTGGCCAATCTTGAAGGATGAGGCCAATATGTTGTTCCCCAGGAATATCTTTGGCGGTAACAACCCGATGAACGCCTGGTATATCTAGAGCATCCGACACATCTATTTTTAAGATCTTGGCTTTGGGATGATCCGAAAATTTCAAAGCTGCAAAATGCATTCCATCGATGAAAATATCGTCTACAAATTTTCGCTCGCCCACAGCTGTTTGCAAGGCTTCGTATTTGGGATGAGCTACACCAATTTTACCTGAAGTTTTGGTGAGTTCAAGGTGATCTCCTTTTTCAATCGATTTGGCTGCCATATCAATGGCTTCTTCAATTTTCTTGTATCCGGTACACCGGCACAGATGGGGTTTCAATGCCTGATGAATCTCCTGTATTGACGGATGAGGATTGTCTTGCAAGAGCACTTTCGTCCGGCTGATAAACCCGGGAGTACAAAATCCGCATTGTACCGCCCCTTGATTCACAAATGATTTAGCAATGATATCTAGTACCTCAGGAGGGAATCCTTCAGGAGTTAAAACTTCTGCATTTTCAAGGGTTTTCATTTTCGTTACACAAGCCAGTTTGGCTTTACCATTGATTTCCACTGTACAAGCACCACAAGCCGCCTGTCCTGAACAGCCGTCTTTTACAGCAGTAAGGTGTTTTTCGAGGCGTAAAAAGGGGAGTAACATGGAGTCGGGATCACCCTCAAAATGGATGTTTTCACCATTGAGTTTAAAAGAAATCATTTCCAAAGGTTTTTAAGTTCGCTTAGCGTGGGTTCGATGGAGGTAGGTTTATTTAGCAGGGTTTCCACTGCTGCCAAATCCTTGAGTCCGCTGCCGGTGAGTAAGACCACATTTTTTGTTCCGGGAGAAATCAATTCCTGGTCGTAATAGCTTAACAATCCCGCCATGGCTGCAGCAGCAGCCGGTTCGGTAAACAGTCCGGTTTGACTCGAAAGGGTTTTTGACGCCCGCAAAATTTCAGCATCCGAAACGGTGAGCCATTCTCCATTGTATTGGTCGATAAACTGCTTGGCCATGTAGAAATTCCGGGGGATGTCCACCGAAATGGAATCAGCAACGGTTTGACTTGCTGTGGCTTTGAATTCGCTTCCGTTGAGGTTATTCACCAAATTGGCACTTCCTTCGGCCTGAACGGCAACCACAACAGGCATATGGTCAATAATCCCTAATTTCAGCAAATCTTCAAATCCTTTAAATACGCCTGAAATAATCACTCCATCGCCCACAGGCACAAAAATAGTATCGGGAACTACCTCGCCAAGCCCCTCGTAGAGCTCGAAGGAAATACTTTTTTTGCCCTCAACAGTGATTGGGTTGTAGGCTGTATTGCGGTTATACCACCCCATTTCCTGAGTGGCGCTCACACTCAGGTCGAAAGCATCGTCATAGCTTCCCTTAACGGGAATGAGTATGGCTCCGTACATCATTATTTGGGT
>JBFHGX010000288.1:0-3294 GCA_041582875.1 Bacteroidales bacterium | reverse complement strand
GAGAATAGTGGACCGAGGGAAGGCTTTTTAGCTGCTTCCTGTATGAGCGTAATTGGAGGCGAATTGGTGAAGGTGAAGGACTGAGAGGGGGTCGATAAAATGTTTTGTTTTAGCGTCACTTCGTCACATCGTCACACTTTGGTGGTTTTTGTGACGAAGTGTGACGGAACTGTGACGGAAACGTGACGATTTGATTGATGATGGGCGGGGATTGTTGTTTTTGTATTTTATTGGTATTTAGTTGCTAAGGGTGTTTCAAGTGTTTATTTTGTGACGATGTGACGGAAGTGACGCTATTTTTGGAAACTTTTATGGACAAGGCTGTTTCACGCAAGTTGGCCATGGCTGGCTGGTTGGCGAGAATGAATGGAAAAGTAAAGCTTTTTGAAGGAATAGGATGCAGATGGGGAAGGCTGTTAGCTATTTACTGTTAGCTCTTGGCTGGCTGACGCGTGATTAATGGGACGCTGATGACGCGGATTGAATGGATTTGCGCAGATCTTTAAAGCTGAAGCTTTTTGGGTTAATCAAAGAGAAGTTTTTCTAAGAACTGCAAGAATTGCTTATGTTTGACTGGGTTTGTTCTAATTAAATTATTGATATTAAGTTGTTTCCATGTAACTGCGGGTAGTGTTTTTATTGATTCGTAAGGTAATAATGTCCAATCTGGATTACCTTTTTCAAAACCATAGAGTAGTTTTCTTTCGTCTTCGGTGAAGCAGTTTTTGATCATATTAAACAGATAATCTCGTGTGTTTTCGTAGTCAGTGTAACTAAAAGGGATCTGAGACATTCCGGTAAATTGAGTTTCAAATGCGGATTTTTGATCTTTTAAAATGGGGTTTATTAATTCGTGAATTGGTTTGTAGTGACTCAGAAGGCTTACCAGTAATCCCGAGCGGATTTCATCATCAAGACCCTCATTGTCAAGTAATAGTTTGACGTCAAATAAATCCCGGGGATGTTGCCGGTCTAACGCAGCACATATTTTACCTCCATACAATTCGCCATTAGAAACCACATTGATGGCTGCAAATTTTTTAAACTCGTTTTGGACCTGGTCATTAATCTGCATTAATCGTGTGGGTAAAAAATGACCACGTGTTACGGTGTTTACTTCAATTTTAATTTGAGCATTTTTATATTGACAGTTTAACTTTACGTCCGTACCATGATTAAGTGTAACCGTATTAACATTTATTCCGGCTATTGTTCGCTCTATACTCTCTTTAATCCTGCCAAGGGCATTCTGTATGTTTAAAAGGGCGCTATCTCTGTCATGAAAAGGTAGATAAGTAAGGTCAATGTCTACAGATAAACGAGGTAAATCGCGGACAAACAGGTTAATTGCAGTTCCTCCCTTTAAAGCAAAGTCCTGTTCTTTTGCAATGTAGGGTAACATTTGTAAGAGTAAATCAACCTGAGCTCGGTACTTTTGAAGAATCATAATACAGCTAATTCGTTTGGTATTGTAATTTGATATTTTGAAACATAGGTCCCCCCCTTGCTTAAGCTTCTGTTACCATTTCCAATATCTATTAGATGAGGATCAACAAATTGCAGCCAACTATGATTTGTTTTTTCGCTCAGATAGAGGAATAATCTTTTTACTTTTATTGAGTTGCATTGTTGTAATAACTGCTGTACAAGTTGTGGTCTTAAGTTGACCAGACCCTCCATTAAATGAAAGCATTCGACTAAATCAAGTGTATCAGGCGCCAGATAGAGACATTCAAGCATGGCCCGTTCAGGGGATGAGATTTGTATGGAAAAGTTCTTTTCTTCATGCTCTTCGATACCGAGACTGGTTGGCAAAAAGGTCGTTTGATTTTGGCGTATTTGGTTTTCCCAGTTATGGTTAAGGAACCATTTTGGTAAGCCTATTTTTCTGGATGTAAATAAAAATATATTTTCCTCTTCTAACCGGAAATAATGGTTTAGCCCACGTAGTGCCAGGGCTGTTAATGCGCCGGCATGGACATTGACATTGGACTGATGTTGGATTGAATATAATCCACCCTGCCATTGAATATGATCTCCGGGACGTTTAAAAGCGCCTCTTCCAACAGATTCGAGCCAACCACTTTTTATGTAATGTTTTTGCAAGTTTCGTGATATACCTATTTTTTCGAGCCATGAAGCCAGAACAATTGTTCCGGGTTTTATGCTGTTTAGCAATGTCATTAATTTTGTCTCGTTATAGGTAGTCATACTACTGATATTTTGGCAAATATAACGATTTTTAATACAACGGGAATTTTTTACGCTATTATTGATGGTGTTGAGAAACGGATGGCGCATGGGGGAAGGCTGTTAGCTGTTGGCTATTGGCTGGCTGACGCGTGATTAATGGAACGCTGATGACGCGGATTAAACTGATTTGCGCAGATCTTTTAAAGCTGAAGCTTTGGGAAAAATGGAACGCAGATTTTCATGATGGTCATGATGGGGAAGGCTGTTAGCTGTTGGCGTTGGCTATTGGCTAGCTGACGCGTGATTATTTGGACGCTGATTAAACTGATTTGCACGGATTTCTTAAAGCTAAAGCTTTTTGGATTTTGATTTGAAAAAGAGTTTTGAATTTAGGAGGATTATGGGTGGGTGTGGCATTGGAGCCTTTGCCATACTCACACCTGAGGATAATTTTGTTAGATGTCGGGAAGTAATACTGTGCTATCGAAGCGAATGAGGTGTAACGAAAGGTGGATCACATGAGTGCGGGAATGTGTCCCCTGGAGTGCAGCCGATTGAGTGGAGATAGCACTGTATGGGAATATGCGAGAGGGTTGGAAAGTTTGGAAGGTTGAAGGGTTGAAAAGGTGGCTGACGCGTGTTTAAACCACGATTCTTTTGTCCACGAATTATACGAAGGGTCACGATTTTTTTTAATTACCACGAATTGGCCAACGCTGGGTTGTCAGCTTTTGGCAGTTTGAAGTGCAAAGGAAAGAAGCGTGATTTTATTTGAACAGGTTTATATATTCAGAAAAGATGAAGATGCGGTTGCGTTTAAAGCCAGTCATTTCGTCTAAAATACCAAGTTTTATGAAATCATCAATCATGCGCAGGGCGGTAGAAGGATTTACCTCCAGAATATTTGCTACATCAGTACTGTCGATTATGGGGCGACCATAAAGCTGGTTCAACAGTTGTTGAGCTGTTTTTGTCTTTTTTCCCAATGTAACAATCTTTTGTTGTTCGATTTGCGAACGCAGGGTGATAATCTTTTTGAATGTATCGATAGAATTTTCTGCTGTTTGCCTTACTCCCTCGAAGAAAAACAAAAGCCATTGT
>JBFHGX010000287.1:0-3316 GCA_041582875.1 Bacteroidales bacterium | reverse complement strand
TGATGAAGTAACCGATGTTGACTTTGAAGAAGTTGACGAAAAATAAAACTTCGTAATCCTATGAAAAAAAGTTGTCGATGAAAATCGGCAACTTTTTTTTTATCATGTTAAAAATGTTTATAACTTCGTAGATTCGCTTTTCATGTGGATTATTGAAAGGATATTAACGTTTTAATAACGGAGAATTACTGCTTTTTGTGGTTAAAAATGCCACTTTTGAAAAAAATATTTACTAATCTAATTTTAAAGTTTATGAGTACATTTATTACACTAAAGCGACTTCTTATAGCTGTTTGCTTGGTCCCTGTTTTAGCCTTGACCTCTTATGGTCAAAGCATCGTGAACAATGGCGACTTTGAATCCTGGACAGCGGGAGTCCCCGATGGATGGACAACCATCGAATCAGGAATTGTTGTTACTGAAGCTACCAGTCCAGTTCATGGTGGTTCAAAATCAGCTTCTGTTGATGTTATTACTGGATCCCAAGGGGATACCGATTTTCGTCAGACAGTTTCTGTTGTTGGCGGTAACGATTACGATGTGAGTGTTTGGGTTTATCATACAGAAGGCTTTGTGAAAGCCAGATTGTATGTAGGCACTTATTTGAGTTATTCCGATAACACCATTGTTGGTTCTTGGCAAGAACTTACCTACACCTATTCTGCTGCATCTGACGGTGATGTTGAAATAGGTTTAAGGTTTTATGATCAAAGCGGTTTTGATGGAGCGGAGATCGTTTATGTCGACGATTTTACCATGACCCCAACAGGTGGTGGTGGTCCAACTACCGATCAGATATTTTTTGAGCCTTTCGACAGCGATTTGGGACAAACCTCAGGTTATAGTGCTACAGGTGCTCAGGTATGGGCGTTTGGTAATTTTGGATTACCTGCCGGATGTTCCGTTATGAATGGTTATGATGGAGGCGCGCAAGACAATGAAGACTGGTTGATTACCAATTCAATTAATTGTACGAACTTTAGCAATGTTACGCTGCGTTTCGACCATGCACGAAATTATAACGATAATTCAGGTTTGTCTGTATTGGTTTCTACTGATTATGATGGAAGTAGTGATCCAAATGGTTTTACATGGACTGATTTAACCAGTTCTTTTGCTTTTCCTGCTTCTGGTAGCTGGACTTTTAACGATGCTGGAACAGTAGATATTAATGCCTTGGTGGGTCCTTCTACTTACATTGCTTTCAAGTACATTAGCACCACTGCCGGTGCAGCTACATGGGAAGTCGACAATATTACTGTTGCTGGAGAATTTAATGTGGCAACTTTTGTCGCCGGATCATTTAATTCATGGAATGGAAGTGATCCTGACTATGAACTTTCATTAAATGCCAATGGTGTTCTTGAGCTTACAAAAAGTATGGCTGCAGCTACCCATGAATATAAAATTGTTGAGAACGGAAACTGGTATCCTGGAAATAATCAACAAATTGTTTTGACAGCTACTGAAAATGTTACCTGGAAGTACAATTTTAACGATCATTTGGTAACACATACCCTTCCTGTGGTTGCAGGTAACTTTTTATCTGCAGTAGGTGGAACCGATTGGGATCCAACTGACCTGACGGGTGAAATGGTTGATCCTGAAGGTGACGATATTTTCACTCTTGAATTGACTATTCCTGCAGGTAATTATGAAGCTAAAGTTACATTAAATAACAATTGGGATCAGAGTACTGGAGGTAATGTACCATTTATAACAGATGGAGTTACGCCTACTATATTTACTTACGAATTTGCAACCAATACCACGACTATTTCTGGTCCTGCACCACCCGCAGCACTGGTTACTTTTATTGTTGATGATGCAGCCGGTCAAAACTATGATGGATTTGCATTAAAAGGCAGTTGGGATGCCAACGGACAATATGATCCTTCATGGGGTAATGGTATTGAGCACTCTATGTTTTATGATGATGGTACCAATGGTGATGTTACCGCTGGTGACCATATTTGGACGTGTCAACAAGATCTTGTTGTTGACGGTGGATCAAATAACTGGGAATGGGGTGTTAATGATAGCGAAGGAAACTGGATAAACGGAAACTGGGTGTTTACCGTTCCAACAGATGTTCCTCAAACGCTAAGTTGGACAGTTCCTACAACTCCTGCCTTGATAATTAATGAGATCATGTATAATTCAGTTGGTGCTGATGAAGAATGGATTGAGTTGTACAATGCGACTGATCAATCAATGGACCTTGAAAACTGGAAAGTTATTGACAATGATGCGGGACATTCACCAATTGTTATTCCAGCAGGGTATAGCATACCCGCCTATGGATACTTTACTATTGAAGTAGCTACAAGCGGAGCTTTCCCATTTACGCCAGATTATGATGGTTCTGGTAATTTCAATTTTACAAATACCACTGATGTTGTGCGTTTGTACAATGCCGATGGTATTTTAATTGATATGGTAAGTTTTGCAGATTCTTCACCTTGGCCTACATCACCTGACGGTAATGGACCATCACTCTCATTATTTAGCACCGACCTTGATAACTCAATGGCTGAAAACTGGAGAGGTAGCAATCAAGATAATGGTAGTCCTGGTGAAATCAATTTCCCAATTAATATTTTAACTCCTAATGGGGGCGAAATGATTGATATGGATTCTAATTATGAAATTACCTGGACGGTAAATGGTTGGGATGGAAATATTAATATTGATCTGATTAGAGAAGGTCATGATCCAATGCTTTTGGTATCAAATATGCCGGTATCTGTTCAAACATTTTCATGGTATGTTTTTAATAACCTTGACGTGGCCAGCGATTATAAAATTATGATTTCTGCTACTGATGGAGGAAATCCTTTTGATGTAAGTGATGATGTTTTCTCACTTGTTCAGCCTTTTATTCCAGTTCCTCTGGTGATGACTGAAATTATGTATAATCCTCCAGAATCGGGAACCGACTCACTCGAATTCATCGAAATATATAATAATGGCGCAGATGCTGTGGATATGAATGGATTTAGCTTCTCAAAAGGAATTGAATATGAATTTGCCAATGTAATCATTCAGCCAAATGAATATCTGCTTGTAGCTTATAATGCTGCAGCTATGCAGTCTACTTTTGGAGTAACGGCTTATCAATGGACGAGTGGTGGCCTAAGTAATGGCGGTGAAGAGTTGGAACTTGTAGATGCTTCTAATAATATCATCGATTTTGTATCTTACGACGACGCTTTACCTTGGGATACTTTAGCTGACGGCTATGGTCCATCTCTTACTTTATGTAATCCAAATGTAGATAACAATGTGGCTCAAAACTGGACACATTCAATAAACT
>JBFHGX010000286.1:0-3360 GCA_041582875.1 Bacteroidales bacterium | reverse complement strand
GCAAGGCAATGTGCTCATGAGCACAGCCCTAGGAACTTTCTGGAAACCACTGCCCGGATTTTCAAATACTTTCGATCCTAAAATTTTGTACGATCCTTACAACGATCGTTGGATTATGACCACCCCCAGTGGTTCCAATGTAAACGAATCGAAACTGTATATCGGCGTAAGCACCTCTTCCGACCCCATGGGCGATTGGAATTTTTATTGGGTAGACACTGACCCCAACGACATTGCTTGGTTCGATTATCCCAGCATTGGCTTCAATAAAAAGTGGATCACCATTAGTGGCAACATGTTTGGTGGCGATTACTATCGGACGGTTTACACCTTCGACAAAATGGCTGCTTACAATGGCGATGAAACCCTGAACTACACCCGCTTTGTAACTTCTGAAGGCTTTACCATTGTACCTTCAATTACCTACGATAACGAGGTGGAGGATCAGTATTTGATCGCTACCAGCGATGGCAACTACAACGGCTATGGCTACATCAAAAAATTTAAGCTCAGTGGCGAATTGAACAACCCTATATTTGAATATGAAGGTGAAATTGGTATTCCTGAAACCTGGTCGGGATGGGCTGGCGATTATGGCAACTTCTTGCCTCAGCTTAATTCGCCTGAACTTATCAACTCTGTGGATGCCCGCATGGAAACGGTAATTTACCGCAACAACAAACTTTGGGCAGTTCATCATGTCTTTCTACCTGCTGACAATCCTGAACGTGCTGCTGTTCAGTGGTGGAACCTGGATACGGACGGAACCCTGCTAGAACATGGTCGCGTGGAAGATCCTACCAATAATTTCTCCTTTGCTTTTGCGTCCATTGCTGTAAATGCCCACGAGGACATCCTCATTGGCCACAATGTGTTTTCAAAATCGCAATATGCCAGCGCAGGATACTCTTACAAAGCCCATTACGACGACCCGAGCAGCATGCGCACCTACTATCAATACAAAGATGGCGAAGCACCTTATTATAAAACTTACGGTGGCGACCGCAACCGCTGGGGAGACTATTCCGCAGCCTGTGTTGACCCGTCCAACGACATCGATTTCTGGGCTTTACAGGAATACGCTGCTTTGCCTCAAAATGGCGATGCCTGGGGAACCTGGTGGGCCATGGTTAAACCGGCTTTTGTCCCGGTAGCCGATTTTGTATCGGATGAAACCATCATCCCTACAGGTGAATCAGTAAATTTCACCGACCTTACAGCCGGCGTTCCAAGTGAATGGTTGTGGACATTCGAGGGTGGCAATCCAGCCACTTCTACGGAACAAAATCCGCAAAATATTGTTTACAACACCGAAGGTGTTTTTACAGTTACCCTCACTGCCACCAACATATTGGGCACCAACGAAATAACCAAACAAGAATACATTACCGTGAGTTCCAGCATACTTCCTGAAATTAGCTTCAGCGCCAATATGGACAAGGTTTGTGTTAATCAAACCGTTAGCTTTACGGATGAGAGTTTGTACAGCCCCAACAGTTGGGAATGGCAATTCGATCCGTCGACAGTCACTTTCGTGAATGGTACGGATGCCTATAGCCAAAACCCTGAAGTGGAATTTGCTGAAGCAGATAAATATACGGTAACACTAACGGCCACCAATCTCAATGGGTCTTCTACCCTATCAGAATTTGATATGATTTATGCCGGAGGTTACCAGCCTTGGTTTGCAGAAGACTTTGAATATGAAGGCTTCACCCGTCACCATTGGGAAATTGAAAATCCTGACAACAGCAATACCTGGGAAATTTTCTCCATTGGGGGAAACAGTCCGGGACACATGGCTGCAGGTGTTAACTTTAGGGCTTACCAAGCCATTGGTCAGCGCGACCGACTGATTTCACCGCCTTTTAACCTATCGGGAATGTCCAATGCCTATCTTGAATTTCAACATGCCTATGCCCAAAACAGCGAAATCCCGGCAACGGATTCGCTCATCGTGTATTTGTCTTCAGATTGTGGCAATACCTGGATCCGATTAAAATCCATGGGTGAAGATGGCTCCGGTAATTTTGCCACGCACATTCCAACAACCGAACCTTTCTTTCCTGCCATTCCATCCGATTGGTGCGGTGATGGTTGGGGAGCCGCCTGCAATGTGATTGATGTGAGTGCTTGGGTCGGACAATCCGACATCAAGATTGCTTTCGAGACCTATAGCTTTTACGGAAATGCCATTATCATCGACAACGTTTCCATTTCGCAAACGGTAGGCATTGAGGACAAGTCCGATGTATCGGAAGTGTTGATCTTTCCCAATCCTTCCAATGGAATGATTCATGTTTCCATTCCTGAAAATGCGGGCATTGATAAAGTTGAACTGCTCAACCAAATGGGTCAATTATTGGCCAGTGAAAATATTACCGAATCAGGCGATATCCTCTTTAATGAAGACCGTCAACTTATACCCGGCATTTACCTGATCAGGGTTTCAGGGAATCTTCCAACAAAAACCCATAAAGTCATCATTGTCAGATAAATAATTTTGATTTAATCATGAACTTGTTTTATACACCACAGCTTGTTGAGCCAGTATTCAAACTCGACACCGAAGAGTCGAAGCACCTGATCAGGGTGCTTCGTAAACAAGCGGGAGATATGATTGTTACCACCGATGGGCGAGGTTTTTTTTATGATTGTCAGGTTTTGGAAGCCAACCCCAAAGCCTGTGTGGTGGAAGTGGTGGCTAAAAAACCCGGCGACGACCAAAGATCGTTTAAGATTCACATGGCCGTAGCACCGACCAAAAACATCAACCGGTTCGAGTGGTTTCTGGAAAAAGTAACCGAAATGGGTGTAAACGATATCACACCCATCTTCACCTTTCATTCCGAAAGACGCGAAGTAAAAAATGACCGGCTGGAAAAAGTGCTCATTGCCGCCATGAAACAATCCCTGAAAAGCCATCTTCCTCACCTTCGTGACTCGGAAAAGTTCAACAAGTTTATCCAACAGCCCTTTGAAGGGGATAAGTTCATCGCTTTTATCGACAAAGAGGTAACCCTGGAATTGGCGCAAATTGGCAAATCCAATACCGATACGCTCATCCTAATCGGCCCCGAAGGTGACTTTAGTCACGAAGAAGTAGAAGCCGCCAAACAGCAAGGGTTTATTCCTGTAAAATTAGGTCCTGCTCGATTGCGTACGGAGACTGCCGGAGTAGCCGCTTGTCATACCTTACATGTAATCAACCTATTAAACACCGATTAACCCCATGAAACAACTCAAGCTTGTACTTATATTTATTTTTATTGGATTATTCCAAACCGTTTCCGGACAGGAGGTTTCCATTGCATTACTCAAATACAATGGAGGAGGCGACTGGTATGCCAATCCCACTTC
>JBFHGX010000285.1:0-3418 GCA_041582875.1 Bacteroidales bacterium | reverse complement strand
TAGGTTTCAATTTCATCCAGAACGGTAACTCCATTTTCTTTCAGTTCTTTCACTAGATCTTCCATGTTTTCAACCCGGTAGTTGATCATAAACTCCTTTTCGGAGGGTTGAAAATAGGTGGTTTTTTCTCCGAATGGACTCCATTGCAAATAGCCTTTTTGTTCAGGTTGGTCGCTGCTTCTGAACTCAAATAGTGATCCGTATTCATTGGTGACAAGTCCTAAATTTTTGCCATACCATTCGTTTAAAGCTTTGGGATCTTTGCTTTTGAAAAAGATGCCACCCACTCCCGTTACCTTTTTTTTCTGTTCCATTGTAGTGTTGATTGAGGTTGATTTTTCTTGTTTTAACCATGCGTTCAGACTGTCAAGAATTTGGTTTCGTTGATTTTCCGGCAGGTTGCTGATGCGGGTTCTGTGACTTCCTCCTTTTTTAACAATTTTGATGGAGTTGGTTTGTCCGCTTAATTCCACAGCTGTAGCCGACCAAGGATCATATTCGCCATAGATGAAAATCATGTTTTTAGCATAATGGCGCAAAAATACATCTACGCGCTGCATGAATTCAGGGTTGAAAACCACTTGTTCCCCTTTGGGAAATGTGAAATCAAAAATAACGTCTGAAGTGTAGGAAGTTAATCCTTTAAAAGGTTCTGTGTCATAACCATACATGCCAATTTCGCTCATGGCCTGATAGAAAAAAGGCTGCATACGTTCAATTCCCTGATCAGAAATCCAATCTAATCCTGCTACTTTATCAAGATGTTTAACCAATGTCGATGGGCTTTCTTTATCGGAAGGGATGGTTGTGCAGTCAGTGGTTCCCCATTGCCAAAAGGCAAATGGGTATTCAAATATAAGCAAATCGTAAGCTTTGTCGTATCCCATGGGGTAGGAGAGGTGCTTCTTTTCGGCCATCTTGATGAAGGTTTGGAAATACTTGTCCTTGTTTTTCAACATGTTCATTTGGTAGTTAAGAATCTTATTTCTACAAGCTGAATCTCCCACCTTTTTAAGAAATGGATACACCCGTTTGTCTTCCGATGAAAAGGCCACAGGCGCCACATAAGGAACACAAATGTCGGCATCATCCGGATAGTAATATTTGAAAAAATTGGTGGTTTGACCTCCTTTGCTGATTCCCGTGGCAATGAGTTTTGTGGAGTAAATATCTTTAATAAAGGTAGCAATTCGATGGTGATCGGTTGCGGCATTTTCGGTGGTTAAAAATTTCCAATTCAGGCTGTCGGGTTTTGATTCGCTAAAATAGCGGTGTTCGATACAAACCTGATTGGCATCGAGGTAACGGGTGAGTTCATATTCAAAGTCCTTACGCGTTGCGGGATTGGCATCATATCCTTCAGTAATAAAAACAACAGGTTGTTCGAAATCGCGGTGTGAAATAAACACCCTTTGACTAAATGTATCCGAGCATCCACCATGATAATCCACCGGTTGCTTGAAATCGATCACATATTTTTCACTAAAAGCATCGTCTGTCTCCAGGCTTTCGTATGTAAAATCATAAATCTGATTTAGTTCATCAAGCCGCTGTTTCAGGGGTTGGGCAAAAACACTATGCATCCCAAAGGCCAGCATGATTATTGCAAAAAGGAGGTGTTTCTTCATCCGGCTAAATTAGAAAATTTGTCGTTCTTCAATTTGTTTGTGTGCAATGTTCTCTTTTCGGATGCGCTGCGCAATCTGGTTTGAATGAGAACAGAGGTATAAAAACACGGATCAGGCGATCAATCACCAAAAGTAGTGGTCGATCGCCTGATATGTGAGGCATGTTTATGGTCTTTTGACTAGTAGTTGTCTTCTTTAATTTCGAAATACGATTGTGGGTGCAGACAAGCTGGACATTTTTGTGGTGCTTTTTTACCTTCATGCAGGTAACCACAATTGCGGCATTTCCAGACAATTTTATCTCCACGCTCAAAAACATGCCCCTCTTCCAGATTAGTGTAAAGGGTGCGGTATCTTTTTTCGTGGGCTTCCTCAACTTTGGCAATCATTTTGAAAGCAACGGCAACCTCTTTAAAACCTTCTTCTTCGGCAATGCGAGCAAACTCAGGATAGAGCTCTGTCCATTCTTCGTTTTCGCCTTCTGCAGAAGCTTTTAAATTTTCCATGGTGGTGCCAATTTTACCGGCAGGATAGGTGGCGGTAATTTCAACCATGTTGCCTTCCAGGAATTTAAAGAAACGTTTGGCGTGTTCTTTTTCGTTAAGCGCAGTCTCTGTGAAAAGGGCAGCAATTTGCTCTAATCCTTCTTTTTTTGCCTGACTGGCAAAGTAATCGTAACGCATGCGGGCTTGCGATTCGCCGGCAAATGCTTTCAGTAAATTTTGTTCGGTACGGGTTCCTTTTAAACTATTCATAGTACTTATGTTTTAAGATTCAAATATAACTCATTCGACGCCTATGCGGGAACGAAATCTAGATGGTGATGGAATTGTGATTCGGTAATTATATTCGTAATTATTAGTATATCAATATAATATGTCCGTGTTTGAATTGGTTATAAATTAGGTTGTTGGCGGTAAATATGCTGTTGGATGTTGACGCACTTTACAATTCATTATTTTTACAATTCAAAAATTTGCAGAGATGAAAAACGAAAAAATGATGTTAAAGGAACTTTTGATGGAAGAGCATTCAGGACCTCGCTGTGAACTTATTGCGACCCTGGCCATTCAAAACCCGTCCATTCTTGAGGAACTTATCCAGCTTTCCTTTTCCGATGAGGGTGCTCTTTCTCGTCGAGCGGCCTGGCCTTTGCGAAAGGTGCACGATCGTCAGCCGGAGTTGATTAAACCATTTCTGGGATTTTTCATTGATCAGCTCAGCGATTTAAAAAGTGAGTCTGTGCTACGGACCATTCTTTCTATATTATCACGAAGCAATATTGCTGAAGAATACCACGGATTTATGTTGTCGTTTTGCGAATCTAAAATATTAAATGCCAGCACCTCCATCGCCTCGGTGGCCAATTGTTTCGATATCTATTACAATATTGCTGCATACGAACCTGATCTATTGCGCGAGCTGGATTTAATGTTTGATTTGTTTCCGCCTTCATCATCTGCCGGAATTAAGTCTAAAATTCGGATCATTCGCCGCAAGATGCACAAGAAATTCGATAACGCATCACGCTAGTAGCTGATTATGTCCTTTCGTAAGCGTGCTTTGATTACTTTTGCAGAAATCTCTGAACCTACAACAATGAATATAGGAAAATGGAATACCCTTACTGCACTTCGATCGACGGATCATGGTTTTTACCTGATTGATGAAGCGCAAAATGAAGTGCTTTTGCCCAATAAATATATCCCTGAAGGATTTGCTGATGGAAGCGAAATAGAGGTTTTTTTATACAAAGATTCGGAAGATAGAATGGTGGCCACCACTGAGAT
>JBFHGX010000284.1:0-3421 GCA_041582875.1 Bacteroidales bacterium | reverse complement strand
ATCACATGTCCTCGGTTGGCAATTACCTCATTCATGTTCATGTTCGACTGCGTACCTGACCCCGTTTGCCATATGACCAAAGGGAAATTACCAGCCAGTTTTCCTTCTAAAATTTCGTCGGCAGCTTTGGAAATGAGCTCGGATTTTTCTTTGGCAAGTACGCCCAAATCGGCATTGGCCAGAGCGGCTGCTTTTTTTAAATAAGCAAAAGCCATGATGATTTCTTCAGGCATGGAGCCTTCAGGTCCAATTTTGAAATTCATTTTTGAGCGCTGGGTTTGTGCACCCCAATATTTTTCGGCGGGTACTTTTACCTCACCCATGGTGTCATGTTCAATTCTGTAGCTCATGGTGAATAGTTTTATTTCTGTGTATATTCGTTGATAATAGTTTCTTTATGTTATGATATAATGGAGCTGGAAGCTGGAAGTCTGAAGACCGGAAAAGGGTAACGTAAACACACTTTCTTTAAAGTCCATCATTATTTTAATATTCTCGATTCGGATCACCAATAATTGTATCCACTCAAAAATCTATACTCCTATCTTCCGACTTTCCACTTCTGTCTTCTGACTTAATTCTTCCAACTTCTGATTCCCGTCTCCCTACTTAAAAAGCACCTCCAATTCCTCAACCGGATCGCCCCAAACGGCTTTGTTTCCTTTTACCACGATGGGCCGTTTGATGAGTTTTAGGTTTTCTGTCATGATTCTAATCCACTCATTGTCGTTGAATTGCTGCCCTTTTAATTCGCTTTTGTAGTAGGCTTCCTGGGTGCGAACCATCTCCAAAGGCTTTTTGTTGAGTTTCATCAGCAATACTTCCAACTCCTTTTCAGTCAGTGGGTTTTTGAGGTAATCGATGATTTCAACTTCTTCAGTTCTTTCTTGAACGTACTGAAGGCCGGCACGTGATTTTTTGCAACGGGGATTGTGATAAACCTGAATCATTTTGGGGTATATTAATGAGGTTCAAAATTACATAATCTTTATAGAAAAAAGTCCCTGACTTTTTATTTAATCACATTTCTAAACAAGGATTAAAGCCTCTTCCAGAGGCGCAAAGCCTGTTTTTGTGTGAATATCAATATGTCCTGCTCATCTACTTGGGTGAGTTTTTTATTCTTAACCACCCAATGTCCGTTGGAAATCACATGTTGAATGTGATTGGATGATAGACCAAAGACAAAATGTCCTAAAAAATTTGCTGATGTTATCGGTGTTGGTGAATTGTAGTCGAGGACAACTAAATTGTTGTCGCCATCGCCAGCAAAGCAATTTTCAGATAAATAATGGTGTACATTTCTGAAACGGCGATAGGCTTCGGGCACATCGATTTGATCATGTTGAAGACCGGAAAAGAAAGCCGATTGTGCACTTCGGAGCATGTCGCTGTGCATGCCATCTGTTCCCAACATAATGTGCTTTCCTAAATCTTTTCCGTTGAAATGCCCGACCTGGTTATTCAGATTACTCTCCATATTTTCGACCATCCACGCAGGTGAATTGCGAATTAAATGGCGTTCATTATCAGATAAATGGAGTCCGTGAGCCAATATGGTTTTTGAAGATTGAAGTACGCCAAATTGATGGAGCCGTTCCATAATATGCATGTTGTGAACTTTAAGGCATTGTTCCTGATCGGCCATGTCTTCGGCGACATGGATATGAATTCCGGATTGGAGTTTCTGCATTAAATCGACTGCTATTTTCATGGTTTCGTCACCCACTGTGAATGATGCATGCAACCCAACTAGTCCCTGGCGAGCTTTCAAATATGCTTCAGTCTCAGCAAGTCCTTGATGGGCTTTGTCGATACCATCGCGGTCTGAGATTTCGTAGCACAGTAAGTGACTAACACCAACTTGGTCGAATGCTTTAGCGATGATTTCCAGTGAACCTACAATGGCGTTGGGTGAAGCGTGGTGATCAATCACGAAAGTTGAACCAGCCTTGGCGCAAGCCATGGCCGTTGCTAAAGCGCTGGCTTCAATCATTTCTTTGTCGAGGGCTTTGTCGAGGTTCCACCAAATATATTCCAAAATTTGCAAGAAGTTTTCAGGTTGTTTTGGTGGTTGAGGCATTCCACGTGCCAGCGCCGAATAGGCGTGATGGTGGGCTACCGCAAAAGATTTTGTAACTAGCTTTCCGGAACAATCGATCACTTCATCTTTGCTGATGTCTATCCCTTCGAGCTGAGCGGGTAGTAATGCTATACTCCCGTCGACGCCAGGTTCTACTTTAATGGATGTTTGAATTTGATCGCCTGTTTGCCAATGAATAAAGGTGGCGTTTTTGAGTATGATGGACATGGATTAATTGATTATTTTACGTGTCATTGAAAAAATATCCTTTCGCGAGCCTTCTTTGGTTTCTCCTTCAATTACTGCAACAACTGAGTCTTCAGAAATAAAATGATAGCTAATTTTCTGAGGAAAATCATGGTTTTTGTTTTCAAAAACCATGATTGAATCTTCTGATGAGGTTAGCTCAAATACAATAGTTTTACCCGCATTTTGGTCAGAAACCAAAGCTGCATAATACCAGATGCTTCGGCTTTGGTAGATGGAGAGTCTTTCTGAGAATAAGGTATCTCCTTCACTAATAAACATACCAACTCCATGGTATGCACTGTCGGTTACTTTTTGCCATGATTCAGAAAATACTCCATCATCCGTTTGTTGTTCCCAAGTGCCTTGTAGCCAAACAGGGTTTGCGTAAATTTTGTGGTTGATCGACTCAAAGTGACGCGATTGAAACTCACACGAAGTGATGACAATTATGCTCATCAACAAAGCGAAATAGCCTTTTCTTTTCATAGTGATTCCAAAAATACGCATTTTTGTTCCCGAGATTTTGCTTTTTTTGAAGATGCCATAAACTAAGCTTATTTTAGGCTGTTGTAATTTCATTATTTATATACCTTAGCCTGATTTTCAAATTTTATAAACAAACCAACACATGATGAAAAAGAACATTTCTATTTTAATTTTAAGTCTGATCATTGGCTCATTTTATTCAGTTTCAAGCCATGCTCAGAACTCCGAAAAGCAGGAATTTAACAACCAAAGAACGGAAGTAAATATTGCTGTTGCCAATATTTTTGCCAGAAATAATTACGTGTATTCATCTTATTTGGTGGATATCAATGGGGATTATTTCATCGATTATTATTTGGGAGAGTATTATGCGCGTCCTGAACTTGTTGTGGGAGTGAAATTTCATTCTGCTAAGGGAGCGGTAAGGTTAGGAGCCAATCTCAGTTACAGCAACATGAAAAATGAGAATAAAAGCGGCTCCAACGATTCCTACACGGCCAAGAATTTCCGAACGACTTTTAATGTGGGGTACGAATGGCATTTAACCTTTTCACGTGTGAATATTTTTTATGGAGCTGATTTGTCCACTTCCATTTCAAGCTT
>JBFHGX010000283.1:0-3427 GCA_041582875.1 Bacteroidales bacterium | reverse complement strand
TGTCAATTCTCTCCATCTTACTACCAGCGGGAATAGTTATCTCCTTTGTTGTAATGCCATAAATAGTTACAATTTTAACATCACTGTTGCTCGATGATTCTTTTTCGAGGGCAATCGTGAGCTCACTGCTGGCGGGATTTGGAAAAACACGAAACCCATGCATTGGGTTTTTATTAATTTCGGCAAGGCCCACAATGGTATCACATCCCGCTACAAGGCAACCGACACTGTCCATTTTCATGACCCAAATATCAACGGTTCCGGTATCTGGTGTTACAGGAATAACAACGCCGCACCCAATCAATCCATTATCAGCAGTTTGTTTCACATCCATCAAATTGTTAAAACTGTTTTTGTTTACCAATAGTGCATATTCTTTATACCAAAGTTGTTGTCCCATACTGTCTACACAAAGAATCCAAGATTTATTCCATGCATCACCATTTTCAAAAACTGTCATGACTCCATTCGTAATGATATTACCATTATTGTTAATACTAGTACTTAGCAAAATTCTATCAAAAGCAGGTTCACAATAATTTAAGTCCCATTTTATTTGACCGATAGGACTTATCTCCATAATTTTGTTTAACGCCCAGCGATTGTCTTGTGATTGAGTAGTCCCATAGTTTGTACCAATAATTATATTACCGTTTTCTGATAATGCAAGCATTACTTTGTTATCATCAACATCAGGATTACCAGGATTAATACGCCACTCTTCATTTCCAAGGCTGTCTGTTTTAATTATTAATGGATCCATGGAACCACCAGTGCTCTCTATTTTGAATTTCACTGCACCAACTGCATATCCCCCATCATTTGTCTGTACGACGCTGTGCCCCTGATAATAATATTCATCCTCTCCACCAATAAATGTTTCCCACAACTTATTGCCCATACTGTCGGCTTCCATTAACCACAGGCTGCTGGGGGTTAGTTTTGGTAGCCTGACCCCTGTGGTAATAAGATTTCCATTAAATGTCTTTTTTATTTGAAATATAACAAAAGTTGTATCATAGGGCTCAGTTGTCTCACTATAAGTTCTGGTCCAGAGTGTATCAAGGTTGTTATCAAGGCATAGCATCCAACCTCGGTTATATACCCAGTCTCCACCGGGAGATATTATGTTTCCAACAGCATAGTACTTATTGTTCCCATACTCTATCAATGCACCGGGATTACCCAGCATGTGATGGCTTATTGTATCACCATAAACTTTTGTGTTTAATTTATTTCCAGCAGAATCAATGGTAACAAAGGCAAGTTGCCAGAAGTAATGATACTTTGAATCATCCGTGATTGTTCCGATAACATAGTTGTTGTTATCTTCTAAAAGCGACAGACCTTTATCATATCCATTTGACAGGTCGATCCGTTTATTAAAATACACTTCTTGTTGTGCTGAAAGGCACAACAAGAAGTGTAACAAAACCGTAAATAAAACAAATCGTTTCATGGTGCTATTGTTTTACAAATTTGTCACTTTGTATGGTTTTGCCATCAACAACCAATTTAAGAACGTAAGTACCACTCTTCCATCCACGCAAATCGATAATATCTTCACCTGATGAATTGAAAAGACGGAAGGTATTTATAAGCACTCCGCCAATGGAAACAACCTCAACTATTGCATTAGAAAACTCATTTGCCAATTTATACTCTATTGTAATATAATCTTTGGTAGGATTGGGGTAGAGTTTGAAACTACTTACAGACCAAATAGGGGCATATCGCATTTCAATAATTTCCGTGGATTTATTGGAAGAAGTGTCGGGGAAGATATACGGCTCATGATAAACCAATTCATCAGTTAACACCAATAAATTTCGGGCATAAGCGTGCAACAGTCCGGAAGTATTATTCATAATAGAATGCATAGTTGCTTTTTCGATGCTGTCGATATCATAAACTGTTCTGCCTTCTGTTTTAAGTTGAAGTAATTTGTCGAAATATTCTTCAAAAAACACCTGATTATTAATTTCTTCAGAACTTAAATTAAATTCTGATGGTATGCTGTTTAATGCGGTTACTACACCAAGGCTATCGTCACTATTAAAATGGCAAAAAGCCTGAAAGTAATGAGATAAAGGTGTATGAATATGGGTTAATGCCTGCCTGATGCTATCGTTATAGGACGTTAAAGATGAGTCATTCATAAAAACACGTGCCAATTCATAAACCGAGTTTGCCTTTTTTCCTGCATAAAAAGCCTTTTTGCTTTCCAACGATTTTTTGTGTCCCACAATGGTATCATTTGCATGAATGCTGGCCATTTCAATATCGGATAGCGGGTTGCTGCGTGAGTCAAGCGTTGAAAGCACGTTTGATGCTGTTGCCGATTGAGGGTTGGCTGTTAACACCTCTGTAATAATGGAGTTGGGTAATACATCCTCCTTTTCAGCCGCACTTACCATAACCGTATCACTTAAATACGGTGAAGATGCAAGCAATTGATCGCGTAACAGCATTGTTTCGGGTGGGATACTGGTGGCTACATCCAGTACCAATGAAGTAGTATTTCCATTGTCAATCAGTATGTTAAGCGAGTCAACATAAATTTCTTCACTGCTTGTACTGGATAAAATACTTTCAATAATGGTTGATTTGGTATGCCCTGTTAATGTTGAAGGACATGCTGTTGTCTTTCCGTATGTCAGGTTATAAGGATTGTTTTGTTTAATGAAATCAGGAGCCGGGGTAGCATAAACGGGAACTACATACTCGTTAGTTGTGAAAGGATAATGATGCCAATAAATAATATCGCCACAAAATTCATTGTTCAGGTAATCACTATAAATGTTGCCATTGTTGTTTAAATGACTGAAGGTGTTTCCTGCAGGGGCATTAACGCTACTTGTATTTGAACCCTGATAATATCTAACTCCATTAACTTCACCATGTTCACTTGCTGTAACACTAATATCCTGATAGTTATTTTGGTAATCGTTGCATTTTATGGTAAGTCCGGTACCTTCCTTGCTTCGGTTTATTCCCTGTGCTTGCGTTGCCCAAAGCAGATTACGGAAATTATTATTATAAACCAGGTTATCTTCCGGCCCCGAATTGTTTACAACTAACCCTACTGATTTATAATCGTTTGGTTGCATGGGGGAATAATCAGAACTAAAGGTGTTTTCTTCCACCTGATACCCGGTACAGTTGTCTAAATACAGGCCTGAATACAAATCGCCGGGCAGTACTTTTAGGAAAAAAGTAGCATTAAACACACAATTGGTCACACTCACAAAGGTAGAGGCACCAAAGTAACACCCGGTACGGTTGTTGTTAAAAATGGCCTGATCAATGATAATGGGTTTGTTGCTCAGTACAATATCATAACCACTGATCCCATAATTCAAGCCACTAAATGTATTTCGCTTTTCGCTCTCGGTGCTTAAAATAACCTTAAACCCTGATTGCGAAC
>JBFHGX010000282.1:0-3454 GCA_041582875.1 Bacteroidales bacterium | reverse complement strand
TCGTGGTCAATCCTTAGTGGCAAAATCGCTCTCAAAAAAAGGCACCCGAAATTATTCCGGATGCCCCTCATTTTGGTTTAATGAATTTCTATAAAAACTATTTATACTCGCTAAAGTACTTCATAAACTGCAAACGTTCGTATACATCTGGGTTTACACTTTTAGCCTGACTGAGCTTACCACGGAACTGATGCAAGGTTTCAAAACCTTTTTCATCCATCCACTGACTAACAAAAGCCAATACCTTTCCAAGGTAGGCAGGTCCATTTTGATAGATAGCTGATGCCATCTGAACTACGGTAGCTCCTGCCAACAGCTGTTTTACCACGGCTTCTCCATCATGAATGCCCGTAGTGGCAGCTAAGTCCATGTTCACGCGCTTGGCCATCATGGCTATCCACCTCAATGAGTTTGCAATTTCTACCGGTGAACTTAACACATCGGCCACGGTGGTTTTCATGTTGTGTATATCGATATCCGGACTAGTAAAGCGATTGAACAATACCACCCCATCAGCCTGATTATCTTCCAATCCTTTGATTACATGACCCAGATTACTGAAATACGGACTTATTTTTACCGAAACAGGTATTCTAACTGCCGCTTTCACCTTCTTCAACACATTGTAGTACACCTTTTCGTTGCCATCGCAGGTGTTGTTCATATTGAAAGGCATCACAAATATGTTGAGTTCCAAAGCATCAGCTCCAGCTTTCTCCATTTGCTTGGCGAAGTTAGTCCACTCCAGTGACGACATACAATTGATGCTTGCAATCACCGGGATACGTACCTCATTCTTGGCTTGTTCGATTAACTTTAAGGTTTTACCGAGTTCTTCTTCCTTGATATGAACATCCACATAATCAAAGGTTTCGCTATAATCAACAAACAACTCTCCATGTTCCTCGGCTTTACGGATCCGATAATCACCTTCCATGAGAATCTGTTCCTCAAAAAGTGATTTCAGCACAACAGCTCCAGCGCCTTGTTTTTCCAGCTCAATAATTTTTTTTACCGAATCAGTGAGCCCCGAGCTGGCTACCACCAAAGGGTTTCGTAAGTTGAGTCCAAGATATCTTGTATTTAAATCTGCCATTTTCTTCGTGTTTTAAAATTAGTAACGATTAAAAGCTTCGGTAAATTCGTCATCGAACCGCTTCATCAGATTATCACAACCATGGTCAAACATGCGTTGAGGCGAATCACTATCGGTAATAACCACAGGAATTTGCTTAGCCTCCGTAATGGGTAGATGACTGATTATTTCGGCAAAAACGACATCTGCATTCGCCTCACCATCCAAACCAAATTGTTTACCTAAAGCCACCAATTGGTCAAGATTAGTTTGGGAGATTTTTGGTTCAATCTGTTGTTCGAATTGCTGCAATACCTTTTGGGTATTGGTAAAACTACCTGCCGATTCCATGGGGAATGATGCAGGCATCACCAAGTGAGCCATTTTAGCGGTTTCCGTCATAAAATAATCCTGCACCACTACAAAAGACACATCTGTAAGCCAATCTGTAATTTCTGCCTTGTTTCTGGCCGTTCCAATCGGATCTTCACCAAATACAAACACGTTTTTAAATGCTTTGTGCTGCAATTGATCCTTCATCTTGGGTCGGTCACCTCTTGGTTTTTCAATGCCGCCGGTTTCGATGCACCCAAAAGCGCCCATATCGAACAAGCCTTGTGAATTATTTTTCTCTTTGAGAGGCATCAATCCGCTACCTGTTTTACCCAACTTTCCGGTAATGAGAGCTAAATTATAAAGCTCATAACTTGTATTTACACTGATGTATTTCTCAGAGAAAATCAGTACCGCATTCATCTCGCGGTTATACGCGTATGCCCATTGAGCAATATGTTCTGGAGATACACCGGCCGTTTGGCACAAATCATCAAAAGACAGGGCCATACACGTAGCAGCATAAGCTTCAAATCCAGTGGTATTGTCATCGATAAACAATTGATTTTGCATGCCATTAGCAATCAGAAAGACGTTTACGGCCTTTACAAAAGCATAATAATCTTTGATGGGCAAGTAGGCATCTATTTTATGAATTTCAGATGGCTGGTCAAGTGTAGAAAGTTTTTCAACCTCAATTCCTTTTTTAATCCGGGTTTGGTTCACCAAGAAGCCTACATAATCGTGATCCTCTTGCAATTCAGCTCCAAATAAATATATTTTCGTAGCTTTCTCCAAATCAGCAAAAGGCACATTATCCAAGGAATTAATCGCATAACCTTTACCCCTTCCCATGTAATGGAAGTTGGCGATATAAGGTGTTTTAATACCCTCACGAGCCCATTTTTGAACCAAATAGATTTCTTCATTGGTCAGACGAGCACCTGCAAACACAGCTGATTCTTCAGGTTGAGTGGCTTTCACTTGCTTAGCTATTAATTTGTAGGCTTCCTCAAAGGAAATGGCTTCAAATTTTTCACCTTTCTTTAGCATCGGTGTTTTCAATCGGGAAGAATCGTTGAGGTAACGATAACCAAATTTAGGACGGCGGCCAATGCTACCTTTATCGTTAATCAAACCTTCGCGACCTTCGACGCGCATAACGAAGTTATTTTTGTACGACATCAAATTCATGGCCACACCTTCAGAACCATAATTGTCGATGGCAGCCAACGCATTTTCCTTGATGGGACCCGGTTTAAAGGGGAAATTCTCGGAAATGGCACCTGTAGGACAAGTATCGATACACAATCCGCACGACTGACAATTGGTGTCGGTGAGTTTATCTCCCAGACTTGGGGCCACATAGGTTTTAAAACCTCTGTTGACCAATCCCAAGGCATTGTCGCCGGCAACCTCGTTACAAATGCGGATACAACGCGAACATAAAATACATTTATTGTTATCTATTTCGATGAATGGATGAGAGAAATCTACGCGATATTCATTGTAATCACCGGCAAACTTTTCTTGTTCCACCTCATACGTATCAGAATACTTTTGCAAATCGCAATGATAAAACTCCTGACATCCGCACTCCAGACAACGTTGGGCTTCGTTGCGGGCCACACTTTCGTCGGTATAACCCAATTCAACTTCTTTGAAATTTAATCGGTTATCCGGATCGAGCGTAGGCATTTCTTCCCGTGTTTGATGTACGAAATTTTCGACATAATCAGCAGGAACCTGTTTTTTAAAATTGTCCTTTTTACTTAAAAATGGTCGTTTTTCCGGAATTAACTCTTCTCCGCAAAGGAACTGATGACACGACAACGAAGCTTTTTTAGCTTGCGCGATAGCTTCGATGATGGTGGCAGGTCCTGTTACACCATCCCCGGCAGCAAACACTGAAGGAATACCTGTTTGAAGGGTGTTTTTATCAGCAGCCACATCGCCCCAGCGGGTTAAACCCAACTGGCCTCCTTCGGCAGCCTGATTGATATCATCAATAAAATTAACATCGGTCTTTTGACCAATGGCAGCCAG
>JBFHGX010000281.1:0-3471 GCA_041582875.1 Bacteroidales bacterium | reverse complement strand
CGCAATGATTTCAATCCCTTCAAGTTGCCATTGGTCAGCAATTTTTTGCAATTCTTCTCTTGATGCACCTCGTAAATTGGCTATTGTTCCGGGTCTGTCCAAGGTGTTTAATTGAACCGAATCCGCTTTTATTTTCAAAATGATTTTTTTTAGCTCATCGAGTTCACTTTGATGGTCATTGTATCCAGGTAAGATGAATATTTCGAGCCATATTTTCCCTTTAAATTCTTTTCGAAACTCGATGAGTCCCTGGATATACCGATCAATATTTAAATTGTTTGCAGGACGATTTATTTTGTTAAATACCTCCTCAGTTGCTGCATCCAGAGAAGGAAGTACCACATCGGCTGCTTTGATGGCATCTCTAACTTCTTTGTTGAAAAGGAGTGTGCCATTGGTTAAAACTGCGATTGGAATTTTGGGTTTTCGTTGTTTTATGAACTGAAGAATTTCTCCGATGTTAGCATTTAATGTGGGTTCTCCTGATCCTGAGAAAGTAATGTAATCGGGGTCGGGGTTTTCGTTAAAATACTGGGTTAACTCTTCCTTTATTTTGTCGGATTTGATGTATTCTTTTCGGTCGAGAGTCAGTTTTGTTGTTTGGCCTACTTCGCAATACACACAGTTGAGCGAACATACTTTTTTAGGAACTAAATCGACTCCCAACGACATGCCCAACCTTCTTGATGGCACAGGTCCAAATATATAACGGTACATTTTGTGTAACTTAAATTTAATCGTATTTCAATCTCAATTCCATGTTACCAAGCGTGGGTTTTATCAATTCTTGCATTTCATGGGATTGCCAGGTTTTAAGGTTTTCGTGGGTTGTGAGGTATTTTTGAGGAATGGGATGCGTGCCAACAACCACTTTGAGATTGTATTTGGTTTCAATGAAATTCTTAAAATGAGTCGTGTAGGGGCAAGGTGGGTATCCAACCACAAGGCCGGTAGCCAAATGAATGGTCTCTGCCCCATTTTTTTTCATCTCTTCAGGAGCATATTCAATATTTCCTCCCGGACATCCTCCACAGGTGGTGTATCCCACAATTTCGAGAGGTTCATCTTTACTATAAATATCAAATGCACCTTCTCTGTTTTTCAATGCTTTGAAACATTTTCCCCCAGCACAATTTCTGTATCTATCACAAATAATGATTCCAACTTTCATTTGATTATATCTTATAGATTAATAAGATGTAAAGTTACCTCAATTTCTTGAGTTTATCCTCTTTTGTGATGCCAGAAAGCACTTCGATATTAATCCCATCTGAAAGGCCCGTTTTCACGATTCTTTTTTCGAATTGTTGCGGTGACACTTCCACTTCAACGAAGGTGGAAGAGTCGTCGAATTGCAGCAAACCTTCTGAAATGGTCATTACACTATCCACGCGGGCCAGAACAATATCAGCATTGGCGCTGTAACCAGATCGAATAAACTGATCGTCTTTAAGTTGCACATCTGCCTTTATTTTGAATTGTACGGCACCATTTACCTCTACTCCTTTGGGCGAAATTTGTTCCAGGTTGGCATCAAAGGTTACATTTTCGAGTGCGCCGATGGTGAGTAGAAGCGGCATACCCTCTTTGATTTTACCCACTTCCGATTCGTCGATATTGCCTTCAAAAACCATCTCCCCCATATCGGCTACAGTGGCGATGGTTGTACCAGCATTGAAGTTATTTGATTCGATCACTTGATTCCCAATTTCCACCGGTACATCCAGCACCATTCCCGAGATGGTTGATTTTACCAGGGTGTTGGTTTCGCCACTTTGCTTTTTAATTTGGCCATCTCTGATCAATTGCAAGGTTTCTTCTGCTGTTTCGAGATCCTCCTGGGCATTTTTGTAGGCCACCTCATAGGATTCGTAATCCGCTTTAGCGATAACACCTTTTTCGAGCAATTCAAGTTGACGGTCGTAATTGCGTTTGGCATCTTCCATCCGTATTTTAGCTGTTTCAACTCCAGACTTAGCGTTATTCAGGTTAATCATGTTGGGGATAATGCGGATTTTAGCAATTAGATCGCCTTTTTTCAATTCCTGACCTTCGACTACATAAAGTTCGTCGATAATACCTGAAACTACAGGCTTTATTTCGATTTCTTTACGTGGAATTACCGAACCTGTAGCGGTAGTTTTTTTAATTACATTGGCAATGGTTGGTGATGTGGTTTCGTAAACAATGGGTTGCGTTTGCGATTTTTGATATAAGAAGTAAATGGTATAACCAAAAATTCCTAAAACAACAATAGCGAGCAATACTTTGAAAAATGTTTTCATATACAAACAGGGTATTTAAATAGATTATTTTTTCAATTTACTTTTAACTTTCAACTTTTAACTTTTAACTTTCCCCATTCTACTCATCGCGTAATGCATCAATTGGTTTTATTGAAACTGCACGTTGTGCTGGGATTAATCCTGCCAAGGCGCCCGACACTACCAGTAATATCAGTGCGGCGATGGCTTTATAAAAATCGACTTCCGGGTGTCGGAACATTTCACCTGAGGAACCTGAACTTTCCAATGCATAATTGATAAGCTCCAAAGCTCCAACACCCATGGTAAGTCCTATGTAACCTGCAATGGTAGTAAGGAATACCGTTTCGATCACAATTTGGCTTTTCACCTCGAGAGGAGTGGCACCAAGCGCCCGTTGGATACCAATTTCTTTGGTACGTTCTTTTACCACCACCAGCATGATATTGCTAATGCCGATGACTCCGGCAAGCAGTGTAAATATTCCTACAAACCAGATGAGCGAATCGATTCCGATAAATAGGTTTTTCATTTTTTTATATTCCACTTCGATGTTGAAACCACCGATAGCTCGATCGTCGGTAGGATCGATGGAGTGCCGCGAACGCATGAGTGCTTTGGCTTCATCCATGAGTTGTGAGGCAGGAACTCCATCCACGGCTGTCATGCTGTACCAACCCACAATGTTGCCAAAATTATACGTTTGCTGCATGGTGGTGAAGGGCATAAAAATCTGAGCGTTTTCCTGTTCAGCTTGCCGGTCGCTTTTTTTGGACGAGTGCACGCCCACCACTTTAAAATACACCCCTTGAATCCGGATCATCGTGTTGATGGGATCTTCTTCTTTATCGTAAAGTTCCGATTTGACTCTGGTTCCAATGACGACCACTTTTCGCTTGTCATCGATGTCAAGTTCATTAATTAGCCGACCCCTTTCAAGGTTTACAGGATCAATTTTGAAATAGTCGGGACAGTCGCCCTGAATGCTGTAGCTGGCAGTACGATCGCCCCGAACCACGTTGTTGTTTTCGTTTCCGCCGAAGACCTGCAAGCGTGGAGCTATGTATTCAATGTCCGGTAGGTTATCGATGAGGGCCTGTGTATCTTCGTTGTTGAAGTTGTAGCGTCTTCCACGTGGAAAACCTTTGTAAGGTTTGGTGGTGGTTTGGGTCCACATGAACATGGCATTGGTCGCCATGTCACCCAT
>JBFHGX010000280.1:0-3476 GCA_041582875.1 Bacteroidales bacterium | reverse complement strand
TTACTTATCTATCTGATAATATGAATGATAAATGGAATAACTATGTCCTGAAATGACGTTTTTATGAGATTTTGCCATTAAAAAGTGGAAAATAAGGCTGAGAAATACCCCAAAAGTAAAATTGATCAATTACCCAAAAAATATCCAGCTTATTCAGATTGCGTTTTACTAACTCACCGGGAAAACATCATGGTTTTCTTGCGGGCACTAATTAAAAAAGGCTGCATTGTTCGATGCAGCCTTTTTTTGTTGATTTCATCCCTTTCGAGATAACAACTATCGATTTCCCTTTTTTTATAAAATAAATACCGATGGGAAACATGATGACAAATCGTTAACCCACTTCTCCAATTTGGATAAGTCTGTCTTTATCCAATATGTCAATATGTTTATCATTCACCTGGAGGATGTTTTCTTTGTTGAATTTAGATAATGTGTTGATTACGCTTTCCTTCGAATAACCCAGCATCTGAGCCATTTCTTTGCGGTTTACCGGAAGCGTGAATGAATCAGAGGCGTAAATACGACTAAAGTCGGTGAGCAGAATAGCCAACGAACCATCAATATTTTTGAAAGCAAATCTCGAAATGCGATGTACAAGCTCATTGGTTAGTGCCGACATATGTTTGATAATATGGCAAGCAAATTCGCCATTTTGATGGACGAATTTTTCAAATAATTCCATGTCGAACAGGCTCACCCTTGTTTTCTCGATCGCTACAGCGGAGAAATTATAATTGTGGCTCGAAAAAGTACAGATAATCCCCACAAAGGATTTGGGAGCAATCAAACTTACTGTGGAGGTTTTGCCATCGGTTTGGATATCCAATTTGGCCAACCCCGTTTCAAGGTACATGATGTTGCTGGCTACAAATCCTTTTTTGATGATGGTTTCACCAGCTTCAAATTCCACTTCAATTTTATTCTTCATGAGTTCGGCTTTTTCTTCCGCACTCAATGCATTTAAACAGGCTTCAACCGTCATTCTCTTAATTTTTCGGTTTTCATTTTCGTAGATTTTGATTACACCAATTTCATGAAATGATCACCATTGAATTACTTCCTATCGGATGCAAAAATACAACTTTAACCCTGACTAATTCCATGCAAAGGGCAGTAATACCAATGTGGTTGAAAAAGAATACCGATCACCTAGCGCCCTATTTTTGCGGTTTAAATTTCAAAAGAATAAAAATGGCAGATTTAAATTTCAGAGTGAAAGCTCATAGCGAAAATGCAACTAAGACGATTGTTAAAGCCAGAGGTTTTGAGTTGGTAATTGACGAACCAGAAGAGCTGGGCGGAACCAACCAAGGGGCTAATCCTGTTGAGTTTGTACTGGCGGCTTATGCCGGATGTTTAAACGTAATGTCACACGTTTGTGCTCAGGAATTAGGCTTAGAAATGAAAAGTGTTAAAATTGACCTGGTAGGTAATTTAAATCCTGATCGCTTGTTTGGAAAATCATCTGAAGAGCGTGCTGGTTACAAAACAATCAAAGTGGTGTTAAGGCCTGATTGTAACGCCGATGACGATACCCTAAAAACCTGGCTAGCTGCAGTTCTCGATCGTTGTCCTGTTGGGGATAACTTGAAAAATGCTACTGAAGTAATGGTTGAAGTTAAAAAGGCTAAAGTTCCTTCCATACATAACTAATTTGTGTTAATTCAAAAAAGTATACTAGTGCTTTTATTTTGAGTTTTAGCCACGCCACTTGGGTGTGGCTTTTTTTTTAACCTGTAGAAAAAATGAACCACCTGGTAAGTGGCTCATTGTAAATGTTGTGGAAATGGTAATAGTTTAGGCCATTAACAAAGCCAAAGCTTGACTTACATTTCCATTGTCAATCATTTCTCGGGCTTTCAAATGTTTCTTCTGCTCACTTCCAAGGGTGTTGATATATGCCCGGTGTAGCCTGATTTCCGCGATTTCATTATCCGTTGGTAAGGTTTCCAAATTGCCAAGTTGGCCTAAATCGTTGCCTGTAAGATAATTGCTGAGTCTGATGTTTTCAGGAAGACTGTCTACGCCTATTCCTTTAGCGGAAAGCGGTTTAGGTACAATAAACTTGGCGTCACCCGAAGTGCGTACATAATAGTCGCCGCCCAATCGACCTACCAAATCAATTTTGTCCACATTAATATTGCCTTGCTCATCGAGTACATGCTGACTAACATGGATACACACAATTTCGCAGATAACCAAATTGGCTGATCCGGCTTTTCCGCTGGTCTCCACAATTTCACGCACCTTACACTCAAATTGCAACGGCGATTCCTTTACTCTGAATGGCTTGATCATTTTACTCGCTACCGGAGTAAGCCCCGATTTATCGAACTCGTTAACTCCTTTGGCATATTCTGTACTGCTCAGACTTACTTGCTGAACCATGTCATAACTAACTGCATTAATAACCACCTCACCATGTACCTTCAGATTTTCCAAGGTGTCTTTGGTGGTGTTGTCGCGCCCACGACGTGCAGGTGAAAATATGAGGGTAGTCGGGTTAATGCCAAAGGCATTGTAGAAACTAAACGGGGATAAATTGGGATTTCCCAATTCATCCACCGTAGAGGCTAAAGCAATGGGGCGCGGAGCAATCCCATTTTGAAGAATGCGACTCAGTTCCTGATTGCTCAGCGTGTTCGGATTTATCTCCTTCATTATTATTGTTTTGCAGGTAAGATTTTAGTGGTACAGTCACCGAAACCGATGCGGAGCTTGTCCTTTTTGCAATATCCGCGCATCGTAATGGTGTCGTTATCCTGAATAAATTTACGTTCACCGCCTCCGTTCAACGGGATGGGCTTTGTGCCTTGCCATGACAGTTCCAGCATCGATCCATAGGAGCCTGGCGTTGGCCCTGATATCGTTCCGGAACCATACATATCGCCTACGCGGATATTACATCCATTCACTGTTTGATGAGCAAGTTGCTGGTTGATACTCCAGTACAGGTATTTGGTGTTGGATTGTGACAACAGTGTTTCGGTTCCTGATTCAGGAGTTAATCCAACTTCGAGGTGGATGTCGTAGTTGTTTTTTCCGGATGATTGAAGATAGGGGAGTACGGCAGGTTTTTGTTCTGGCCCATCAACCCTGAATGGCTCCAAAGCTTCTAAGGTAACAATCCAGGGTGAAATAACGGAGCCAAAATTCTTGGCCAAAAAAGGTCCCAGAGGAATATATTCCCATTTTTGCATATCGCGCGCTGACAAGTCGTTGAATAGTACCATTCCGAAAATGTATTCGTTGGCTTGTTCTGTGGTGACACTCTCTCCCAGAGCGGTTTCTTTGCCGGTGATAAAGGCCATCTCCAATTCAAAATCAACCAATTTTGAAGGGCCAAAGATGGGGTTGGTAGCTTCTTTAGGTAGTGTTTGCCCCTTCGGACGGTGGATGTTGGTGCCACTCACTACAATGGAAGAACTTCTGCCATGATAGCCTACAGGTAAATGTTTCCAGTTGGGAAACAG
>JBFHGX010000279.1:0-3502 GCA_041582875.1 Bacteroidales bacterium | reverse complement strand
CCACATCCAGGAGGCGATGCCTTGGGGACTATCGCCCATAAAGCTGATGGTGCTGTTAGCACAGTTGGGAGTGCTAAAAATTTGCATGGTCACATCGGGGATATCATTGATGATCACCGTTTGGGTGAGGCTATTCTGACACAGGTTGGTGTCGGTGATGTAGAGCGTTACATCATAGCTTCCGGGGTTATCGTAGATATGGCCGGTGTATTGTCCTGTTGAGTCGAGGCCATCGTCAAAGTTCCAGTACCAAGAAGTAATCTGGGTGCCTGAAGCGCCATAAAAGTAGGTGGTCTCGCCCAGACATGTTGTATCGGGATCAAAGGTGTAGTAGATCGTGGGGGTGTTGGGGACGATCACCGGGAGGGTGACGGTGGAGGAGCAGAGATGGTTTGAGCTGTCTGCAGTTACTGTCAAGGTTACACTATAAAGTCCTCCATCTGCATAAGAGTAATTAAAATCAGGATCGTCGTGGATAATGTTTCCATCTCCCATGTCCCAATCGTAGGTGACCAAGAAATAACCTGGTGGTGGGGTGCTGGCGTCTACAAAATGGAGAGTGTGACATGAGTCGATGGTGTAAGTGAAGTTGGCTTCAAACTCCGGAACAGTGATATTTACATTCTGCACATAGGTGTCAAAACATCCCAAATTATTGGATACCTGCAGTGAAACGGTGTAAACACCACTGGCAGGGAATATGTGAATTAAGTTTGGATCATCCGGTGACAACACTACCACATCAGGGCTACCGTCGCCAAAACTCCATATCCATTCGGTGATGGTACTCGAAGAAGTTGCAGATAAGTCTGTAAATTGAACTTCTGTATTCTGACAACTGGAAGGAGAAACAGACATTTGAGCAAATAAAGCAATTGGTGACTCCAACGTATTGACAGTTTTTGTCACCGTATCCGAACAACCATTTTCATCAACTGCAATGAGTGTGACTTCAAAGTTGCCACCTAAAGAGAAGGCATGTTCAGGATTTTGATCTGTACTTATGTTAGAAGTTCCTGATCCAGGATCATCAAAGTCCCAAAGCCAGCTTATAATTGCTCCTCCGGCTGACATGCTCTGGTCAGAAAACTGAATGGGCGCATTTGAGCAATCTCCATTATTAATCACATTAAAATCTGCTACAGGGGAAGGAAAAACTTCAATTTGATTTGACAAGCTGGCTTCACAACCCATGGAGGTGGTAGCAGTAAAAGTTACCGTATAATCACCACTATTTGCATAACTATGGATTATGTTTGGATCATCCGGCCAATTGATAATAGTAATTGAACCATCACCAAAGTTCCATTCCCATTTTACTATGGCACCAATGTTTGTAGAAGATAAATCCTCGAAAAGAACATCTGTACCCGGACATGCTTGGGTGGCGTAGTTAAAAGCAACCAACGGATAGTCACCAAATACTAACGTCATGGTATCAGGAACACCAGCACAATCGGGATTGGATGCTGTCAAGTAAAATTCAACACTTCCATTATTTAAATCTGATTGATTTGGTGTATAGGTCGGATTTATGAGGAATACGTCATCAAAAGAACCAGTCCCTGAAGTAGTCCACTCAAACGCTGTTGCATTACTCACTGTCGCCTGATCCAAGTGATAAGGTCTCAACTCACAAATAGTATCATTTATTCCGGCAAAGATGACTGGCGCCGGAACAACAGTAACATCAACAAACGATTCAGTAAAGTCATTCAAACAGCCTTCAATTCCAAAGGCAGTTAATTTAAGGGTCATCACAGTTACAACATTCACCTCATCGGGTTGGAAGGTAGTGTTTAATTGGGCGTCGTCATTAAAAATACCAGATCCTTGAACAACGGTCCAAATAACCGTGCTGTAACCTTGCGCTGTTCCTGATAAATCAATTGATTCAGAGGCACAAATACTTCCGCCTATTCCTGCATCAACAACTGGCATCGAATTGAAAAAGATGGTCATACTAGCTACTGACTCCTCCCCTACACATTCTCCCAGACCAAAGGCGGTCATGGTAAAAGTAATCATTTGACCTTCGTCAGCAGGTTGCGGAGTATAAACAGGGTTTATATCCGTAACGCTGTTAAGTGATCCTGCTCCATCATGTTGCCACAAAACCGATGAAGCATTTTGAGCTGTTGCTTCTGTAAGTTGGATGGAAGCTAGGGAAATACAAGCAGATAAGTCAGAACCTGCATCAGCTATTGGTAATGATTCAACACTGATTTCAACTGTTGATGAGGTTTCTTCAGTGCTACAACTATTCGTGCCAAATGCAGTAATCTTAAGCACTACAATTGTTCCCTGATCCAATGGATCAGGAGTATAAGTTGGGGTTAAGATGTTATAATCATCCAGTGTTCCGTTTCCACTTTCTATAGACCATAGAACACTACTAGAATAGTCGGTTGTAGCTTCAGTTAAGGTAATTGGATTTAACACACAAGTTGCTACCGGGTTTCCGGCAAACACTTGTGGCAACGGATTAACATTAACGGTAAAGTCTCCTGACACTGTACCTACGCAAAATGGTTCTTCAGTATAATGAGCAGACACCAACTGATATATCGTTGTTTGGGTAGGACAAACCTCGATTGAATGCGGAGAAGTTGCTGGATCAAGTATGATAGAATAATTCTGAACACCATCAGTATAAACTACTTCTGTGGTTTGAAGTCCGGTAAATACGATCTCCATTGGGGTACAGGTAGCATTTTCGCAAACATTCACGATTCCAATGATACTGGCCATGGGTGATTCAATTTCAGATACATCGACTGTTCCATTCATCGTCGAAGTACAAAATGGGTCAGCTGCAAAACTAGCTTCGACTGAATATTGACCAAAACCATATTGAGAAACATTTTGCCAAGTCAATAAACCAGTATTGCCTGGCTGAGCAGATCCTACTGCCATACCATCTTTAGTAAGTTGATAAAGTACTCCGGTTTGCGAAGAAGACAGCAGCAAAGTGATGGCATTAACATCTCCTGAACAATAAACAGAAGGATTATCCTGAGCTGTAAAATCGTATGCAATAGGTTGTTCATACACATTAATTGTTCCCGTCATATCTGTTTCGCAGGAAGTGGTTGTATTGACAGCTTTTACGGTATAGGCACCAGGTTGACTATAGTCACCAAATACCAAAGCACCTCCATCTCCTGTAAATATTTCTTGTGATCCATCAGGCAAGGTAAGCGTGTATTGAATGCTTACCTCAGAAAAAGAAAGACCCATTTCTACTGGAGGGCAATACCATACAGCCTGAGCAGGTGCTCCATTGGCAGTAACAGTGTAATTGTTGGGTTGCGCATTGATAATCAACTCACCTTCCATCCACCGTTCGCAACTGGTAGCGTTGTGAACCCCTTTAATGGTGTAGACTCCTATGTCTGAATAAATTCCGAAATCAAGGGCTGCCCCTGTTCCTTGAACTTCAGCCAATGGATTACTAGAGGAATTGTCTCTGTACAATTGATAAGTAATTCCAATTTGTGAT
>JBFHGX010000278.1:0-3519 GCA_041582875.1 Bacteroidales bacterium | reverse complement strand
GGCTGTTTCAATTCCACATTGGTTCGATTAATAGCTTGATATTGTTAAGTCGCGACAGGTAATTAGGTTGTTTCAATTCCACATTGGTTCGATTAATAGAGAAGTCGGAGAAGTTCCCAGTCAAGCGCCTACCCAGTTTCAATTCCACATTGGTTCGATTAATAGGCCAAAACATTTATCGAAGGTTGGGAACGTCTTGGTGTTTCAATTCCACATTGGTTCGATTAATAGGTTGTCATATATCCAATGACAGAAATGTATATGCAAGTTTCAATTCCACATTGGTTCGATTAATAGCCACTTTTACGGGAGCCAATTTCACGCTCGTTTCCAGTTTCAATTCCACATTGGTTCGATTAATAGGAATTGCATCTGAATCCAAAAATAGAACTTATTAATGTTTCAATTCCACATTGGTTCGATTAATAGGATTGCCAGCAGCTTCAACAAGTGTTATTTTTGAAGTTTCAATTCCACATTGGTTCGATTAATAGCCCAGGATATTGTACACGACATGCCAGGTGCTCCATGTTTCAATTCCACATTGGTTCGATTAATAGCTGAAACTCCACCATGGTCTTCATCAAATATTGCTGAGTTTCAATTCCACATTGGTTCGATTAATAGTAAAAAGCATAGTTAGTTGTTTTTAACCCTTTCGGTGTTTCAATTCCACATTGGTTCGATTAATAGTTTCAAAGTCACGATCGCTCTGAAACCAATCGAGGAGTTTCAATTCCACATTGGTTCGATTAATAGCAGGTTCAGGTTCGCCCAGCTGGCGCATAAATCCAGGTTTCAATTCCACATTGGTTCGATTAATAGCCGTCGACGAAAATACAAATATTACTTGATTCTCACCAAGTTAGTGTAAGTATTTTTGTCTGAAACACGCCCGTCTTGTGTCGGTGGTCAATCCAATGGTTTTGCCGGAGGTTCGACAACCTTTGTATCTGCTTGGTTTTCAGTATGTCAATGAGCGATACTTTTGTGTTGACTGGATTTTTAGTCTTTTATTATTGTCAAAATTAGGCATCGACAACTATAAAAACTTGTCCAGATTGCTTCGTTCCGTGCCAATCACTTCTTTATCAAGCCATTTCTCTTGCCGGGTTTTGAAAATAATTAAACTGTCACTTTCCTCCTTCATGATCTCCAAGGCCTTAAATCGCAACTCCTTGAGCTGAACTTCGCTAATCTCACCCTCAAATACGGAATTTTGTATCCAATTCACATATCGTCTACATAATTTTAACATCTTTCCAACACGCTTTTCCCCTATGTCATAAACCAATATAATATACATCACTCGTTTTTTTAATTCGTGATTCTGCCTCACTAGTCATTTATTTCCTCCCTAACTTAAGGCACTTCTAACTCCAAGTACCTTTTGCTTTCCCCATTACCTGCTACCACCATATTTTCAACGGACTATATGTTTCCATGCCTAGGAAGTGTTTTTGCAGTTTATAGGCTTCGAGTTTGATGAGGTGTTTATAGCTTACCGATTTATTTAAGCTTCGGTGGACAATGGTCTCGGTGAGTCTGCTTTCGAAGGCTTCAATGAATTTCATGCGTGCTTTGTCTTTAAGCAGTAGCCGATTGAGTTTTTGATCGAAATCGTTAAGTTGGATGATCTTTTTGTTTAATACTTTGAATATCACCCGGTCGACCAATATAGGCTTGAAAATCTCTGCCAAATCCAGCGCAAGCGAGAAACGACGTTCACCCGGCGTGTGTAAATAGCTGATGGTTGGATTGAGTTGAGTTTGGTGTATCGATCGCAATACCTGTGCATAACACATCATATTACCAAAGGATATCAATGCGTTGAGCGGATCGGTCGGCGGTTGCCTGTTGCGGTCTTCCATGGCAAAGTCGTTGATAATGTGATTAAAAGCCTTGTAATATACCTGGCGAATATTGCCTTCAATACCCATCAACTCATCTACCCGAGTGGTTTGTTGAATGCTCTGAGTAAAGAGCTCTATTTTCTGGATATATTCCTCCATGTTTTTCCCACGGTTGTGGTAGTATTTGAGGTTTTTGGTCATATTCCAGGCAGCACCTTCAATAAACTGCCGAGCTACTACCATGCGCTTTTTGTGATTATTGAAATGATCGGTTTGCTTAATCAACATCCTGCCTGCCAGTAAATAGTCCTTCGACAAAAACGAGCCTGTGTAATTTTCGTAGTAATCGAAAAAATGAACCGCTATTTCATTCTTCCCCAAAAAATTATACATGGCCGAATTGGCATCCACCGACCCAAATACAAAAAGCTGATCTACCTGCTCCACTGGCAAAAACCTGGGCTTTTGATCCTGACCCTTATCGTCTACAGGCGTAAATTTCAAGGTGTTGTCGGTACGCGATAGCCTACCCGGATTAAATAAGTAATACGCTCTTTTCATGTATTAGTCCTTTCGTTTACATAGCAAAAATCAAAATAGGAGCAGTTTTTACACCTTGAGGTATTCAATGCAGGGGGCACTTCTTCGCGTTCCACAATCTTCTCTATTTCGTCGCACATTTCCGCTATCCGAATGCGATCAATTTCACTTAAAAATACCTCTTCTGTTTTTCGTTCTTTTGGATACTCCAATAAGCCGCTAACCCCGGCGATGCCATTTTTCTCTAACACATAAATGTAGTATTTCACTTGCCAGATATGGGCATGATGAAGTTTCGACGATTTTTTAATTTCATGAACAACCTTGTTTTTGGTATCGAAAAAATCAATTTTAATGCCCTCCACTTGAATTTCCTCATATTGCGAAGGCCTTTGCGGATAAGATGTTTCATGCAATAGTTTGCCTTCGGTTACCGCATCATGCGTATGCTCCATTTGAATGGATTGGGCAAAAAGCCACAGTTTGCGATGGCAAACAAGATAGTAATTGATATGAGTTCCGGTGATTTGCATCTCATGTTTTTTTAATCACATTATTCTTCCCCTATATCATATATCGGGTGTTGAACGGCTTGTTCATGTTGATAAATAAAATTGTTGTGAGAATCAAATAATGCTTTTTTGAAGTTGACGAGCTTCTGTTTCGGGTTTTCTAACAGATAATCGTTGTACGACGACCAACCATATTCATTGGGATGTTTGCAATAGCCATGGTGAACAGGGTTGTTGTGGATATAGATCAAGGTGCTAATGAGTTGTTGATTATTCTGAATTAGTTTCCGTTTAAACGGACGTTCGAACAATGACCCATGTCGGTTGAAGCGTTTGTTGATGGATTTAGAATATGCATTAAATAAGTTAGAAAAATGCTGGTGGGCTGGTTTTAGACCTGACAGGTTTTCAAAACCTGTCAGGTCTTGATCCCTCACCTCCACCAACAAATGAAAATGTGTGGGCAACAATGCCCATGTGTAAGTATGCACTAACGGTGCCACGTGTTTTTCGAACAACCGTAAAAAGTATCCATAGTTTTCCTCTTCCCTAAAAATCGCACAACTGTTAATGCCACGGTTGTAGATGTGGTAAAGTTGACCGGGAATTAATTT
>JBFHGX010000277.1:0-3521 GCA_041582875.1 Bacteroidales bacterium | reverse complement strand
TTGGTGTCGGCATGAACAGGAGCAAAACACAAGTTGTTCACGTGGTTGGGGCCACCGGTTTCATCCAACAGGATATTCCAGTCGGTCCAGGCTACCGTTCCGTTATTGAAATCATTGATCATCGAATGGCCATAACGCTCAGCATTGGGCCAATACTGATAATGATCGGCATTAAAACTTTCGGCACAACCTTCTGTAAAAATCAGCTTTTTATCGGGAAACGATTCGTTGATGTTGGCTAAATTTTCAAACTTAGGCTCGCCACCTGTCCAGGTTTCATACCAATGAAATCCAATTCCCCAGGCGTATTTTGCGGCTTCCGGATCGTTAAAAATAGTATTTGCCCGATGGCTGATTAGATCCCTGTTGTGGTCCCAGACAATAATTTTTTTATCTGCCAGTCCTTCCTTTTCCATGGTGGGTCCCAGGTGGTTTTTCAAGAAATCTCTTTCTTCTTCGGCAGTATAGATGCATGATTCCCAGCGTTGTGTAGCCATGGGTTCGTTTTGTATGGAAAGTCCCCAAATCGGAATTCCTTCTTTTTCGTAAGCTTTGATAAACTTGGCGTAATACAACGCCCACGAATCAGCATATTCGGGCAAAAGTTTACCTCCCTTGAGCATGTTGTTGTTGTCCTTCATAAAAGCTGGCGGACTCCACGGACTGACAAATAGGGTGAGCTCACCACCGGCAGTTGCAATGGCTTTTTTAATTAGGGGGATTCGGAATGCCCTATCGTGATTAATATCAAAGCTTTTTAAACTTTTGTCATTATCAGATACGTAGGTATAACTTGCTTGGCTAAAATCGCAGCTATGTATGGTGGTGCGAGCCAGTGTATAACCAATGCCTTTGTTAGGATGATAATATGAATCCAAAAACTTCTTTTGTTTTTCTGCAGGCAAGGTGGCAAATACTTCCGCCGAAGCATCCGTGATAGCACCTCCTATACCAACGAGCTCCTGAAATGTTTTTTGCGGATTTACAAAAACGGCAATTTCGGTTTCGAGTGGTTGTTTGGCTTGCTCAAACGTGTTGTCGGGCATGGCACTTAACCTTAAATTTGTTCCTTCTGCGGTGGTATAGGAGCGAACCTTATCATTTACCTGAAAAGCTTTGTTTGCGGACGTTTCTTTTACTTCTTTGGATGTTTCATTGTCATGAGAGGATGTTGGTGCGGTACATCCAAGTACAAATAAACCAAGAAAAAATAGGGCGATCGTTTTTTTCATCATACCGAGAGGATTTGTTTAGTACCACAAAGTAAGGCATAATTCGGAAAGGGATAAAAATATCATTGGGAATAAATGGGGATCAAATCACCATCTCCTAGGCGTTTGCAACGCGTAGGTTTTATTCTGAGCATTTCATGCCTTAGGCAGACAAGTGCAATGCGAAAATTCATTGATGTTAATTTAATATTGATGCTAAAAACTGGAATTAAATCCGCATCCATTGTCGCACTTAGTGTACTTTTAACTTTAGTTCACTTTAGGCACTTTTAACTCCCCCATTCTCCACCCGCCGGGTTTTGATCAACCCGGCGGGAAAAACTCCCAATTTCCTACTCCTGACTCCCGACTTCTTATTTCCCTCTCCCTTCTTTGCTCTATTTCTTCATCCATTTTCCTGCTAACATGATCTCCTTGTTCGCATCCAATATTCTGTATAAATAAACACCGGGGTCAAGGAACGAAGTATTTATCAAGGTTGTAGAATTGGACGTTGAATTGCTCAAAACCCGAACTCCTTGCAAATTATACATTTCAAATATCCCATCAAAATTGTACGACTTAATATTCAACTCATTGTATCCTGGGTTTGGATAAACCAAACAAAATTGAGTTTTTGCAATTTGGTTATTATCACCTACAAGAAGTCCTGTACTGTCTATTTTCATGATTAAAATATCACGCTCACGTTTGGTGTTATGTTGCCAATCGTATCGGGTGGAATATACAATACATTCGTTTTTAGTAGTTAAATACAATCCGTACATATCGTAATTTGCATCACCTCCATAGCGAAAAAACCAATTGTCTGTTTGAGTCAGGTAGTTGGTATTGTTTACCACAATCCATTTGTCCACTTCTGCAAAATGCGGTTTATCAAAGTCAATCAAAGCATTGTGGATTCCCCCATAGCAAAGGGAGCCATCTGGAAGACAATCCATTCCTCCACAGAAATCCAGCGTATCGGGTAAATATAGAAAACCTGAATCCACCGAATTCGACCAACTATCGACCAAATAATAGGTTATGTCAATGTAATCCTCTTGAATTTCCAACTTATCTTCAGGCTTTTTACCCACCACATTCGACATGATACCGCCAACAAAGTATTTATCCTGGGCAAAGAGGGCTGACCGGTACATAAATGCAAACCAATTATGAAACTCAGGGAAAATAGTTGCTTGATGAAGAAACATTGAATCATAAATACTTACATAAGCTTCATCGATAAAATGATAAAGTTTTGACTCGGGTAGCTGGAGTACAATGGGACCTCCTAAGTTAGTCCAGCTGGGGTCTTCGGCTCTATAAATTAGTTCGTTAGTTTTACTTATTTCAAAAAAAGCAAAATAACTGCTATCAAGATTTTGCGAAAGAATTTTTGCCGGTACAATAAAATGACCTCTGTTGTTTAGTTTTATATCGCTCATAATCTCAATTTTTGAGCTGTCACCGAACATGGAATAGCCAATAAGTTGCAAATTACGGGTGTAACTGCTTATGAAGATTTGCATATCAGAACCATCTTCCCTAATGGCGCTTCCAGCAACGAAGATGGTATCATTTATAAACACGAGCTTGAAAGGATTAAAATAATATCCATCATGCTTTTCAAACACTATGGAATCGCTCAATTGAAAAGTACTGTCTAAACTTATTAAAGAGTGAACATATCCTTCGGTATCAATGAGCAATGGAGCGCTTGGCTGATGATCAAAATCACCTGCCCGGACCAAAAAATAGTTTTCATTTCCATATTGGGCTCCAAAATACACCACCTGATCCAGGGTGTCGTTTGAAAAATAAGAGCGTGATTGTCCTGTAAGACCTCTCGCAAATACTATACAGAGGAAAAGTAAAATAGTTGTTTTCATTCTATTGTTTGTTGTAGAACAAAATTATCAATTTGATAAAATCTACGGCAAAATACACACCACAAAAGTTGCTTAATCTTGAAGCCAGGACAAAAACTGAAATGACTTGGTGATATTTTGTGCTTTCAAGCATATAGCACCCCTTCTCCCCCCGCCCGGTTTTGATCAACCCGGCGGGAGTGAAACTTCTGACTTCTGTCTCCCCTCTCCTGACTTCCGACTCCCGACTTCCATCTCCCCCTACCTCTTCACCCATTTCCCGCTTTCATTCAAACCATCGGGACTGGTTATTTTATACAAATAAGTACCTTGGGGTAAAAAGGTGGTGTTGACCACACCTTCCGTTCCGAAAAAGCTTTCCCTCAATACAAACTGACCATTCATATCAAATAGTTCAAAGGTTGATTGTGGGTGT
>JBFHGX010000276.1:0-3538 GCA_041582875.1 Bacteroidales bacterium | reverse complement strand
TCGTCCACATTGTAGGTAAAATCTGTTTTTGTATAAAAATCGTAGGCTTGCTCGGGGGCAGAGAAACTCATGTTGTCGGGGTCGGTAAACACGGTAGCCGAGGTGAGGTTGCCAAACACGATATCGTCGGTTGAATAGCTTTGTTTGGTGAGCGTTGATTTCACAAACGAGCTACCGGCATCTCCCGTACTGTGAACCTTGGACAGGGTGCGGGGGGTATAGTAAAAAATCCGCTTGTTGCCAAAATGTTGTACCACGGGCGGTTCATTCAAAGTTTCGTTGATTAAGACATCTGTTCCGGATACACGGGCATAGGACTTGACCGATTGGGGCCACCGGAAATAATAATCTTCATTTAAGGTATAACTTGTGATCGATTTTGTTTCATGGTCTGTGCCGGGATTACCCAAGGTGGTCAATTTGTCGAATCCCAGAAACCCTTTGCCAAACCTGTGTACTTTTGCTCCTTCGTAAAGGTATTCAACAATGTTTTGGCCTCCGACACCATTATCGGAAGAAATAGAACTAACCGCGTATAAGGCTGGTTGAATGTTTATTACATAATCTACTAGGTCGGTTCCTTTGGTGTAAATTGTATTGTTGGTAAGGGGGGTATATTGTATCTGGGTTTTGTGGCCGAAACCGTTGGTGAAAGATTTAACGAATGAAAATTGATTGTTCATGTCAAATTGATATATTAAATCACCCCAGTATCCTCCCGAAATATACATATCAGCGTGATTGTCACCATTAAAATCCAAAAACGGAAAAGTGTGCTGGTGAACAAGATAACCTGAAGATACAAAACCTCCATATATAGTAATTTCACCGGAAGTTGTTTCAGAGAAATTGTTCCCGTTAGAGTAATAAATGTTGTAAGTAGCCTTATTGGTATTTGGGATTCTCTCCAACTGCATCACATCACTCTTGCCATCGCCGTTGTAATCAGCCATGTTTAGCGAGTAATGCCATTGATCTCCCTGATCGTAGGGATTAAAATGAGCCAATGGTGGCGCATCTTCCATGGGCACAAATCCGGTACTGCCATTAAAACACATGACTTCCCACGTGGGGCTGGATGATGTGTAATTGTAAGTAAGCAGGTCAGTAATGCCATCTCCGTTAAATTCTGCGGGATAGATTTGATGCCACACCGTTGGGTAGCCTGATCCGTATATCCACCCGAAACTATTTGATGATATATCCACGCTATATATTAAACAGTCGCTGGTATTGGATCCTCCCGGAGCCGATCCCCACTCGGCTGTGCGCAACACATCGCTACGACCATCGCCGTTAAAATCGCCAACAAGAAGGACGCTTTTGTCAAAATCAGTATTGCCAAAACTTAGTTTTCCTGTGAAAACGGATTGTGTATAAGGTGCCTCCTCAAGAAACTTCCAGATATGCACATTATCGATGTCATTGTCTGGATCGTTGTCATAGTTTTCAGGAATATTTTTATAGGCAATTATCAGTTCTGAAATACCATCACCGTCAAAATCCCCTACCCTAAACTCCGGACGGTTATTATGCCACCATTCGGTAGCGTTTAATACACACTCCGTAAAGCTATTCCCTTGGGACAGAAATAGCCTGTTTACAACGGTTTTTTCTTTGTTCTCATGAGTATATTTAAGTTCTAAAAAATCCTGCAAACCATCTCCATTAAAATCACCAACCATGAGGTTCATGATAAATCTACTAGGTTCGGTATTGCCGGGAAAATACATTCTGCCCGAAAAACTCCCATTGGGTTGCCTTAATCTGTAGTACCAATTGGTTGCTTCTTTGATCTGGTAATCACCTGAAACATATAAATCCCATTCTATTTTAATGATATCTGATAATCCATCCCCATTAATATCTATAAAAAACTTATCGATATCGGCTGTTGGATCTTCATATGCCGTTAATTCAACTGAAGAATGATTGCCATTGTCTCCCCAATGACTAATCATGGGGTTAAAGAAAGGTTTATCCCAGTTGCCTTGAGTTAACCAAACATTAACTAACCTGGCTTGATAGGTTTTGTTGTAACTCAAAATATAATCATTTACTAAATCGGAGCCGTAGTAAATTTGTACTTTACTTAATAGTTTGTCAACGCTAAGGGTACTTCCTTTGATGTACTGAGTTATATCATCATATCGAAAATCATCATACACAAATTTAAGCTTATAGAAGGGTAGTTGTCCGGTAATGCCATTCCCCCCATATTCTATTTTATCAATAATGCCCATGCCACCTGTTTCGGTATAGCTAAAAGTAATGTAGTTTCCTTGTCGGTCTTCAATTCTGTTCAGGCACCAGGTAAGTATCGAAGTCCTACCCTCTGCCTCAATTCTACCGGTAGGCTCGCTTCCATAATAGAATATTTCTCCACTTTTAGTTTTAACCACAAACTGCTGTGGTCCGTCACCGGCCGTTCCACTACAAGTTATCTTCGAAAACGTCTCAATCTCCGTCCTAAACTCTGTTTTTTCTGCGTTTATGGGTATCAAGCGCTGTCCATCCAACATCAACTGGTCGTTTCCATCAAAATCCACCCCATCAATGTAACCATCATTATAAATGGTAGTTCCTGTTCGTGTAATGGCCGAAAGTCCCGAAAGCGACCATCCAATACCCAACAGCCCATTGCCACCCTGACTGTTATAAACCAATCCCAGTTGGGGTGTCATTCCGGCAACACCGGGAGGTACTTCGATGGGTATATTGTAAACCGCTGCTCCGGTGGGAGAAACCATTAGGTTGCCTGGTAATGTGCCCACTACACCTCCATTGTTATTGTTTGTAGCTCCACCTGTTTCTTCACCATCTTCTGGAGGAAAAACGAGCAATGGATCTATTTTTGCCGATACCTGGGAATATCCGTCAGAGGGATGTGCAGCAAAGTTAGGAATCATGTGTATATATTCACTGGCTACATAGTCCTTTGTAACATAGGGTGATATAGGATCACTAAGTTCAAAATTGGGCTGTGGATCCTGACCAAACAAAACAGTGGCTAAAATCAGGAAAACTATGGTGGAAATAAATGGTTTCATGTGTTTGTTTTGTTAAATTCTTATCGCTTGATGATGGTCCAAGTGGTGGTTTGTGAATTGACCACCAACTTAAACAGATAGCTGCCATTTTCATAATCTTGCAAATCCATATCTGTTTCTGTACTGCTGATTTCCCCCTTAAACAATATTTGGCCTGTGAGTGCATACAACGCATAGGTCACCTGATCTGATGCTGCAAGGTTGTTAAGCCTGACTTTGAACCTTCCTCGAGTGGGGTTAGGGAAAATTTGAACTGTTATCTCACCCATAGAAACTTCATCTGCCGGAATAGTTTCCTCAAAAGTGTTTTTCTGAATTGTATCTATAATATCTCCAGCTTTGACAATACCCTCTGGAACATAAATCGTATGTCGAAGTGTTCGGTTCCCGGCATCATCATAATTAAACTCCACAGTGTTATGATCTTGGGCAAACATAGCCATCGGTAATAAGCAAAGACCAAATAGAAGGTTTACATATTTTTTCAT
>JBFHGX010000275.1:0-3662 GCA_041582875.1 Bacteroidales bacterium | reverse complement strand
GTTACAAGAGAGGAATAAAATGCGATCAAAATCGAGGCTTCTGGTCTCAAGCAATCCCATGATTTGAATGCCTTCAAGGGGTTCGCCAATCAGATGAACCTGTGCCCTCCGTATGAATTGTAAAAGGATTTTCTCAGCAGTTTTAAGGCTGATTTGTTCTTTATTTTGCTCAAGTATTCTTTTGAGTGAAGCAGTAACCTCCAACGCTTTTGATAATTGATGAAGTACTAAGGGGTCACCAGGATGTTGCTTTTTTAACTCATGATTTTTGTGGAGTAACTGCTGAAAATTAATGATAAATCGGATGCCGTCGCTTGCTGTTAGTAGCTTGTTTAACAATGCTAAAGCATCTTCGGAAGCATCTTTCAGCTGTTCTGCTAGTTCGACTTTAGAAAGCGAGTAGATGTTGTCGGCTATCAAATTCTTACATAGGTTCTCTGTAAACCGGGGTTGAATTTGATTGAAGACTAATTTCACCAAAGGGTTGTTTAAAAATGAAGTCAATGGAAGAGTAAGTGTCGATCCTTCAGTCTGTTCTCTGTGTTGTAAAAGTTTGGCCCATTGCTGGATTAGCATTTCAATAGCGCTGTTTTTTAATGGGTATCCCATGGTAATGTTATACCTGTTTTCGGCTTTGTTTTGGTTATTGATTACTGGCAAGGCATCCAATAGCGGAACCAGCAATTGCTCGTCTGCCAGCACGATGGCCGTTTTGCGCAGTTGATTTTCATTCTGGGGAAGGCTGGCCTGTTGTTCGTTAAGCCATTGGGCCACAAATTTAGTTTGGGCAATTTCTCCTTGAATCCCAACAAAATCAATGGTTTTCTCATCTGTAAGAAGCCGATTTTCTACGGTTGAAGGTTGTGGTAGGTTGAGTTGTTGCAGAAACCCTTTGATAAATCTACCGGGTTCAGGATTGATGGCTTTTTGATGGTTGGTATCGTAGTAGTAACCATCCACATCCCACAGAAAATCAACAGAATAGTGTTTGGATAACTGACTAAAAAAGAGTGTTTCGGCTGGAGACAGGGCATTGATGCCTGCTACCAGAAATCTCTTCCACGGCCACTGAGGCGAATATTGCTCGAAACTCTCTGCCAAGTGGCGGTAAATCAATCCCGGATATCCTTGCTTATTTTGGATCAGTTGGTCATGCAATATTTGATAATAATCGAGCAAAGAGCGATAAAATTTTAAATAACTCTCTTGCATTGGGGTAAGGGGGCTTCCGTCCAGATTCCATTCCTGAATAGCCTTGTTGGCGGATAAATGTTGAAATAATTGACTCGAGTCAGCCAGATTCAGATCCAGATCATTAAAATCGGAAACGATGATGGGTGCCCAGGATAAAAAATCTTCCATCGAGCGCTGCTCGTTTCCCGCAATCTTTTGATGAATACCGTATAAATCCAATGATAATTGCAAAGGGTCGGCTTTGGTAAAACCAGATGCTTCTTGTAAAAAGGAATCAAGTGAATAAAATTCGGGCAGCCAAAAGGGGGTTTGGATGTTTTGTTTTAAAATATCCTTTAAAAAAACTGCCGAACGTTTGTTGGGAAGAATGATGGCGGTTTCAATCGCATCACTTTTCAGAGCGATGATGGTCTCAGCCACCGACTCGAGGAATGTTTTTTTCATTGTTTTTTGGTTAAGAATGCTGCTGCTGCCTCAATTTTACTATTGGTACCTAAGTCGAACCAGGCACAACTATCCTCTTGAAAGCCTATGATTCTCCTTTCTTTGGCCATGTTCAGCCATGCATCGATAATCGAAAATTTCCCTGTAAGTGGGATTTGGTGAATGAATTCTGGATTAGAAAGCCATACGCCATTAAAGGATTGGGCTGAAAAATCTGTCATTGGTTTACTTACCCATTTGAATTCACCTGTGGCGTGATTTGTCCAACCAGTTAATAGCTTTTGTTTGTCGAATAACAAGGATCTACTCGAATTCCTGCCACTTACAAAAAGGGTAGCTGCAGCCTTGTGTTGTGCATGAAAATGATACAGATTATTGAAATTCAGATTGCTCAATATATCTGCATTGTGGATCAGCACAGGTTCTTTTCCTGTAAAAAAGTCTTTAGCCGCTACCAATGCTCCTCCGGTATCGAGCAATTCGGTAGTCTCGTCGCTATAGCAGATGTCTAAACCGAAATTATTTACTTTACGGATACTTTCTGTAATCTGATCTGCAAAGTGATGCACATTAATACAAACTTTTTCAAATCCTTCCTTTTGCAGATGAATTAGGAGTCGGTGAAGCATGGGCATGCCTTGCACTTCGACCAATGCTTTGGGCTTTTTCAGGGTGATGTCTCCTAAACGAGTGCCCAATCCGGCGGCCAATATCATGACTTTTTTATTCTTCATTTTTCTTGATTATTTCCAAATGATTGAGCATAATTCGGATTTCATGGAACTTGTTTTGCAGGTGATTTCGCATCTGAATGGCACTAAAAACCGAGCGGTGCCTACCTCCGGTACAGCCAAAATTTACTTGAAGATGTTGGAATTTACGGTTTAGGTAATTCTCGACAGATAAGTCAACCAGCGAAAAGGCGTTTTTTAAAAAGACTTCGGTTTCAGGTTGATCTATCATAAAATCAGCAATGGGTTGGTCTTGTCCGGTTAAGTCGCGCAGGTGCGGCAATCGGTGAGGATTGGGTAGCCCGCGACAATCGAAAACGTACCCTCCACCATTTCCGGTGAGATCGGTTGGGGTTCCTTTTTTCTTAAACGAAAAACTACTTACAGATACGGTTAGTCCATCAAACTTATCCGACTTTTCGGAGCTGTAATGATGAATAATTTGTTGCAATATTTGATCCAACTCTGGTAAGTTGAGTCCGATTGGGTATCGTTGTAAACGATAATCCAAGGCTTGGGCAGCAAAGGGAATGCTTTGCAAAAAGTGGGCTTTCCGCTCCACCAAACCTCTGAATCCATAAGCTCCCAAAACTTGTAATAACCTGAAATACACAAACTGATTATAATGTTGTTCTACTTTGGGAACTTCCAGTGGAGCTACTTTTTTTAGTTCTTGTAAATAAAACCGGAATAGATCTTCCTTTTCCGATTCGGGTAGATTGGCTTTCACCTGATGCAACAATGATACTACATCATACGGAAGTGGACCTCGTCTTCCGCCTTGAAAATCAATATACCAAGGCCGTTTTTGATGAATCATGATGTTGCGTGACTGAAAATCGCGGTAGCAAAAAAACTTAGGTTTAGATAACTCAAGCTGATCGGCAAAAAACTGAAAATCTTTTTCTAATCGGAGCTCGTTAAACGCAATTCGTGCCGGTTTTAAAAAGCAATATTTGAAATAATTTAAATCCCATAGGATGGATTGCCGATCGAAAACCGGTGATGGATAGGCTAAATCCATGTTGAGATTTTTAATTCCCTCAACCTGAATTTTGACTAAATCCGATAAGGCTGTTTTATAATGCTTTTTTGCCTCTTCGTTAAAGCCATTGGAAATCAGATTGAAAAGTGTTTTGTCTCCAAGGTTACGGATGATGAAAACCGTTTTGTCATGGTTGAAAGCCAGTATTTCTGGCACGTGAATTCCCAGACTGAGAAACTGATGGGTGAATTCTATTTGTGCCAGGTTTTCTTCAACACAAGGATTGAAGAAGGCCATAAGTGGTTCGT
>JBFHGX010000274.1:0-3671 GCA_041582875.1 Bacteroidales bacterium | reverse complement strand
CCGGATGCAAAGCTTATTCCTGAGAATAGTAAACGGTCTGTTTTTACAACTCAAGGTTTTTAAGTGCATCTTTTAATTCGGTATATTGGAATGTATATCCTGCATCCTGAATTTTTTGAGCTGAAATTGCTGAGCCTTTCAATACCATATCGGCCATTTCTCCCATTGTTAATTTTAGTAAGAAACCGGGAACAGCTGGAAGAAAATAAGGTTTATTCATAACTTCAGCCAGTGTTTTCATAAATTTACGGTTGGTGTCTTTTACAGGTGCCACTGCGTTGTAGATTCCTTCGGGCAGTCGCTCATCAATGGCCATGATAAACATTTCACACAAATCGTCGACATGAATCCATGGAACAATTTGTTTTCCCGATCCCACTGGCGCACCCAATCCATATTTGACGGGCAATGCCATTTTATTTAAAGCTCCCCCTTTTTTAGACAATACCACTCCTAAACGAAATTGAACTGTTGGAATACCTAATTCACGAAAGTCATTTGTTGATTTTTCCCATTGTTGTGTGGTTGTACCCAAAAAATCGGATGCCGGAGGGTCTGTTTCCACGAAAGTCTGATCACTATTCACCGCTCCATAATAGCCTATGGCAGAGGCCGCAACCAATACCTTTGGACTTTTTTTGTGTTTCTTTAATTGTTCAACGATCAGCTCGGCAGATTTTACACGACTATCTACAATCTCCTGCTTTCGCTTTTTTGACCAGGATTTGTCGGCAATTCCTGCTCCAGCCAAATGTACTATCGCATCCGCAAAATCAAGTGCCTGAGCATCTATCGTGCCTTGAGTGACATCCCATTGAAAAATTTTCACCTGAGGATTTTTACTTGGATTTCTGGAAAGCCAAGCCACCTGATATCCTTTTTCAATGAGTTTGGTTGTTAGATGTTTTCCTACTAAACCACTTCCTCCTGAAATCAAAATCTTGTTCATATGCTAATTGTTGATGTATTTGTCTAATAGTATCTCCATATCAGAAGCCTTATCTCGCTGGTGAATTTGCCAATGGAAGGCACTTAGTTTCTCCATTACCTGAGTGGTGTGTTCCAACTCTTCATCCGTGAGATTTCCCCGAATGATTTTGGATGCTTTGTACATCTCATAAAAGGCTGCCACGATGGTTTCTCTTCCTTTTTCTGTTAAAAAAAGTCTTTTGGCTCTTTTGTCACGTTCATCCTGTTTTTCATGGATAAAACCTGATCGGATAAGTCGTTTAAGGACTTCTGTTCCTGAGGATATTTCCATAAGGTGAAGGTGGATGATCTCGGTTTTTAACAATCCAGGTGTTTTAATTAATGAAGCCAAAAAACCAAATTCCTCCAATGTATTTATCTCGGTTAAAAGTAGAGCTTTTTTAACATAGTGTTTCCCAAAGCGATATAAATCAACGAGTAAAGTAGAAAATTCAACTTCTGAAAATTGTTCCGGGCGGTGATTTTTGGAAATCGAAAAATCTGGAAATTCATCTGGAGACAGTGGTGGTGACAATAATTCCTGTCTTAAAAAGGTAGAGAAATCCATCAAGTCATTACCCTGGCCTTGTTTTTCGAATGCTTCAAGGTAGGGTAATAAGTCTTTTAGTAGCCGATAGCTTTCCATTGAAAAATATTTTTAGCAAAAATACTATTTATATTACGTATAAATAATACTTTTGCAAAAATAATTACGATAAAGTAATTAATTAGCTAGTAGTACTTGTTGAACTGATTTGTATAAAGATGAAAAAGATACCAAATAGAAAAATAAATATTGAATTTAAGTGGATTATCGCCATGATGATCTTTTTGTCCTTTTTTGTGAGCCATGTGGTTCAGGCTCAAACAGGTTCTATTTCAGGACTTATTATCGATAAGGTAACCAACGAACCCATTCCTTTTGCCAATGTAATTGTAGACGAAACTTCATTGGGTAGTACCACCGATATGGATGGACGGTTTTCCATTACGCAAGTTCCGGCTGGATATGTTCAATTGGTTTCAACCTATATTGGATACAAACCTGTGCGCAGTCGGGATATTTTTGTGAGTCCTGAAAAGGAGGCTACTGTGGAATTAGGCATGCAGCCTGCCGAAAACCAATTGGATGAGGTAGTGATTAAGGTGGACCCATTTCAGAAGCGACTTGAGGCTCCTGTTTCGATGCAAACCATTGGAATCAAAGAAATTGAAACCAATCCGGGAAGTAACCGCGATATTTCACGTGTTATTCAATCGTTTCCTGGCGTTGGTTCAACACCCAATTTTCGCAACGATGTAATTGTGCGTGGAGGTGGGCCAAGTGAAAGTCGTTTTTTTTTGGATGGAGTTGAAATACCGGTGTTGAATCATTTTTCTACCCAAGGAGCTTCAGGTGGTCCCGTGGGCATTATTAATGCTGATTTTATTTCTCAGGTAGATTATTATTCCGGCGCTTTTCCGTCATCGGAATACAACGCTTTAAGCGGAATTTTTGATTTCACCCAAAAGGATGGAAACTCCAATCAACTCTATGGACAAGTGGCTTTGGGTGCAAGTGAGGCATCTCTTACTCTGGAAGGACCGGTGGGTGACAAAGCAACCTATATCTTCTCGGTGCGTCGGTCGTATCTTCAATTTCTATTTTCGGCCATCGGTTTGCCTTTTTTGCCAACCTTCAACGATTACCAGTTTAAAACCAAAATCAAATTTAACACTCGCAATGAGTTGACTATTATAAGTATAGGTTCATACGACCGGCTTAAGTTAAATACAGGAATTGAAAATCCTGATGCAGGACAAGAGTTCATCCTTTCGGAATTGCCCGTAAACAATCAATGGAGTTATACCATCGGTGCTGTTTACAAGCATTTCATGAAAAATGGTTACCAACAATTGGTTATAAGTCGAAATAAGCTTAACAATCAGTTTTATAAGTATCCGGAAAACGATGAAAGTTTACCCAGGACATTCGATTACGAATCCAACGAAACCGAGAATAAATTTCGTTATGAATATCATCTGCAACAAAAAGGTTTTAAATACAGTTTTGGCGTGAGTGGTGAGTATGATTATTACGATAACAGTACTTATCAAGCTTTGTATATCAACGATTCAGTTACCGAAATCAATTATAAATCGGATATTAATCTGTTTAAGTATGGGGCTTTTGGTCAAATTACGAAGCCTGTTTTTAATGACCGACTCAATCTTTCGTTAGGAGTTCGTGTGGATGCCAACACATTTTCTTCGAGCATGAATAACCCTTTGAAACAACTGTCTCCTCGATTATCGGCTTCTTATTTGTTTAGGGAGGGAATTACCATCAATGCCAGTGTGGGAAGATATTACCAACTACCGGCCTATACTACTTTAGGGTATGCCAATAATCAGGATGTTTTAGTCAATAAATCAGCCACTTATATTGGCGTTGATCATTATATTTTGGGCCTTGAACATGTGGTAAATAGGCACATGATGTGGTCGGCTGAAGGTTTTTACAAAAATTACTTTCAATATCCCATCGATCGCATTACGGGTGCTAGTGTGGCCAATACAGGCGCTGATTATAGTAGTGTTTCAGGTGCTGTTCCCGTAGCCTCCATTGGAAAAGGCCGGGCCTATGGATTTGAATTGCTCAACCGAATGCGTTTTAAAACCTTTACATTCATTGGTTCTTATACTTTCGTAAGAAGTCTTTT
>JBFHGX010000273.1:0-3706 GCA_041582875.1 Bacteroidales bacterium | reverse complement strand
TGATGAAGTAACCGATGTTGACTTTGAAGAAGTTGACGAAAAATAAAACTTCGTAATCCTATGAAAAAAAGTTGTCGATGAAAATCGGCAACTTTTTTTTTATCATGTTAAAAATGTTTATAACTTCGTAGATTCGCTTTTGATAATAACAAGGAGGTGCATTATTAATGATTTATTAACTGATTTTAACTTTCTTCTACGCTTAAAAGTGACATTTTTGCTGAAAATTTCTAATTTTAAACTATCATATTTATGAAAAAAATTACTGTATTATGGGCCTTTGTGCTTGTTGCTATGTTTGGATTTTCAAACGTGGGAATAGCACAAAATCTAGTTACTAATGGAGATATGGAGGCCTGGGATGATCCGACCACTCCAACCGCATGGGATAAAGCGGAGGTTGTAACTCAGGACAATGTTACTGTTCATGGTGGAACTTATTCTGCCAAACAACAATCTGGAACCAACGATATTATGCAAAACGTAGGAGGGATTGTAGGAGGACAAACGTACACTATTACCTATTATTTTTTGGATAACGATGCCAATGCCAGATCAAGGGTTTGGTCTTATTGGACGGTTGGTGGTTCAACAATAACTGATAATGCTGCGGAACTTCGTCCTTCCACCTACTCTGTTGATAATCCAGCTTGGCAAGAGTACACCTACACTCTGGTCGCTCCTGCAACTGCGGATGGATTTCGATTTGAGGTGCGTTCATACAATGAAAATGCTGGTGGTGGTTTCATCTACTATGATGATTTTTCTGTAACGGGTAGTGGTGCTGCGACTCCATCTATTTTGAAGGCATATGCTATAAGTAATACAGCAGTAGATGTGGAATATAACATTCCTGTTACTGCTGTTGCCCCAGCGAGCTATTCTTTGACTGGGACTGCCGCAATTACTTTTACGGGCGCATCGATAGATGGAGTGGATGCCAGTATTGTTCATTTAACTGGAGCTTCTGTTGATATGACAGGTGATAATATTATTGATAATCTGGCAGATGCAGCCAATACATCTGATTTTGATTTTTATAGTGGTATAACTCCATTGTCATATACAAATGCAGCCAACCCTAGCGGTACGCTTGATAATGTTCATTTGGCGACTTTTTCAGGGATTATTTCTGCAAATGATGCTTATAACAATGTTTGGATAAGTGAAGCTGCTGGAGCTTATAATGGTAACTTGATATATGATAATAGTTTCGATGCTCAAGTGGTTGTTGGAGATGATATACTTTTTTCAGCTGTATATAGTCCATACAATAACCTCTCTGAATTGGTTAACCCAATGCTCATTCAAACTGTTTCCACCGGTAACACTCCTTATGGACCAGATGTTATTGATGGATCAGCCATTGATGAAACCATAGGAGCCAATACTAATCCTGCCGAGCAATGGGAGGGTCAATTGGTCAAAATAGAAAATTTCACCGTTGAATCATATGTTGATTATGATTATCGTTGTAGCTGGGTTGATGGAGGAACTACTTATTATTTTCATGTAGGTGATAATGTAGTTTATCAATTTGGAGGTTTAACACTGAACGTAGGTGAGACTTATAATTCTATTACTGGTGTTATTGATTGGAGTTATTCCAATAGCCAATACCGCATTAATCCTCGTGAACAAGCCGATGTTGTGGCAGGTGCAGGTGGACCTCATATTGCAGGTTCAATGAATGGTTGGAGTGCAACAGATCCTGATTATGCAATGACCATGAATGCAAATGGTGTTTATGAATTAACTAAATCATTGGATGCAGGAACACATGAGTATAAATTTGTTAATGATGGTAATTGGTATCCTTCTGATAACAATCAGACTTTTACTTTAGCTGCTACTGAAATTGTAACATGGAAAGCCAATGGTATTGAGAATTTAGTATTTCATACTGCTCCTGTAGTAGCTGGTAACTTTTTAACCGCTATCGGTGGAACAGATTGGGATCCTTCTGACTTATTAGGAGAGATGTCTGATCCTGAAGGTGATGATATTTACACTTTGGAACTGACTATTCCTGCTGGAAATTACGAAGCTAAAGTTACTTTTAATCACAACTGGGATCAAAGTACTGGGGGTAATGTGCCATTTGTTACGGATGGGGTTACACCTACAACCTTTACTTACGAATTTTCAACAAATACGACTACCATAAGTGGTCCACCGCCACCAACCGCTATGTTTACCTTTCTTGTAGATGATGCCATAGGTATGAACTATGATGGCTTCGCTCTTAAAGGCAGTTGGGATGCTGATGGTCAATATGATCCTTCATGGAATGGTGGTGATGAGCATACTGTTTTTTATGATGATGGAACAAATGGAGATGTTACCGCTGGTGACCACGTGTGGACTTGCCAACAAGAATTGGTAGTTGACGGAGGTTCGAATTCATGGGAATGGGGTGTAAATGATAGTGAAGGCAACTGGGTTGCTGGTAACTGGGCATTTACTGTGCCAGATGAAACAGCCCAAACATTAAGTTGGATTGTTCCCACCACTCCTGCACTTGTTATCAATGAAATTATGTACAATTCACCCGGAACTGACGAGGAATGGGTAGAGTTATACAATAATACTGATCAGCCCATTAGTCTTGAAAACTGGAAAATTAACGATGACAATGGAACTCATACACCAATTGTAATTCCTGCTGGTTATACTGTAGCTGCTTATGATTATTTCACCGTTGAGGTGGCCACAGGTGGCGCTTTCCCTTTTACCCCTGATTATGATGGTTCAGGAGCAGGTTTGGCTCTTGGTAATGGTGGCGATGCTGTGCGTTTGTACAATGCAGATGGTATTTTAATTGATATAGTTTCATATGATGATGGTTCCCCATGGCCAACATCTCCTGATGGTGACGGACCTACACTTTCACTCATTACTCCAGATTTGGATAATGCCTTAGCAGAAAACTGGAAAGCTAGTAATCAGGATATAGGAACCCCTAATGCCATTAACTTCCCAATCAATATTTTAACCCCCAATGGTGGTGAAATGATTGAGATGGGCACCACTTTTGACATCACTTGGGCTGTTGAAGGATGGGATGGAAATGTCAATATTGAACTTGTTAGAGATGGATATGATCCCATGTTGCTCGTTTCAAACCTTCCTGTTGCCAACCAAACATTTTCATGGTTTGTTTTCGATAACCTTGATGTGGCCAGTGATTATCAAATTTCAATTTCTGCGACTGACGGAGGAGATCCTTTTGACTTAAGCGATGATGTTTTTGCATTATTTCAACCATTTAATGCACCTCCTATTGTTATTACCGAAATCATGTACAATCCACCGGAATCAGGTACTGATTCTCTGGAATTCCTAGAAATATATAATAATGGTGCCGATGCTGTTGACCTTACAGGATACCATTTTTCAAAAGGTATTGAATATGAGTTTGGTGCAGTAACTATGCAGCCAAATGAGTATTTGCTTGTAGCTGTTAATTCTGCTGCCATTCAGGCTGCCTTTGGTGTAACCGCTTACCAATGGACTGGTGGTGCGTTAAGTAATGGTGGTGAAGAGTTAGAGCTTGTAGATGCCGCTAATAATATCATCGATTTTGTATCTTACGACGACGCTTTACCTTGGGATACTTTAGCTGACGGCTATGGTCCATCTCTTACTTTATGTAATCCAAATGTAGATAACAATGTGGCTCAAAACTGGACACATTCAATAAACT
>JBFHGX010000272.1:0-3815 GCA_041582875.1 Bacteroidales bacterium | reverse complement strand
TTCCTTGATTCAGAAGAAAATTATCACTTTGCCAAAAGGAGTTACGAACTATATATGGAACGTCAGAAGCAAGACTCTATTTTTCGTTCCATTCAGATTATGCAAATGGAGGATAATCTGCATAATATGAATTTGAACTTGACATTGGTGCGGCAGCGTCAGGACAACTTAAATGTGGTGGCTCCCATCGATGGACAACTTACCGTGCTGGATGCTGAAATCGGACAATTGATTCCCAAAGGAGGCAGAATTGGTCAAATTCATGTGCTCACTTCCTTTAAGGTGGTTGCTCAAATAGACGAACATTACATCGATAAGGTAAAGGTTGGCTTAAAAGCTATCCTTGAACGTCAGGATCAGGAATATCAACTGAAAATTAGAAAGGTGCTTCCTGATGTTCGCGATGGTAAGTTTTCTGTTGAGATGGTTTTTGATGGCGACATGCCTGAAAATATGCGCACCGGTCAGACCTATTACGCTCGCTTGCAATTGGGGAGTCCTCAAAAATCGTTGCTTTTACCCAAGGGTAATTTTTATCAAAAAACAGGTGGTCAGTGGATTTTCGTTGTATCAGAAGATGGCAGTTCTGCCGAAAAACGATTCATAAAAATTGGAAGACAGAATCCGAAATATTATGAACTATTAGAAGGGATAAATCCCGGAGAAAATGTAATTGTTTCAGGTTACGATAGTTTTGGCGACAATAAGCGATTGCAATGGTAAGGTTAGCAGTTAAAAAATAATTTAAAATATCAAACAATGATTAAGACAGAAAATTTAGGAAAAGTGTTTCGTACCGAAGAGGTGGAAACTTATGCATTACGCCATGTAGATATCCATGTTGAAAAGGGTGAATTCGTAGCCATCATGGGGCCATCAGGTTGTGGAAAATCAACTCTCCTCAACATTATTGGTCTGCTCGATAATCCCACTGAAGGCTTGTATGCTTTTGGCGGAACAGAAGTGAGTAAATTAAAGGAAAAAGACCGTACCGACTTTCGTAAAGGCAATATTGGTTTTGTTTTTCAGAGTTTTAACCTGATCGACGAGCTCAATGTTTACGATAATGTGGAACTGCCGCTATTGTACTTGAAAATGAAAGCAAGTGATCGCGCCAAGAAAGTAAACGATGTGTTAAACCGCATGAAAATAGGACATCGCGCCAAGCATTTTCCTCAACAATTATCAGGTGGACAGCAACAACGGGTAGCCATCGCCAGGGCAGTAGTCGCCAATCCAAGTTTGATTCTGGCGGATGAGCCCACCGGAAATTTGGATTCCAAAAACGGCGTTGAAGTCATGAATTTGCTCTCCGAGTTAAATCAGGAAGGCGCAACAATAGTCATGGTAACTCACTCTGACAGGGATGCCGGTTATGCGCACCGCACCATAAATCTGTTGGATGGGCAAGTGATTATGGAAAACGTGAATTGAGAGGTCATGGATCTTTTCTAACAACCACTTTAAAACCGATTTATCATGATTAAGAACTATCTAAAAATAGCCATCGCAAATATTTATAAGAGTAAAGTTTATTCTCTAATAAGTATTTCAAGCTTAGCCGTAGGAATAGCTGTATGTATTTTGCTACTGTTATATGTTGCTGACGAACTGAGCTATGATCGATACAACGAAAATTCGGATAATATCTATAGACTGTGTCAGGAAGAGCATCCATATCAGGCACCCGGAGCTGCAAGACTATTGACCGATAATCTTCCTGAAATAGTAAATTCAGCAAGGATTTTACCTCGAGATAATATTAATGTTCAGGTTGAAGATAAGCGTTTTAAAGAAGATAAAGTAGCTTGGGTTGATCCTGCACTATTCAATATTTTCTCGTTTAATTTTGTCGTTGGAACTAAAGGGTCCTCCTCCTTGCAGAAACCTGGAACGATGGTCATTACCGAAAAAACGGCCAAGAAATATTTTGGCGATGAAAACCCCATCGGAAAAACCATAAAGGTAGGTAATGAATATAATTACCTAATTACCGCAGTAATAGAGGAGATGCCCGATAATTCCCATTTCAAGTTTGATGTTTTCATGACACTTGAAGATGGGGCCATGATGTTTGGTGATGATTGGATGGACAGTTGGGGATGGTGTAATTTTCTTGTTTATTTTGAAATGCAGGACCATTTTTCAAAACCGTATGTTGAAGAAAAAATATCCCAAATGTTACAGAGCGTTGACAATCCCAATGCTCCCACCACCGCTTTTACCATTCAGAGTGTAAAGGATATTCATTTGTATTCTTCACACTTTTTAGGGGATATTCAACCTCAAAGCAGTATTGTCTATGTTTTGATTTTTTCGGCCATCGGATTATTAATCTTGTTTATTGCCAGTTTTAATTATGTTAACCTCTTTACTGCCAATGCCACAACTCGCTTAACAGAAATAAGTGTGAGGAAAACATTCGGAGCCTCCCGCAGTCGGCTGGCAGCGCAATTTATCTTTGAATCCGTATTGGTGTTTTTTGTTTCGTTTTGTGTATCTCTTGTGTTGGTAGGCCTTGCATTGCCTATTTTTAATGAGATAAGTGGAAAAGCTTTGTCATTTTCCTTTTTGGTAAATCCGAATATTATTTTTGGCCTACTTACCATGATATTGGTTGTAGGCATTTTGGCCGGATGGTATCCCGCCTTCATTCTCTCGTCTTTTAGCCCCACCGGAGTTTTAAAATCGTCCTTTAAAAGTGGTTCGGGCTTTCAAATTAAAAAACTCCTGATAGGTACTCAATTTACTATCGTAATAGCACTCATAGCTTGTGCCATCATTATGTTTCGACAGATTAGTTTTTTAGAAACCAAAAACCTTGGTTTTGATAAAGAGGCCGTCATTACTTCCATTTTCGACTTCGGTGACGAAACAAAATACAACACCCTAAAGAATGAGTTGTTAAGCAAAAGTTATGTCACCGGTGTTTCGGTTGCCAGTCGGATTCCTTCAGGCTCCCTCAGCAATCAAAGCTATGTTGTACCGGAGGGTCAAGAAGAACAATTTTTAATTCCTTATGTCCATATCAATTTTGATTATTTTAAAACATTGGGCATAAAGCCAATACAGGGGCGCTTATTCTCAGAAGAGTTTAAAACAGATGTCTCAGAATCAGTTATTCTAAATAATGCTGCAGTAAAGATGTTGGGGATAAAAGGAAATCCAATAGGGCAAAATCTTAAAATTCAATGGCCCGGATCAACCAGAAAAATAGTTGGCGTTATTGGTGACGTTCATTTTGAATCACTTTACAATAAGATTAAACCTGCTGTTTTCGTAATTAATTACCCCGATGTTTACCATATCATCGTCAAGGTAATTCCATCTGATGTAGTGGGCTCAATGAAATCTGTTACGGAAATCTGTCAGGAAATTTATCCCGATGAGGTGATTGAATTTAGTTTCCTTGATTCAATACTACAACAACGTTATCTAAAAGATTACACAACTTTTCAACTCATGGGTTTCTTTGCTGTACTCGCCATTTTGCTGGCTTGCATGGGACTCTTGGGAGTTTCCACTTTTATCATTACCAGCAGAACCAAGGAAATAGGAATACGCAAGGTCAACGGAGCCAAGGTGTTTGAAATCATACAAATGCTCAATGTTGGCTTTGTAAAATGGATTGCCGCTGCTTTTATTTTGGCCACTCCTTTGGCTTATTATGCCATGAGCAGGTGGTTGGAGAGCTTTGCCTACCAAACCAAACTTAGCTGGTGGGTGTTTGCCATTTCAGGATTACTAACCATCATCATTGTATTGAGCACCGTTAGTTGGGTTACATACAGGGCAGCACGCAGAAATCCGGTGGA
>JBFHGX010000271.1:0-3816 GCA_041582875.1 Bacteroidales bacterium | reverse complement strand
CGAGCTCATTTCCAAAGCTGCCGACGAAATTTTAGAAGGAAAACTGGCTGGTAATTTCCCTTTGGTCATATGGCAAACGGGGTCAGGTACGCAGTCGAACATGAACATGAATGAGGTAATTGCCAACCGAGGACATGTGATAAGTGGTGGTAAGCTCGACGATAAAACCAAAGCCCTTCACCCCAACGATGACGTGAATAAATCACAATCATCCAACGACACCTTCCCAACGGCCATGCACATTGCAGCTTACAAGCTCATCATGGAAGTGACCATTCCCGGGGTTCAGAAACTGCGTGATGCTCTAGCAGAAAAGGCAGAAGCTTTTCAGTCCATTGTAAAAACAGGTCGCACCCACCTGATGGATGCCACCCCCCTAACCTTAGGACAAGAATTTTCGGGCTATGTAGCTCAGTTGGATTTCGGTTTAAAAGCCCTTAAAAACACCTTACCTCATTTAACCGAACTGGCGTTAGGAGGCACTGCCGTTGGAACAGGACTCAACACGCCCAAAGGGTATTCAGAAAAAGTAGCAGAAAAAATTGCCGAACTCACCGGTTTTCCATTCGTTACAGCACAAAATAAATTTGAAGCTTTGTCGGCTCACGATGCCATTGTAGAATCTTCAGGAGCCTTAAAACAACTGGCTGTAAGCCTGATGCACATCGGGAACAACATTCGTACACTGGCTTCAGGTCCTCGATGCAGCATTGGCGAAATTCAGCTTCCGGCCAACGAGCCAGGATCGAGCATCATGCCCGGCAAGGTAAATCCTACACAAAACGAAGCGCTTACCATGGTTTGTGCTCAGGTCATTGGCAACGATGCCGCCATTACCGTGGGTGGAATGCAAGGCCATTTTCAACTCAATGTTTTTAAACCTGTGATGATTGCCAACCTGTTGCAAGCAGCCCGTCTGTTGGGAGATGCCTGTGTTTCGTTTACGGACAATGCAGTAGTAGGTATTGAACCCAATTACCGTGTTCTGGAAGAAAAATTGGAAAATTCGCTAATGTTGGTTACCGCCTTAAATACCCACATTGGTTATGATAAATCGGCCAAAATTGCCAAAAAAGCCCATGCCGAAGGAACTACTTTGCGTGAAGCTGCATTGGATCTTGGATTTTTAACCGATGAAGAATTTACGCTCTGGGTAGACCCCAGAAAGATGATTTAAAATTATTTTTTAGTTTGGTAAAAGCTGCCCTGAAAATCAGGACAGCTTTTTTTATTGAGTTAAAGTCAACGCCTCAATACCTCAGAATATCGTCCAGACCTAATTTCAATTGAACTAACTCCTTATTCAAAATCATGCCTATTTTACTCACCAACCGTTCTTTTGAAATGGAGCGCACATGAAATACAATGATTTCAGATTTTTGTGTAAGCCCATTTTCGCCGTTTGGCTCAAGAATCACATTTCCTTTGTACTCCTTTATCTTTGAAGTTAACGGACAAGCGATTACAATATTCAGATAGGTGTTTAACATATCGCCACTGATAATAACCACTGGTCGGTAACCTTTTTGCTCGTTTCCTCTTACCGGATTAACATCTGCTTACCAAATCTCGCGCTGCTTCATGAGTTTAATTGCTTCAAATAATCTTCCATCGCCTCCTCTGCCAGAGCCAATAAATCAGTATCGGCGTCCGCTTGTTTATAAGACCTAACTTACTCTGCTCTTGTTAGTTGATTAAGGTAAATCGGAAATATATTGAATTCAAATAAAATACTCATTTCCTGATATTCCACCGCAATAAATTCCAGGTAAAAACACTGTCGTTTTTATATTCAACCCGCTTGATTATCCCATACCCCGGCGCAGTATATAATTCTGTATCAAACAAGAAACCGCTATTGGAACACGCAGGATCATGATCTTCGGTCAAAATTATTTTCTTGACTACCTCATAGAATTGCACTCCATTAATCGAAATGGAATCGAATTTTTCAAAACCTGAAGTGGCTTGATTCGTGTAATATTTTCTACCACAGACTTCCCACTCGAGCTCTGTGTTTCTTCTAATTCCTGTATTTGACAGTAAATCGGTGTCAACAACCCCTGTTGCACTACTCTCTAAATATAACTTATAGAATTGCCGTCTTGTTCCGGCGACTCCATGAATCGGCGGCGGATTCCAATAAAAGCCTGAATCTACTTTGCTTACAAAAACACTATCCGTATTTTTAGAAACAGAATCTTCGTAAATCCAATACGTACCAACATCAAATTTAAATGGCTCAACCGTTGAGTCAAGATATATTACTTCGCCACCAATTGAATCTTCTTTGTCATTACAACCTGATATAAAAACGAGTAAAATACCCAAGTATAACAATTTGTTTCTCATGACTTCAATAATTTTGTCTTTATCTGAAAATTGAAAATTGTGCTATTCCACCAACAGCTTAACCGGCTTCCGGACTTCACCTTCATCCGTAATAAATATCAAATACATTCCTTTGGGCCATTGAGATACTTCAATGGTCAATGCTCTCGAAAGGGGAATAATCGATTGGTAGAATGTGCGTCCGGATAAATCATTCACCATTACCACACCCTTTTCTTCTGGGCCAAACTCCACCCAAATTTTATCGTTGGCCGGATTGGGATAAATTTTCATCTGTTGTTTGGTTTCTTCTTCCAAGAAACTGTACACATGATACACCAAATTGGAATAATTCCAATCGCCATAGGTGGCAGATTCATCTTCGAACCGTTTAAGTGCATAGGCATAATAACCACTTGTAGCCAAAGCCAGACCCATATCGTAATAATCCTCTTGATAGGGAAGTATCGAATCGATTACAGTCAGCACGCCGTCTTCGGGAGTTTCTCCCAGATTGGGGTCGAAATCGGACACACGAGCCACCACAATATTCGGTTCGTTCCTTTGTTTCACCAATGCATCTTGCTTGGACACATCGCAAGTAATCGCTCTGATCATAAAATCCTGATAAGATGATACTTGCCAGGCTTCACTTCCTGGCATACGCGCATAGGATATGTTTTCGGTTGGTTGCTCATTGTCAATTCCTATGGGTGCGGCGGTAGTGCTCGACCCCAATTGTCTCATACCCAAATAAAGAATACCATCTTCATCCAGTAAATCAAGCCCTTCACAACGAACCCAAAAATAATTTTCTACGGTTACCAGGGCTGAATCCAACAATGTGCCTGGCATGCCATCGACTCCATCATTGTCATATGCCACCAATAAAAAATCCGTTCCAAGGAATTCATTTCCTTGGGGAAAACTCCCATCACCCACATGAATTAGGGCACCAATCAAATTGGCTGACGGTGATAATGCAAATTTATTAACCATTTCGCCTCCGGCAATGGCCCAAAGGGTCATTTCATCACAACTACCATCATCATAGTAAGTGTACCAGGTTTCATTCCAATGCACATGGCTGACAGAATCGTAGTTTAATAATTCTGCAGTAATTTCACAGAATGAAGTGTTCGGAAATTCGGTTGAACTGGCCTTTTGAGCCCAACCATAACTGGTAAATAGCATGCAGCAAATACCCGTCATTAAAAAATGCTGAAGTCTTGTTTTCATGTTGTTAGGTTTAACCCCGTAAAGGTAGAAATAATATTCCTCTCTGGAATTACAAATTGAAAAAACATCAAAACAACTGATTTAGTTGCCAGAACAACGACAAGCTATTTCTTCTTCCCTTTAAAAATACGATCGAAGAAGCGTCCCACTTTGCTGCGTTTTTTGTCATCCGGAGTCTCTTTTTTGACCTCTTCTCCATCCTGCACAGTCTCTTTTTCACCCTCTTTTCCCGCAAGGCGATTGATG
>JBFHGX010000270.1:0-3909 GCA_041582875.1 Bacteroidales bacterium | reverse complement strand
TTTATATTGGCTTATTCCGATCAATTTCTTTTTTGGAATGAAAAAGTATTATGGTCGTTCGTATGTGCGGACTTTCTTCAACATCGCCTTTCTTTTTATTATTTATTCTTTTTCGGTTAGTATGACTATGGTAGGTGTATTATTGCTATCCATATTCCTTTAAATAGTCTCTGCAAGAAAACGACAAATACTTCGTTATGCTCGATTTGTTAACAGTCATTTACTAGAGTAAACTACTGGTTTTCAAATATTCGCAAGCCTCGTCTTTGACGTTTTTTGCATGAGACAAAAGAATTATAGGGATTTTCTTGCTGGCACAAATAGAATATGCCGATCTCCCTCCAAAAGACGGTTTACTTATTGAATCAGGGAGGAAAGAATTTTAATTTCTCATTTTCATACCAGATAAAATACTCTTTCAGGATCTTTTGCTTGATATTGAGCCGAAATAAACCCAAAATTGAACATGCAGCCTGATGTATAGCTCACTACTAGCATTATGTATTTTTCCCAAACTCTATCAATTCAATTGGTGCACCATTATGCTCAATCATTGCGACCCGAACCCCATCAACAGGTGCATTTGGCTTCACTATAACATGTAAATCACGATTGGCTAATTCATAGTCCAGATCTTTAACCTCAAAAGCGATATGCGGAATAGTCTGTATTAATTTATCAAACGGGCTATCAGGTTCAAATCGCATCCATTCGATCCCAAAAGGACTTGTAGAAAATCCAGCCACATAAAATTTAAATTGCGGTAAGTATCTCTCATTTGGCATTTTCTTATCTGTAGGAATCCCCAAATGATGATATTTCCATCCCCAACTCTCGATACAGGAAGGCAATTCATATTCCTGACGGATTTGTTGAATTTCTTTCATCTTAATAAACCTGTGTTTGATTAACTGAAATACACCTTAAGTCAGATTCATCTTCCATCCGCCATATTTATTCATCAATACTTGATGCCTACCACCTGTACGAAAAACCCAACATCGCTATCCCCATATATGGATTTACATAGGTTTTGTCGTTGCCTACCATTTGAAACTCAACACCGGGCGACATTTCACTGAATAAATAAACCTTATTGAAGAAAGATTGGGTTTTATTCGAAACCCTAAAGTGGATGCCAAAAGGCAGCATTACACGGGCAAATTGCAATGATCCGCTCAGGTTGGTATTTTCATAGGTTGTTGTTCCTTCGTCGTCATTTTTGTCGCTGTAAAAACCGAAACCCTTATCGCTTTCATCAAATACAGGCTTATTGTTGGCATCATAATAAACAATGGATTTTTCATTGTAATGTTGAACCTTTACAAAGGAACGAAATGCATAGGCATATTCCAATCCAACACCGGCTGAAAAGTGCACCCGTCTTGTTACATCCGTTTTAAATAGAAAACTTACGCCCAAGTTAAAACCATAAAAACTTTCAGCATACGTATACCTGTCGTAAATGACAGAGTCGGCATAAACCAAATTACCACTGGTGGCTGACTCAAAGGTATCCACATTGAAATCGTTGTACCGATAATAGTTGAAGGTTCTTCTAACTCCGGCACTACTTCCAATGCTTATGCGAAGCTCCCTGTCGTAGCGGTATTCACCTTTCTTTTTACAGTAGGGCGTCAGGCTAAGGTAAATTTTTGGACTCACGTTTCCTCCAATTCCAAAGTTATACTTGCTGTTTTTATAATCCGAAGCATCGATAAAATAACCTGGATTTACTACCGCTCCGGCCAAATTATTGTAGTCTTCGGTTGTATTGGCTGTTCCGGCTCCGGCCATGCCAAAGCTAAATCCGGTGGAAGTCACTATTAGTGCAGGTTGTTTTTCATTTTGGCCATAAATCATTATGGATAGAAAAACGAGGGCAGTTGCGAAAATTAATTTCTGTAGTTTCATAGCAGTTGTTTTTTATTGATAACGAATCAAGTTCACTATTATTCGATAATAATACGACAAAGATAGGAACATTGGACAAATCAGCTGTTTAATATAACTTTTCCTTTACTTCAACCCTTGCAGATCATATAATTATCTTCTATCTTTGGAGGGTTAAACCGGTCGACCAGATGATATCAAGAAACTCTGGATAAAACTTACAGGCAAGTATAGTTATCATTTGGACAAGCGGAATACGTTTATTAACCAAACAATCATGAAAAAAGCAATTTTATTTTCAGTTGGCGTTCTGTTAAGTATATTTACCTTCGGCCAAATCATTCATGTACCGGCAGATTACTTAACCATGCAAGAAGCTATTGACGCAGCCAATCCATACGATACGGTGTTGGTAGATCCGGGAACATACTATGAACACATTATAATGCCTGATAAATCGCTAGTGATTGGGTCGTTGTTTTTAACCACACAAGATACCAACTATATTGAACAAACGATTATAGATGGATCGCATGATGGGAGGGTTTTGTTTTTTCCATACACAGATGAAGCCATTTTCGTTTCAGGATTTACCATTCAAAATGGACAACTTGCCGGAACAGTTTCATGGGGCGCGGGTGTTTGTACTTATACTGCAAGTAATTTGACCTTAACAGATCTTGTTGTGAAGTCTAATACCGTGGAAACAGGAGGTGGAGGGATGGCTTTGGTAGGATATTCACAGGTCGAGTTGTACAACACCAAATTTATAGGTAATAAAGCTACCGGCAGCACCACTTTACAGATAAATGGTGAAGGTGGGGGCTTGTATATGGGCAATTGTGCATTAAATTGCGCTAACTGCATCTTTGAAAACAATTCGGCTGATTTGGGTGGAGCTATCTGGACAAATGGAGGAATACAAGAGTTTCAAGAATGTATCTTTACCGCAAACTCTGCGAACTATTTAGGTAATGTAATAGCCGCTTTTGGAGGACAAGAATCAATATTTGACAAATGTCGTTTTGCGAATCATCCACTCGGTGCTTTATTCGAACCCTATAACGCAAATATCGCTATCAAAAATTGTCTTATTGCTAACAACAGACAAATTCTGGCTTCAACAAATACAGGAGCTGATATAAAAGTTATATCGTCAACATTTATTAATAATTCAGGTGGTGATCATTCCTTCTATCTTTCCCAAGAAAATAGCTTATATATGTTTAACACTATCTTTTGGAATAGTGGCAAAATAAATATCAAATGGAATAATACCGTTTACTTATCCAACACCTTGTTGCAAAATGGAATGGATGGCATTATAATCGAATACACTGGAAATAACGTATATTCTTCAGGGCCTGTTTTTGATGCGAATCCTTACTTTATGGACAGTTTGGATTATCATCTTGCAGATTGGAGTCCGGCCATTGGCGCAGGGGCCGATTCGGTAGAGATGAATGGCCTTTGGTTTTATTCACCCATATCCGACTTTGACAGTAATCCACGACCTTCTCCTTACAACACCAATCCTGATTTGGGGGCTTTTGAAAATATGTTGGGCTTGCCTGTGGGGATAGCGAATCGGGAAATGGACAATACAACAGACGTACAAATCTTTCCTAATCCTGCCTCAACGTATTGCCGAATTATTTTTCCTGATCATTTTCCTGAAAAAGCACTCCTGATCACTGTTTTCAACATCAATGGAAAAATGGTAGAAGAACAAACCATTTCTAACTTCCAGAATTCAATTTATTTGGATGTATCAGATTATATTTCAGGTGTTTATACCGTTGTTGGTCGTACAGATGATGGTTACCTTAATCCTGGAAAATTTATTGTTCGCCATAATCAATAGCTATCCAAACATGAAAACTACCTACCATTAAATATTGACACATAAACTCATGAAAAAAGTTATCTTTCTTCCCATCATCATCATGTTATTCTTTATCAATTCAGCCATAGCACAACAATACTATCCTTTTCAAACGGATACGGCCAAATGGA
>JBFHGX010000269.1:0-3915 GCA_041582875.1 Bacteroidales bacterium | reverse complement strand
TTTTACGCTCAGTAATATCCTGAACAAAACCAATGGCTTCTATTGGTTCTCCAGTTTTATTATATGAAATTTCGGCTTTTTCACGTACCCATTTAACTTCGCCATTAACAATTATACGATGTTCAACGTCGTAATTGTTGGTCATCATTTTGGTTGCCCATTCCTGATTTATAAAACCCCGGTCATCGGGATGAACACAGCCCATGAATATTTCAAAGTTTACGGGTGTTCCAGGTAACAAACCAAAAATTTTATAGGTTTCATCTGTCCATGTTAGCGCATTATTCTTTATGTTAATTTTCCATGTGCCTATTTTCCCTAACTCCTGGGCTTTGGTAAGGTAGAACTGGTTTTCTGAGATTTGTTGCTCAGCTATTTTGCGCTCATTGATGTCAGATCCAATAGCCGTTACTGTCCCATCTTTATCTGCACTGGTGCCATGCCAAGCAATCCATTTATAAGAACCATCTTTACATAAATAGCGATTTTCAAAGGAAGTGACTTCCTTTCCTTTTAATTGTTCATCCTTTTCATCTACTGATGTCTGTTGATCATCCGGATGAATAAGTTCAATAAAAGGTGTAGTAGTGAATTCTTTAATTGAATACCCCAATATTCTTGTCACTGCCTGATTTGCTTCAGTAAAATATCCTGTATTTAAATTTGCTTTAGCAATAATGCTGGGTGAAACATCAAATGTGTCTTTCAGATTTTTCTCGGCGATATGGGTTTTTTCTTCGGCTTGTTTTCTAACCACGGTTTCCCAGGCAACGTCTGCTAAACGTTGAAGGTTTTTAACATCGGCTTCAGTATAATCCGATGTTTTATTTCCAACGCCGAGAACTGCCTTAATTTCATTTCCACGAATAACTGGAACTACTAATTCACGTATAATTGGAGCATGTCCGTCGGGCAAGCCCTTTTTGTGCGGTAAACTTATATAGTCGTTGTGTACAACCGGTTTGCGTTCTTTAATACAATCCACCCATACGCCGGCTTTTGAGATTGGATAATGACGGGTATTTTCACCTATGCCTTTACACATATTATGTAAAGTATTAGAAGACCAGGTTTGTAACGAAATAGATTCTTGGTCATCCTCTATATAATGATAAAAACCAATATTGCTAGCTGTAATTTCCTCTGCTTCGTCCAAAAATTTCTGGAGGAAATCTGTCTCCGAATGATTGATTGCGTATTCAAACAATTTTAATTGGATTTTCAGAATGTTTTCTTCGTTCTTTCGTTCTGTAATATCCCGAAAATTTAAAACGATGGATTCTATACTTGGATTGGCTAACAAATTACTAAATGTGGTTTCAACCCAGTGCCAGTTTCCTTGTTTGTCTATAAATCGATATTCTAGAGTTGGAATATAATTCGGGTCCTCTAGTATTTTAATCAGCTCGGCTAATACCTTGGGTAAATCATCTGGATGGGTATATTCCGCGGGATTTTTGTTTATTTTATCGTTTAACTGATAACCGAACATTTTTTTTGCTGACGGACTAAGGTATTTAAAGTTTCCTTCGGTATCCAATAATACAACACCATCGGGAGCTTTTTCGATAAGTGCCTGATATTGTTTGTTAAAATCAAGGTCAACTTTTTTTGTGCCAACTGGCGATTTTTTAATCCCGGTGCTGGCACTTATTTTTGTTTTCTCCAATTCAGAAATCTTTTTTTTCAATTGTGCATTTTCAATTAAAAGCTCTTCCACTGTTTTTTTACCTTCCCTTGTCATACTATAACTCTTTTGTTGATGAGCTTAATTCCTGTCTGCTATATTCATCCTTTAGCAAGGCCCTGACAAATAAGCAGTTCGTTTCTTTCGTTTAATTACTTTTTAAAATACGTTTGTATTAACACATCAAATACTTCTTTTTTAATGGGCTTTGAAATGTAATCGTTGCAACCTGCATTTAATGCTTTTTCTCTATCTCCAGTTAAGCCATAAGCGGTTTGTGCTATTATAATTACTTTTTCATTAAACTCTCGGATTCGTTGTGTAACTTCATATCCATCCATTCCGGGTAGTCGAATATCCATTAGAATCAGGTCAATGTCAGGATTTTTGCGGCAGGCTTCCACTGCATCATTTCCATTGGTTACACTAATGGTTTCTTTTTCGTATTTTTCCACGATTATTGATAATAACTCACCGGATATTTCATCGTCTTCTACAATTAATATTTTTAGGCCGAGCCTGGGCACATCTTCATTCATAACAATAGGGTCGATGTTGATTTCTTTTTTAAACGCTGCATTATAGGGAATGGTAAAATAGAATATGGATCCTTTTCCTTCTTGGCTTTCGACCCATATACTACCCCCCAGCATTTCAATGTAAGCTTTGGTAATCGCCAGACCCAACCCGGCACCTTGACGTGCCATTTTATCTTCAATATCACTTTGGATAAAACGTTTAAAAATGGCTGCCTGTCTTTCTTTGGGAATGCCAATTCCGTTGTCTTTAACAAAAAACTCAATGAAATCGCCTTTTTTATTATACCCAAATTCAATAGAGCCTTTGTTGGAATATTTTATGGCATTTTTTACCAAATTGGTTAAGATGGCAAAAATTTTCTCCCGATCGGTTTTAATGATGGCTTCCTTGGCAGGCAAGGTGTTTTTATACGAAAGCTTCATGCCTTTGGCTTCCACCTCAGGCATAAAAAAAGTATAGATGTATTCGATTTGCTCGTTGATGTCCGATTCTGTTATATCCACCGTCATTAGCCCGGCTTCTATTTTCGAAATATCAATAATATCGTTGATGATATTCAGCATTCTAGCTCCGGATTTTTCGATGATGCCAATGTATTTTTGTTGTTCTTTTCCTGTAAGCTTGGGCTCTTTTAGTAGCCTCGAAAACCCCAAAATTCCATTCATGGGAGTACGTATTTCATGACTCATATTTGCCAGAAATGCAGATTTTAGGCGGTCACTTTCTTCGGCTTTTTCTTTGGCTACAACTAAATCAATTTCTGCTTTTTTACGTTCGCTAATATCAACGTGTGTTCCTATCATTCGGATAGCTTTTCCCTCATCATCGAAAATCGCTTCTGCACGAGAAAGAACATCAATCCAATGGCCGTTTTTATGTTTCATTTTAAACTCCATTTCAAAACGGTTTATTTGTTTTGAAATAACTTTCTGCTGCATTTCCCATGATTGCTTAACGTCCTTGGGAGCAGTGGTTTTTTCCCAAACAGAGAAGTCGTTGGGTAGTTCGTGATCTTCATAACCCAGCATTTTTTTCCATCCCGGAGAGTAATAAATGCTATTGGTTTCTAAGTCCCAATCAAATAAACCGTCGTTAGAAGCTTTCATTGCCAAATCGAAGCGTTCCTGGCTTTTTTTAATTTGGGCTGTTGCATTTTCCCGTTCAGTCACATCATCATATATGGCCACAATTTCACCACTTGGCAGTCGGAATACTTTGTTTTCATAGTAGTTAGAATATTTTTCGTCAACATATACTTTGGCCGGGAAGAAAGCGGGTTCTCCATCTTGCCATACTTTTCGGAATATTTCAATTAAACCATATTCATCTATATTTGGGCGAATATCCTTCAAGCATTTTCCGATGACATCTTTTTTTTCTAATTGTTCATGCTTCAGCGCGAATTCATTAAAATCCTGAATGATATAATCGTTACCTGATTTGCCTTCGTTAATAACGTTATATATGGCTACACCACTGTTAATGGTATTTACCAATTCCCGAAATCGAGCTTCGCTTGCTGTTATTTTTTCTTTGGCTTTAATTATTTCTGCTTCTGATTTCTTTTGTTTGGTAATATCCTGAGTAAAACCAATGGCTTTGATTGCATTTCCTTTATCATCGAATTCAATATCTGCTTTTTCTCTCACCCATTTTACTTGTTTACCAAGAACCAGACGATGCTCAAT
>JBFHGX010000268.1:0-3923 GCA_041582875.1 Bacteroidales bacterium | reverse complement strand
TCTTTTGGTTTCCCAATCTGTATTATCAAAGAATATGTGATGCAAGGTAGAATAGCAATCTATTTGAATTCTTAAATTTGCAAAAAGTCCAGGTACATCGACAAACGTTTTTTCTTCTTTCTTTTGTTCAGATTCGTTAAACATTGTATCTGCCGAGTGCAAGCAAAAACTTTTACAATGTATTATTAATTTTTTACTTAGTCTCAACGAAAAAAGAAACCATCTTGGGTCGTTTGGAAACGCATTCTCAATTACGTTAACAAGTCTACTTAATAAATTTATCAAGTGATAATATCTCGTAAGTGAATCTGTCGGAAATTCCATATGCAGTGTCGTTCCTAAATTTTGCCTAACGTCTGTGTATCGTTATTGTGTTTATATGTATTATATCAGAAGGTGAATAAACGAGGAAGTGCCTGATTTAACGACTAAATAGTCGAAATGGAAAAAATGAGTGCTTCTTTTCATTGATGGCGTTTTTTGCTTTAATAATCTTGAGTAATCGCGCTTTGCTTGCGCTAAAGTATTAAATAATTGGGTTGCCTAGTCCCTCTGATCAAAAAAATAACTGCCTTTTTTGGTAGCTATTCATACTCCTCCCATTCCATAAGTTTATCCTATGGTTTTTATGCACAAAAAAGGATGCCTTCTGGCTATGGAGGACTGTGGTTGTTGTCATTTTGATTTAAAAGTTGTTGGTGTATCTTGTCAAACGGACTCTTTACGTTTTGTAAAGCATCGTTTACTATTTGAGTGTATCGTGTGGTTGTTTTAATGCTGCGATGTCCCATTAACTCTTGTACATACCTGATGTCCCAACCATCTTCAAGTAAATGGGTGGCAAAGCTATGACGCAACATGTGGAGGTGTACCCGCCTGCGAATACCCGCCGACTTAGCCGCTCTTTTGAGTACGCTGGCCATGCTTGAGACACTGTATTGTGTGCCTGGTACGGCACCCTCAAATAAATACAATTTAGGGTTTTCTTTGGCTAAATAGGTGGCTAACATCGAATGCAAGTGTTCCGAAAAAAGACTGTATCGGTCTTTTTTTCCTTTGGCCGAACGGATAAATATCCTGTTCTCTTTTAAGTCGATATCGCTTATTTTGAGGTTCCTAACCTCTTCGCGACGCATGCCGCTGCTGTAAAATAACGAAAGCAAAAACCGGTGTTTGATGTTCTCTGTAACCCATATTATTTTGGTAAACTCTTCATTGGTGAAATAATCGGGTAAGAAAAATCCTTTTCTCGGTCGGATGACGTATTGTTCCGATAACTCACTCTTGTGTACCTTCTCAAAGAAAAATTTGAAAGCATTCACCATGTTGTCCTGATGCGATGACGATTTCTCGCGATGCAATACCATGTAATCTCTAATCTCTTCGTTGCGGATGTGGGTTGGATGTCGCAGATGATGGTATTCTAAAAATTTGATAAAGGCCCCCAAATACATGGCCTTTGTTTTCGGACTATAATCAGTTCCCTCCAAAATATATCCATATTGTGCCCTGTAAATATCACTTAATTTATACCTCTGAATTACTGCAAATAGCTTCTGTTGCAATTCCTTGCCTTTGTAGCCAACCTCATTCACCTCAAATAAATAGTTTTTCGGATGATGATTTGCTTGAATTTCATCGTATAGATGGGCAAAGTATTCAAGTACTTCCTCCTTTTGACCAGATTCGCGCCTCAATTGCATGAAATGATCCTTGCAATCTGATGTTAAGTCACAAATATCCTGATAACTCATTCGTAAATGAAAAACCAAAAATAGCAAGAGCCGATCGTTAGCTAAACTTACTGGCTCACATATTTTGCTAAGACGATCTAAAGGAATGAAAACAGGACCGATTCTTATTTTTGCCGGCGTCTGTAATCGGAAAAACATTTTATCTCTGTCCAAAACCCGTTCGTAGAAAAATTTGATGGCTGCAATTGACTGATTGAGTTGGTTGCCTTCAAGTACTTTTGATTCACTTTTGACGTAGGAGTATATTTCTTTGTAGGTAAGTCGCTCAATATCTTGACCCCGATGTGCGCCTAAAAAAATAGTAAAAAAGTCAACATAAACTCTTCTCGTGTTCGGACTCAAACGCTTCAGCGTGATGGTGTCCGAATAAGTGTTGAGCAACGATTGCTCTTTTGGCCCCAGCGATAAATGCTGTTTCTTTTCAACAGGTGGAGGGATCGTTTGCTGTCGCTTAGGCGACGAAATATAAACCGTTTCTACTTCATATCCCGCATGCCTGATCAATTGATGCAATGCAGTATAATTTTCGTTTTGTCCCTTGAAAACCCAGTATTTTTTTGCTTTAATCCAAAAACCTTTTTTTGTGTTTTTCAGTAGATTAAAAAGGTGAACCGAATTAGGGTGTTCTACAAATAATCGATTACCGGCTCCGTCAATACGCATGAAAACAGTATTACGAGTATCATCTTTTTTGGGTTTAATAACTTCAGCCGGTTCTGGTGTCCGACTGTCGCCCAATTCCGATTTTTGACGATCAACCGACTCTTGATTGTGGTCAAAAACCAGAGATAAATCCTCTAAGCTAGCATAATAAGTCGTTAAATAATCCTTAAAATCTTCCCGATAAGGAATATACCAACACTTTTTCGAACTGCTATACGATCTTTTTGGTAATGCGCGAGTTAAACTATCTAAATCCGTATGCCCAGAGTACGCATAAAAAAGACCAACTTGTTTGGCTCCTCTGTGCTCAATCACTTTAACATTCAAAACAGACATAACATTACCGATTGGGTTATCTTTTTTTTGATCAGATTCTAATCAAAATTCATTGAGCAATATAGCGCAAAAAAATAATTAAAGCAACAATTACACCGATAAAATTTGAACTATCTCCTGTCTTCTGTCTCCCAACTTCCGTCTCCCCACCTTCCACAGCTTCGCCCCCTAAGTCACATCGACGAAGTCTAAAAAATTGAAAAACAATTTATAACTTATAGGCCGTAGTCGAAAAAACATATTTCGCTGTCGACCATTCTATGTTAATGCCAATCGATTGAATCAAACATAAGAGTAAAGTAGTTGGGTAATAGTAAGGTTAAAAGTCTTGATTGATCATGAGTCTATTGCTGTTTGTGTAATCGGTGCGCTAATGTATAAAAAATTATAATTCAATCCGTATTTGCCACCCGTTTTTTGGTGAAAAAGCAACTGCCTACCAGAATAAAGTAACTATCTCCCAAATAAAAGTAGCCAGTCACAAAGAAAAAGCAATTACCTCCGGTATTAAAGTAAACACTTCCCAAATAAAAGTAACCCTGTGCAGAAATAAAGTGAGTACCTCCCAAATAAAAGTGAGGGCCCGCAGAAATAAAGTAAACACTTCCCAAATAAAAGTAACCCCCTGCAGAAATAAAGTGAGCACCTCCCAAATAAAAGTGAGTGCCCGCAGAAATAAAGTAAACACTTCCCAAATAAAAGTAACCCTGTGCAGAATTAAAGTGAGCACCTCCCAAATAAAAGTGAGTGCCCGCAGAAATAAAGTAGACACTTCCCAAATAAAAGTAACCCCTTGCAGAAATAAAGTGATTATCTGCAAAATAAAAGTAGACATTCCCTTCCCTTCCCTTCCCACCTCTTTCCCCCACCCATCGTTTAGCTGAGGGAGGCACGACCACGATAGCCTCGTGAACCCACGAGATCCCTTCCCCACCTTCATTATTCGTTATTCAGCGTTCGATATTCGACATTCCCTTCCCTTCCCACTTCTTTCTCCCACCCACCGTTTAGCTGAGGGAGGCACGACCACGATAGCCTCGTGAACCCACGAGATCCCTTACCCACCTTCATTATTCGTTATTCAGCGTTCGATATTCGACATTCCCTTCCCTTCCCACTTCTTTCTCCCACCCATCGTTTAGCTGAAGGAGGCACGACCACGATAGCCTC
>JBFHGX010000267.1:0-3975 GCA_041582875.1 Bacteroidales bacterium | reverse complement strand
TTACTCTTTAATAAATTTCACCACCCTTTCATTGCCATCACTTCCTATTTTCATCAAGTACATTCCTGGTATGAAATAACTTACGTCGAATTGGAGATCTTCTTCTTCAGATTGATTGGCTTCGTAGGTTTGGTGTGCTACCATTTTGCCCGTCATGGAATAGATTTTTATCTCATACCGATCCTTTCCTGCATTTTTGGTGTTGAACGAGAGGGAAAGAACGTCTGTCGCAGGTGTTGGGAAAATAGTGATTTCCAAATCATTTTGTGGTTGATCGTCAATTCCTACTTCATGGGTGATACTGAACGGGAGGGCATTCATCGAATAATTATCCGGTAGTCCGGGAGTGGTCAGTTTAATGTAACATTCCTCCGAATCAAGGTTGAGAATGGTCCATTCAAAGGATAAATCACTGGCCGGTACGGTGGCTTGGGTCGACCAGGTCTGACCATTGTCGGATGAGAATTCAATCAGTACATCATTGATGATCTCACTTTCCCATTCAATGTATGTCACTCTTCCTCCTATATAATTTTCTCCACCTTCAGGGGTGATCAAATCGAGTTGATACACCAAAAACACATTGTTCGACTCGTCCGCTACAGCGGGATATTCGGTTTCGCTTAATTGAACTTTGCACCACATGGTCGGAATCTCTGGCATCCATTGATACAGATGATCATCCACAGGAATATTCTCCTCCACGACGATCCAATCGCAATCTGCACATGTTTTATAGGAAAGGGTTAAATCGCCCACCATTTCACTATTCCAGGTTATATCTACAGGTGATCCAACACGAAACAGGTTGCCACCATTCGGACTTAATAAATCCAATGCACCTAAGGTAAATGGTGTTTCGGTCATGCTGAAAACATTTGGGTTGGCCACATCACTGATTCGAATCAAACATTCGGTAGAAATGATATTGGTTGCTGTCCATGCAAATGCCCCGGTATTGGCAGAGGAAGTGTCAACAATGTCTTCCCAGGTTTGTCCATTATCTGATGAAAATTCAATTCGCACATCGGCAATAAACTCACTATCCCAGGTAATTTCATTGGTCACCTTTCCATTCCATTTCGATCCGGCTAAAGGAGCCGTAAGCGTGATGGCAGGATCGCCGGTTACTACCCTGATACTGTCGATAATTACATCAATCAGGGGTTTGTCACTGGAACTCGTCTCCACTTCGCTGATGGCATATACCACGTCCATTCCGTCGATGATTTTTCCAAAAATGGAATGAACATCATCGAGCCACGCAGTGGGCTCTACCGTGATAAAATATTGAGATCCGTTGGTGTTAGGACCTGAGTTAGCCATAGATAATATGCCGGGTTCGTCGTGTCTTAGATCAGGATGAAATTCATCATCGAAGGTATAACCGGGCCCACCTGTTCCGTTTCCATTGGGACAACCATCCTGTATCATAAACCCTGCAATCACTCTGTGAAAGATGAATCCATCGTAAAAATGGTCGTTGGTCAGTGTAATGAAGTTTTGAGCTGTTACAGGGACAAGATCCTCTCTGAGTTGTGCTCTGAAATCGCCCATGGAAGTGTACCATTGTACCACCGTTTGGGCATGGGTTTGTGTGCTGATGGTTAATCCCGCAATTAAGGTAAGAACAAACAGCAGTTGGGTAAATTTTGGGTGATTCATGATGTTGGATTTATTTTTGATCGTTATTTCTATAAGAAATTGTCGTTCAAAGGTATAAAAAATATTATGTGGGTGAAGGTATTCATGTGTCCCGATAAAGTAGGCCAACCTACGTCTACTTCTTTCTTTGTCTGAACAACCAGGAAATCACCACCGGATCGGAATAAACACCGAGTCAGGAAAAATGTCCTACTTTTTGGTATTGGCTATAGCGTGGTCGTACTGCAGTTTTTGTTAAGGCTGAGAACATGTCAAGTGCGGATAGTTTTTCAGGTAGTTGGGCTGCACAATCAGTTGGCAAATAAAAAACCACCTACAATATAATGATTGTAGGTGGTTTTTTATTTGTTGCCCCACCAGGGGTCGAACCTGGACTCTTTTGATTCAGAATCAAATGTGTTGCCAATTACACCATCGGGCAATGAAAGCACAAAGGTAAAGCTTTTGAAGTAAATGGAACAAATATTTTAAGGTGTTTTTTTGATAAAAATATGCGTTTTTTCAGCACCTTGAAAATCTGATGAATACCCTACTTTTTCGACCAATTATCGCGCAAGCCTACCGTACGGTTAAATACCAGATGTTCCGGAGTGCTGTCTTTGTCGGCACAAAAGTATCCCAATCGCTGGAATTGGAATTTGTCGCCGGCGACTGCTTTTTGTAACCAGGGTTCCAACTTGGCGTTGGGAATCACCTTCAACGAGTCGGGATTCATGAAGTCTTTAAAATCAACTTCTTTGTGTCCTGCCGGATCTTCATCCAAAAATAAGCGGTCGTAGAGCCTGACTTCGGCATCTATTGCATGTGCGGCCGAAACCCAGTGCAAAACGCCTTTAACTTTACGTTGTGAACCGATTTCACCACTTTTGGTTTCAGGATCGTAGGTGCAATAAATCTCAGTGATATGGCCATTTTCGTCTTTCTTAAAGTCTTCGCATTTGATAATGTAAGCGCCTTTTAAGCGAACTTCCCTGCCTGGTGCCAGTCGGAAAAACTTCTTGGGAGCATCTTCCATAAAGTCTTCTTGTTCAATGTAAATCTCGCGGCTAAAGGGTACTTCATGGTTGCCACTTTCAGGATTCTCGGGGTTGTCAACCAAAATCAGGTTTTCACTGATTCCCTCAGGGTAATTGGTGATGATCACTTTAAGCGGATTAAGTACAGCCATCACCCGATCGGTAATCTTGTTCAAATGCTCACGTACATTAAATTCCAAAACGCCCACATCGATTACATTATCGCGCTTGGCTACACCAATGCGTTCTGCAAAATTACGCAACGATTCGGGTGTGTAACCTCTTCGGCGCAAGCCCGAAATAGTGGGCATACGTGGGTCGTCCCAACCGCTGACCAACCCTTTTTGAACAAGTTCAAGCAATTTGCGTTTGCTCATCACCGTGTAGCTGAGGTTGAGGCGTGCAAATTCAATTTGCCGCGGACGATAGCTTCCATCGATAACCTGAGTTAAAAACCAATCGTACAACGGGCGATGAATTTCAAATTCCAGTGTACATACCGAGTGCGTAATGCCTTCCATGTAATCCGACTGCCCGTGCGCATAATCGTACATAGGGTAAATACACCACTTGTTGCCCGTGCGGTGATGTTCCTGATGAAGAATGCGGTACATGATGGGGTCGCGCATATGCATGTTGGGCGAACTCATATCTACTTTGGCACGCAAAATCATTTTCCCATTTTCAAATTCACCGGCACGCATGCGGCGGAAGAGGTCGAGACTTTCTTCCACAGGACGGTTGCGGTAGGGGCTATCCGTTCCCGGACGAGTGGGTACACCACGCTGCTGACTAATCAATTCCTGAGGTTGTTCGTCAACATAGGCCTTGCCCTGCTCGATCAGCATTTCGGCCCATTGGTACAATTGCTCAAAATAGTCGGAAGCAAAATAAGGCTCCTTGTCCCATTTAAAGCCCAGCCATTCGATGTCTTCTTTTATAGAATCCACATATTCGACGTCTTCCTTGGTTGGATTAGTGTCGTCAAAACGCAGGTTACAAAGCCCATTGTAATTTTCGGCTAAACCGAAATTAAGACAAATGGATTTGGCATGTCCAATGTGCAGATATCCATTGGGTTCTGGGGGGAACCGCAAATGAACACGGCCTTCATTTTTGTTGTTTCTTAAGTCTTCTTCGATGATAGATTCGATGAAGTTGAGCGATTTTTTTTCGTTTTCAGGAAATTCCATGGTTGTGTATGATAGCGTGTGAAACGGAAGTGCAAACTTAGTGAGAAATTAAATAGGTGTCTCTGTTTTTGGCGGCGAAGATCAATTTTACTCCATAATCT
>JBFHGX010000266.1:0-4008 GCA_041582875.1 Bacteroidales bacterium | reverse complement strand
ATTAAAAGCTCAACAAAATCCCTTATGGATACAACAAAATAGAATCAAAGAATTAAGAGAAGATATTATCAATCAACTCGATACTGTGATTGTCAATGGAGTTTCTTCGCCTACCCAACGTCAAACACACACTTATTCTGCCGAAGGTAATCGCATCTACACCCTTATTGAACACTTAAATAATAACGTCTGGGGGTTCCATAAACAAGAAAACGCAACTTTCGATGATGAAGATAACAAACTGACCTCCATTATTGAAAATTTTGTCGATGGTAGCTGGGAAAACGATAAAAAAACCACCCGCACATTTACATCCAACCACAACATATTAACCCAAGTTACATCCTACTGGGTAGGTAACGGCTGGCTTGACGATAGCAAATGGACATATGTTTACAATACAGCTGGCAATCCTGTTTCCATTCTATCTGAAGAGTGGAATAACGGGGATTGGATAAATAATACTTTTAAGCTTTTTACTTATGACCAAAACGATAATTTAGTTTCATCCACAAGTGAAACCTGGATTAATTCAACCTGGATCAATAGCTATCGAGATGTCTACACCTACGATGCCAATGGTAATATGCTTAGCCAAATTACCGAAAACTGGATTTCAGATGACTGGCAAAATGTGTATAAAGACAATTACGCCTATAACATGTCCAATATGCCCTCCAATTATGCAGGGCAATTTTGGGATATAAGTCTTGCTTCCTGGGTTAACGACATTCAATTCAGATACGAATACAACGAACTGGACTACCTTATCAACTCAGAACAAAAACAATGGGTCGATGGAGGATGGCTTGAATTTGAAATGAACGATTACACTTATGCCACATTTGGAAGCCTTGAATCCACCTTATTGGGATCATGGAACGAAAGCTCTGGTACATATGAGAATAACGCTCTCACCCAAAGCAATTACGATGAATATGGTAATGCCACCAATGTGTATTTCTACAATTGGAGTGGAAATAGTTGGGTTTTAAATGAAGATGGCGTGTTGCCATTGACCTACAATTTCAATACCAAAGAAGAAGCGTTTATTGGTTCTTATTTGTATGCTCATTTCGCTTCACTTCCTGTAGGAATAAATGATTATGTTACAGCCAACAAAGCAGAATTGCTTTGTCAACCAAACCCATCTAATGGTGAAACAACCATAATGATTAACATTCCCTATGAAACCATGGCTACTGTAACCATTTATTCTTTAACAGGAAACAAGGTAAAAACAATCGCTGAAAGCCTTTTTAATAAGGGAAACCATCAAATTTCCTTAACAACAAATGAATACCATCCAGGTCTTTATTTTCTTTTGTTAGAGACTGTTGAAAATAATTTTACTTACAAACTCATTATTAACTAAATATTTTGTATATTACGCACGAATTTTTTAAGCCCATTTTTAAATATAAAAACAATTACTAAATACTTATAACTATGAAAAAATCGATTTACTTTTTTAAGACGCTTTTCTTAGCGGTGTTATTTAGCTCCGGCCTTTCGCTGATGGCTCAGGCACCTGAGATCGAACTACAACAGCCTACAGGTGGAGAAACCTGGACAGGTGGAGGAACCTACCTCATTTCCTGGCTGGATAATTTTAATGGAAATGTTGATGCCTTGTATAAGCATGTTTACGATAATCCTTGCGATAATTTTGAACAAACAGCCGTAAAATATGAATTAGAAGTGCCTGCTACATCAGACCTTATTGGCGATCTTCAAGGAGAATTGGGTTCTGAATATACCATGATGGATTGGAACGATTTAACTGTCATGAACTCTACCGAACTAACTGAATGGCTGACATGCTTTTCTATTGGAAGTAGTTCGAGTTTCTGGGTTTCCTATGAAGGAAATGAGTTTAAAGATGGCACTGATACCCATTATTACATTAAAAATTCAACGGATCCACTTGGCGCACCATATATTAATCTAACAGGCACCACTTTGTATCTAGGTACCACTAGCTATTTTGGAGGAAGGTATATTCTGGCAAAACACATTGATTCAGATTACAATAGGATTACTAGCGCAAACGGCACATCTGGAGCAACCTGTTACTGGAATACAAATAACTTAGTTCTTGGTAAATATCAAGTCAAAGTACGCAGTCATAATGTGCCTAATAATACTGCTTATGCCGATTCAAGTGGTTTTTTTACACTTGTAGATCAAGAAGATGGTGAAATCAAGGTTTTAGAACCCAATGGCAACGAAAGCTGGGCGATTGGCTCAACCCACGTGATCTCTTGGATTGATAACCTTAATGAACCTGTTGATATTTATTTATTAGACGAAAGCGTTAATCCTACTACTGAATACCTTGTTGATGAGGGAATTGAAGGAACTACTTATGAGTGGTACATTGATGATAATGACTTTTTTGCAGGTACATCGTATAAAATTGAAGTTAGATCTTCAGTTTATGGAGCTTTAACTCCTCCAGATGCCAGTAATAATAATTTTACTATTACCTTGGGAAGCGGAGATAACATTAAAATTTTACAGCCAAACAAAACCAACATCAAATGGGCTAGAAATACAGAACACCTTATCTCATGGAACGATGATTTAGAAGAAGCTGTAAATGTTTATTATAAAAAGGTTGGCGGAACAGAAGAATTGATTGAAGATAACGTTGAAGGTACAACACTTATTTGGGACATAGACATTGCCGAAGGTGATGTTGGTACCTATACCATCATTGTTAGAAGCACTCTTGACCCATTGGTCGAGAAACCAAGTAAAACTTTTGAGGTGACTTTGTCAGAAGGTGGAACTATCAAAGTTCTACAACCCAATAAAAATAATATTAAATGGGCAAAAGAGACCTCCCACTTGATTTCATGGAATGATAATTTAACTGAAAACGTAGACGTATATTACATGCAATTACCTGGTAATATTCCTGCTGACTTAGTTGAAATTGATACTGATGTTGAGGGAACAACCTTAGTATGGGATATTCCTGACTTGGAAGCTGGAGATTACCAAATATTTGTCAGAAGTACACTCGACCCAAGCATCATTTCTCCTGTTACAACTAAGAAATTTGCTATTACCGCATCTGCAGGTAACGATGTCACCATCATTCAACCCAGTGTTAATGGTATACAATGGCAAAACGGTACTGATCATTTAATCTCATGGACCGATGATTTTGATGAAAATGTAACCATCGAGCTTTGGAATGCGGATAAAACTGCTAAGGTTGCAGATATCGAAGATGACGTTTGGGGAAGTACCACTACATGGACAATAAACAACCCTGAAATTGTTGTAGGAGATTACTATACCATTAAAGTATATAGTCCTTTGGATTCAACTTACCTTTACGATTTTAGCAATAAACCATTTAAGATTGTTGGTGTAACTGGTGATTACATACATATTTTCCAACCCAATGGTGGCGAAGATTGGGTACAAAGTATGTCTTACTATGTATCATGGGAACAGGATTTTATTGGAGCTGTTAATGTAGAACTGTACAAATGGGATGGAGCTGCCTATGTTCATGAAAGCGACATTGACATGGGAGTAAACGGAAGTACAACCGTATGGACTATCACTGAAGATCTTGGTAGCGAATATCAAGTACGAGTTTCCGCAGTTGACGATCAATCAGTGGAAGATTTCAGTAACAATAATTTCAGTATTATCCCTTACGTCATGCTCAACGCCTATCCTAACCCTGCCAGTAATATGTTTACAGTAGAAGTAGGTGATGGAACAGGACAGCAATTTCAGGTAACCATGCACGACCGCTTTAACACAGAAGTGTATAGCACAACTATTAATTCAGGTGGCATTAACCAAGTGAACATTTCTACACAAGATTTACCTAATGGAGTATACTTCCTGAATGTATCCTCCAACACTTATAATGCTTCACGTAAAATTATCGTGAACCACAGGTAGTACCTGAGAAGTATTTAGTTAAAGAACCAGTCGGCTTTTAAAGCTGACTGGTTTTTTATTTTCAAAGGTTTTTCT
>JBFHGX010000265.1:0-4013 GCA_041582875.1 Bacteroidales bacterium | reverse complement strand
TAAAAAACTTTACTTTTGCCGCTTAAAATCTCTCCGTAGCTCAGTTGGCAGAGCAGCTGACTCTTAATCAGCGGGTCGAAGGTTCGAGCCCTTCCGGGGAGACCTGAAAAACAGGAGGTTACAAGTAATTGTAGCTTCCTGTTTGTTATACAAGAAAAACGGAAAACAAATTATAATAAAATTACTTGAAAATATATGAAATACGACTTCTTTTCGTAGAAAACCTACTTTTATCCTGTGTGTTTTCCTTAAATCATGGTAGAAATAGAAGTAGTATTTTGCGATAAGTATCGAAAATCACAACCTTTCGCAAAAATTTACTCTCAAGGAAAAAAAAGGAAATCAAAGTTGATCTTGCTGCAGAGGTTGAGTGCCTTTCTCTGGGTAGGAAGAATTGTAAAGGTACATTAGCTGGTAAATCAAGCTCGTCATCCTCTACAAACTGCCTGTACTTATTCGGCTTCTGCGGAAAGCTGCTTACAAATCACATCAACAATATGAAATATAAGCATGAATGTGTAAACAATATTGTTTATATTTGCATCATGAATGAGCAACTCGAAATACTAAAAGGAATTCATCCGGGCTTCTACCTCGAACATGAATTAAAACGAAGAAACCTCAAGAAAGGTGCATTTGCACTTTCCCTTCATGAGTACCCTCAGACCTTGGTGGCCATCACCAAAGGAAAACGAAAAATGAACACAGGCCTTGCTTTGAAAATTGAAAATGAACTCGGCATGGAGGAAGGTTTTTTGATGGTACTACAGGTGTACAACGACATTGCCCGGGAGAAAAAACAAAAGCAAATCTCTCATCCCAACTTCGACATCATACGACCTGTTTTGTTTTGGGATACCGATTTTAAGACCATCGATTGGCAAAAGCAACAGAACGCTGTTATTCAAAGGGTCTTCGAAAGAGGTAACCAGAACGAGAAAGATGAAATAACCCGTTTCTATGGCCAGCAAGCCATCGACAAAACCTTACAAGGCCATGCAGACTAAGCTTCATTACAATACAGTAACCCCGTTATTATTGTCCGTCCTCAAATCATGTATGTCAGCCAAAGAATTCGATTCTTTCCGGTTGGTCGGAGGAACAGCACTAAGCCTGCAACGAGGTCACCGGGTATCAGTGGATATCGATTTATTCACCGATGCATCCTATGATTCAATTGATTTTGACTCCATCGACAGTTGGCTCAAAACCCATTATGCCTATGTTGACACCCATAATTTCAAGCCTGTGGGCATGGGAAAGCCTTATTTCGTTGGTGAAAACAAGATGAACTGCATTAAACTGGACCTGTACTACACCGACAGCTTTATAGATAACCCTCAGGAAATTGACGGAATACGCATCGCTAAGATTAGAGAAATCATCGCCATGAAAGCCGACATTATCCAGCGTGGTGGAAGAAAAAAAGACTTTTGGGACCTGCACGAGTTCATCGAAGAATATACCCTGGAAGAGATCCTAACCCTGCACAAAGAACGTTTCCCATACAGCCACAACCGACCACTTTTCCTAAGCAACTTTACCAATTTTACACAGGTAGACAATGATTTCGACCCGCAATGCCTTCTTGGAAAACACTGGGAACTCATCAAACTTGATCTGACTAATTTCTTAAGTATCAAATAACCAGTCATTAATCCCGCTCGCCCTGTCATGTCGACAGATTAAAGCTGGCCTGCGGGTTATATATACTCGTTACTGTTATGCTCAATCGAGTACGAGTAAGGGGGGGGCAAAACCAGGTTTTTTCAGATTAACCCCCATATTTAAAAACTCGTCCTTTATCATTATCCACAAGAGCCCAGTGATCTAATAGGTAAAGGGTTTTCGTACTAAAACTCAAAGTTAAAACCTTTTTCCTTCATTTCATTGTATTTTTTTTTATTGAACCGGAATAGCTTAGGGGCTCTATGTGCAACACCAGTTTGCTTTTCATTTAGCTGTGTAAGAATATTCATTTTTATAATTTTTCGTCTGAAGTTTGGTTTGTCAAATTCTATATTAAGAATTGATTCATATAGCTTTTGTAATGAAAGTAATGGGAACTTATTTGGCAAAAGATTAAAACCTATTGGTTCATAACGAACTTTCGCTTTTAATTGTGCCTGTGCACTTTCAATAATTTCTTTATGATCAAAAGGTAATTTAGGTAAATCGTATACGTTTACCCATTCCACATCACTAGCATCATGACCTATTGATATTGTATAGTCACCAGGCTTCACTAAGGCATAATACGCAACAGTGATAACCCTTCTATTCGGGAACCTATTGACCTCGCTAAAAGCCCCAAATTGCTCCATAAATGGCAGGCTTACACCTGTTTTTTCTTTCAGCACTCTTTGTGCTGCAGTTTCAATATTCTCTGTATATTTAATAAAACCTCCCGGTAAAGCCCATGAACCATATTCAGGATCAATAGCTCTTTTTATTAAAAGCACCTTTAACTTTTCTTCTTCAAAACCAAAAATCACACAATCTACAGAAAGAGGTTCAATTATTTTACCAGTATTCATATTGTCAGTATTACTATATTCTGAAAAAAGTGAAAAAGTAATTGATTTTATAAAATTCAGTAAATCAGAATAATAAGACAAAGATAGTAATATTTATTCTAATTTATCTTGCATTGATCAAATTTTGTTTGTATCCTTGTTGTCAATATGACTATAACGCTGTTTTGATATGACATATTTATCCCTCTACTTCTTACTTCTATTAAGTGTGGGAGCATTTGCTCAAGTAAACTTAGTAGAAAATGGCTCATTTAAAAATGTAGCAACTGCAACCAGAGCAGAAAAAAATATTGCGTTTAAACTTAGGCCAGAAAAGCAAGTGGTCTTTTTACTATAGATTCAATTAGTATTGATGATACAATTCTTTTAAGACTTAATATAATATGAAAAAGACCGGTCTATTAATTATTACAGTTATATTCTGTATTTCATGTACAAATAATAAAGAAATGAAAAAAGATATTGAATATAAAGATGCGTCTCTATCAATAGAGGAAAGAGTAGAGGATTTATTGTCTAGAATGACCTTAGATGAAAAATTAGCGCAAATAGTTGGAGTTTGGAATGAATCAGTTACTTTTTTAGATGAAGACAAAAGACTCAATTTAGACAGTTTACAGAAATATTATCCGAATGGTTTAGGACAGATAGCACGTTCTTTTGCTGGTTACTCTGCAACAGAGATGGCTCAAATCACCAATGAAATTCAAAATTATTTTGTAGATAAAACAAGATTAGGAATTCCTGTCTTATTTCATGAAGAATGTTTGCATGGTGTTATGGAAAATAATGCGATTAGCTTTCCTCACCCAATTGCAATGGCTGGAAGTTTTAATACTGAACAAGTTGAAAAAGTATATAGCTACATTGCCGAAGACGCACGTTGCAGAGGAGCCCGATTAGCTCTAACGCCTGTTTTAGACGTTGCTCGAGATCCGCGTTGGGGTCGTGTTGAAGAAACCTATGGGGAAGACCCTTACTTAATCGCGCAAATGGCTACATCGGCAGTTCGTGGTTTTCAAGGAGACAATGATGCTTCATATTTAGCTTCTGATAAAGTTATGGCAACTTTAAAACACTTTGCTGCTCATGGTCAACCAGAAGGTGGTAATAATTGTGCGCCAGCGAATTATTCAGAAAGAGTGTTGCGTGAAGTATTCTTATTTCCTTTTGAGTTCACTATCAAAAACGCAAAGCCAAAAGCTATTATGGCTTCATATAATGAAATTGATGGAGTGCCTTCACATACAAGTACATGGTTATTAAAAAAGATATTGCGCGATGAATATTTATTCGATGGGTTTGTAGTTTCTGATTATTATGGCATTGAACAACTTGAAGAGCGTCATCATACTGTTGCAACTTTACAAGAAGCAGCAAAACAAGCTTTAATGGCTGGTGTTGATATTGAACTCCCAGAACCAAATGCATATGTTCTTTTAAAAGAGCTTATTGAAAATGGCGAATTAGATGAAG
>JBFHGX010000264.1:0-4017 GCA_041582875.1 Bacteroidales bacterium | reverse complement strand
TTACCCAAAAATCGTTCTCCAATGGCCGGATGATCGGGCCACGCACCGGTATCGAAACTGTAGTGCAAACGTCCGCGTCCGGTATAGCCCATTTTCCATAATGCCGGAGCATTAATTACCCGAACACCGGGTTCGGTGCCTCCCACCACTTTTGCTTGAGACAGGGTTTCTTTTACGGGAATGGTTGGCGTTACCAAACGGGTGCTATCCCATTCAATTCGCTCTATGGCTGCATCCGAGGCCAGTTGTCTGACAAGGTCCGGCGTGGCAGAAACCACCATGAGATTCGTTATCCAATGCTTTTCGAGTCGTTCAAAGCTTCCGGGATGGGTGGAGGCATATTTTTTTAGTTGATCAACAAGAGGTTGTTGGGTTTTATTGGCTTTTTGAGTCAACTCCCTTAACACACGTTTGGCCCGGATATCTGAAGAAGTACCCTTGTTAATGAGTTCAGCATGTAGCTGATTCATGTCTACCCGGTCTTGCAGGATAACCACCACACGAATTAATTCGGAGGAAGAAGATCGATCCATTTTCCGGATCAGATCGCCAGTCATTTTCTGACTTTGACTATGGCCACTAAAAAGTAGTATGATGGCCGATAGGGTTATAAGTATTTTTTTCATCATTCAGGAGTATTGATATCTTTTTCAGGAAATACCGGAGTCAGTGCATGAACCAGGTAGTGTTTGTTGTTTCTCATATTGAGGCATTTATATCGCGTTCTGCGTTTTTCACCTTTTTTAAACACCATTCCGTTTTCGATTAAAAAAAGGCTTCCTTCGGGAAGTTCTTCTAAAAGCGGATTCTGGAATCCCTCATCGTATTGTTTCAAAATCCGCGAAAGCGCAATATCCGAAGTACTCGACGCTTTTGAATTGATGATGCTTCTTTCGAGTTCGATTCGGATATCCTCAGGGAATGGTTCTTTAGCAATTATTTGAGTCATCAAAGTACGGTAAGTCGATTTCCATTCTTTACCATGAGGCTGGGCTTTGTGTTGGTATTTTTCCCAGGTGAGCAAATGGGCATATTCGTGAACAAAGGTGATCAAAAACGAATATTTGTTGAGGTTGTGGTTAATGGAAATGCGGTGATTTCCATACCGAATGGGAGGTCGGTAGTCGCCCAATTTGGTTGCACGTCCTTTGCTGATACGAAAGTGAACTTTTTTTTGTTCAATCCAATCTACGACAGTTGGAATGGCCTGTTCAGGAAAGTATTGACTCAATATTTTTTTATCCTCAGGATGCATGGCAAAGGGTGAAAATCAGGCAAAAAGTGGGGTGGTAATTTCTTGAGTTACAGGATAAGAATTTTGGCTCCACTGGGAGCAGTTGCAATCATTTTTTTTGCGCTTGGGCGGACGGTATCCTGTTCGGTGGCTGGCACACGAGGCGCAAAACGCAGATAAAATAACAATGGATATGACTATTTTTAGTTTCATGAACCCAATAATTAGCATCAAAAAAGCAAAGATATTATCTTTTTGGTAGTATAGATTATTTGTCGCGGGGGACAAGCTTTTCGGGATGCGTAGCCTGCAACTTGATTTCCTCTTTAATTTCATCCAAAGAAAAGGCATTGCTTACCGAAAAGTCGCCAATTTGAGTTCTGCGCAACGCTGTCAAATAGGCTCCGTTTCCGAGACTTTTTCCAAAGTCATGGACCAGCGATCGGATGTAAGTGCCTTTGGTACAATGCACAACAAAATCAACATCAGGCAACTCAATATTCAATACAGAGAATTGTTTGATGGTTACCGGACGGGCTTTCATTTTAACCTCGTTATTTTTACGGGCATATAAAAAAGCTCTTTTTCCGTCGATTTTTATCGCAGAGTAAATTGGAGGGACTTGTTCAATTTCCCCGATAAATGGAAGTGTGGCTTGGGTGAGTTTTTCAGCGGTGAGATCTGCAATATCAAAGGTTTGATCAACTTCGGTTTCCATATCATAAGAAGGCGTGGTTGCTCCCAATTTCATACTGCCCACATAAATCTTATCCTGTCCTTGATAACTGTCAATTTGTTTGGTGTATTTTCCGGTACAGATAATTAATAAACCGCTGGCCAAAGGATCGAGCGTTCCGGCATGACCAACTTTTATTTTTTTTAAATCAAAGGCACGTTTGATGTACGATCGCAAGTGATTTACCACATCGAATGAGGTCCATTCCAGGGGTTTGTCGATGAGTAGGACTTCTCCTTCTTGAAAGTTAAACTTCATTATGAGATGGTTAGGTCGACTCCAACAGCATACAATACCAATATCACCACGCCCACAATAATGCGGTAATAGCCAAACATTTTAAACCCATGCTTGGTGAGGTAAGCAATAAACGATTTTATAGCGATTAAGGCAACAATAAAGGCTACCACATTTCCAAAGATCAGGATATCAATATTATCTACCGTGATAGCCGTATAGTTTTTCAAAAGTTTATAACCTGAAGCCGCCAGCATAGTTGGAACCGCCAGAAAAAAGGAAAATTCGGCAGCAGCCTTACGACTTAGTTTTTGTGTCATTCCACCGATGATGGTGGCTGCTGATCGTGAAACACCTGGTATCATGGCAATCACCTGAAAAAAACCAATTTTGAATGCTTTGGGATAGGTGATCTCGTCGTCGGTGGCATCGTCTTTAAACCATTTGTCCACAAAAACCAGCACAATGCCGCCTAAGATGAGCATGACTGCAACTACATAAACACTTTCGAGCAACATATCGATGTAATCACTGAGCAACAATCCAAAAACTGCAGCCGGTATGAAGGCGATAAACAGTTTGTAATAAAACTTCAGGGTTTGAAAAAAACGTTTCCAATACAGCACCACCACCGACAGGATGGCTCCAAATTGAATATTGATAATGAAAGCCTGCACAAAGTCATTGCTTTTCATGCCCATGACACCTTCGGCTAAAATCATATGTCCGGTGGAGGATACAGGTAAAAATTCGGTTATGCCTTCAACAATGGCGAGGATAAGTGCTTCGAACCAAGTCATAAAGTGTATTTTAAGGGGTGGCCAATTTGTATGGTTACTCAGCCCTTTTAAATGACTGAGAAAGATAATTCATAAGAAAAACTGCTGATTGAATGGACAATTATGCTTCTTTGGGTCGGTACATAATGGCAGCAATTTCAATTACATATCCCAATAAAATAAGAATGGGAGCGAGCGTCCATCTGCCAAAACTGAACAATTCTTCGCTAAATACATCAGGATCGCTAGAACCACCGCCAATCATCAGTAAAAAACCGACGAGCAATACAATTAATCCAGTAATTAACAATAGGTAATTTACTTTTTGAAAAGCAAAACCATGAATTTCTTCTTTTTCAGTATTCTTTTGTGCATTTACTGCCATGGTGAAATAATTTTTGTCAAAAATAACAGAAATCCTCTTTGGTAATCTGCTTTTTGGGGAATTTACAAAAGATCAGATCTTAAAGGTTGTTAAAAATGGGCATTATCCGTAAAATTCATCCGATTTCATGTGCAGAAATTTAGAAACAGCCACATAGGTTGAGACTCCTGTAATCACAATTCCGGTTAATAAAATGGTGAGGTACAGGTACAATCGTGTGTTGATTCCTGTGAGAACTGATAGTTCCGGAATTTGATTGAGCATGGCTTCCATCAAGCCATAAAGCAATAAAATGGCCAATAGCGCACTAACAACGCCCTGAGCCATTCCCAAAAGCAAAAAGGGTTTTCGAATAAAATCTTCCGTTGCTCCTACCAATTGCATGCTCCTGATGATAAATCTTTTGGAAAAAACGGACAAGCGAATGGTGTTGTTGATCAGCGCTAAGGCAATAACAAACAACAGCAGACTAAATCCGATCAAGATGATCGAAATCTTGCGTAAATTACTGTTGATCAGGTGAACCATCGATTTTTGGTAATAAACCTCCTTTACCTGAGGATTTGCCAGCACCTGTTGTTCAATTTTAGCAATGCTGTCGCTTTTGGCCCATGCGGCCTTAAACCGAACATCGATAGATGGAAGG
>JBFHGX010000263.1:0-4067 GCA_041582875.1 Bacteroidales bacterium | reverse complement strand
GTTGAAGCTGAAGAAAATCAGGGGAATACCTATGGTTATGCTGAAAAAAGCCTTTCTAATCAAGTTACGTTTGCCCAGAGAACCGATTTATTTATGCCCAATGCCTTTCGTCCGGGAGGTGTAACGCCCACGTTCAAACCGGTGTTTTTGTTTTTTAACGGACCCAGCTATTTGTTTCAGGTATACGATCGTTGGGGACAGTTGATTTTTGAAACCCATGAATCCAGCGAAGGCTGGGAGGGTGATGTACAAGGAAAATCTGCTGCCACCGGAACCTATTTATACCGATTGGTTTATCAAGATTTTGATGGAAAGTCGTTTGAACAGCGAGGTGCTTTTACTTTAGTGAGGTAGGGGAAGGGACAAGGTGACAAAGTTACAGAGTTACAGAGTTACAAAGTGACGAGACAAGTGCCTAAAGTTGAAAGTGCCTAAAGTATTTAAAGTTAGGAGTGTGTTAAGTGGTTATAGTTGAAAGTGGAATGCAAATGAACTTTTCTCTTTCCTCTTTTTTTGTTATTTCATCCACTCAAACAACTGATAATGTTCGCCGTTCATACCGGATTTTAGGTAAACCTTTTGCGCGTTGGTGTTGGTACGGTCGACGTATAAACGAATTCCCGCAAAGGAATCATCTTCTGTCACCATCTGTTTTACGGTTTGATATAGGGCATTAAAAACACCTTTTTTACGAAATTCCGGTATTACATAAACCGATTGTACCCAAACCACTGTGTTGTTACGCCAATCGCTCCATTCGTAGGTCATGAGTAAACTGCCTATAATGCGCTCATCTACCATGGCTACCAGGTATTTTCCTTTGGATGAGTCGCGGTAAACGTGCAAAACACCTTGAATGACTGTCTCTTTGTCGAGAGACAAGTTTTCAGTTTCCTGGGCCATTTTTAATTGGAACCCGGCAATAACTTCTGCATCCTCTTCAAAGGAAGGGCGTATCCGAACCATCTTTTTTCTACTTTTGTGCCCACAAATATAACCATTCTCAATACAATGAGCGACCAGATTACGCATGAGTGCGGTATTGCTTTAATTAGGCTACTTAAACCACTCGAGTATTACCTCGCCAAATACGGAACCTCCATATATGGCTTGCAGAAAATGCATCTGCTCATGCAGAAACAACACAATCGTGGCCAAGATGGTGCCGGGATTGCTGAAATAAAATTTGATCTTGCTCCTGGAAAGCGTTACATCACCCGTGAACGAAATAACTCCGGAACGCCCATCAAAGATTTGTTTAACGATATCTACGATAAACTTCATCAGGTTACCAAAGACAATCCCAAGCGATTAAGTGATGTCAACTGGTTAAAGGAAAATGCCGATTTCACCGGGGAACTGTTTTTGGGACATCTGCGATATGGAACCTTTGGAGGAAATTCTATTCGTCATTTACATCCGTTGGTTCGGGCAAATAACTGGAAAACCCGCAACCTGGTGTTGGCCGGTAACTTCAATATGACCAATACCCCCGAGCTTTTTCAGCAACTGGTCGATTTGGGTCAATACCCTGTGGAAACATCTGATACTGTTACCGTTCTTGAGAAAATTGGCCATTTTCTGGATGAAGAAAATGAGCGCATTTACCGCAAGTACAAAAATCAGGGCCTTGACAAAAAATCAATTACCGATTACATTACTGATAACATCGATATTGGAGAAATTCTGCAAGAATCTGCCAAAAAATGGGATGGTGGTTATGTGATTGGCGGATTGTTGGGTCATGGTGATGCTTTTGTCATGCGCGATCCCAATGGAATCCGTCCCGCTTTTTATTACATGGACGATGAAATTTTGGTGGCTGCTTCTGAACGACCAGTGATTCAAACCGCATTCAACGTCAGTTGGGACAAGGTTAAGGAACTCACTCCAGGTCATGCATTGATTGCCAAAAAGAATGGTGAAATCACACTGACTCCTTTTACGGAACCCCAACCCGTAAAGGCTTGTTCGTTTGAACGGATTTATTTTTCGCGTGGTACAGATAAGGATATTTATGCTGAGCGCAAGAAATTGGGATGGCTTATTACACCCACGGTACTCGAAGAAATCAATTACGACCTGAAAAACACCATTTTTTCTTTTATTCCCAACACCGCCTCCGTAGCTTTTCAAGGCATGATGGATCGGGTGCATCATTTTTCGGCTCAACAAATTAAGGATGTTTTGCTGGCGTCGAAGGGTAAATGTGATCAGGAGAAGTTGGATGAGCTGTTTGCTTTTCAGCCCAGGGTTGAGGCCATTGCTGTGAAAGATGCCAAACTGCGTACTTTTATCACCCAAGATACCCAACGCGACGATTTGGTGGGCCATGTTTACGATGTTACCTATGGTGTGGTTAAAAAAGAAGTCGATACCCTGGTGGTTTTGGATGATTCCATTGTCCGAGGAACCACACTCCGACAAAGTATTATCCGGATTTTAGATCGGTTAAAACCCAAGAAAATCATTATTGTTTCTTCTGCCCCGCAAATTCGTTACCCAGATTGTTATGGTATAGATATGGCCCGTTTAGGCGATTTTGTAGCTTTTAAAGCGACCATTGAGTTGTTGAAAGAAACCCATCAGGAAAACATCATCAATGAGGTATACAAAAAATGTAAGGCTCAGGAAAAGCTTCCCAAGGAAGATGTTGTGAATTTTGTGAAGGATATTTACAGGCCCTTTACTGCGCGGCAGATATCTGACAAGATAGCTCAACTTGTAACAGTTAAAGAAGTTAAAGCCAAGGTTCAGGTAATTTACCAAAGCATCGAATCATTGCATGAAGCCATTCCCGATCATACCGGCGATTGGTATTTTACCGGCGACTATCCTACTCCGGGAGGAAACAAAGTCGTTAATCAGGCATTTATCAATTATATTGAGGGAGTTAACAAGCGCGCCTATTAGGCAAAATCTGGCTTAGCGCTCGTATAACCGTTTTTTTAAGTTTTATAGTCATGATTTCGTGGGTTATCCGGCTCATGGTTATTCACTTTTGTTGATAACCATGGTTGATAATTAGTTCATTTCTCGAGCTATATACAACTTGACACAGGGATGTGGAAGGCAGTACCTTTGGTGAAGCAAGTGAAGATAACTGCTGTTGCTGCATGGGATACCGGAAGCGGGAAGACGGAAGTCGGACAGGCGGATAGTAAGCCCGAAACTCTTTAAATAGAGCAAGTCGTCGGTGAAAGCCAGACAGACTAACCTGACAGGATTTCAATAGAAACTGAAAATCAGAAGGCAGACAACTACGGGAGAGCGGTAGGGAGAAATCCGGAAACTCAACTCCGATTGCAGTTGAAGCACTCTTCGGAGAAGCCTCAATCTGTGCAGTGAAAATAACTGGCCACACGTCGGCAAGTCAAGGCTTGAAGACAAGTGAGCAGGGAATGTGTTGGTAAGACAGGTTCCCTGTTTTTTTCGTAAGATTAGTTTATTGAAATCCTAACCACATTGGTTTCATTTTCGCCTGTGATACGTAGCAAATAATATCCTTTGCTGTAACCCGTTAGGTCGAGGGTATTGTCTGAATTTGGCGACACCATTTTTCTTTCTAATTCTTTTCCACTCAAGGAATAAACCACCACATTCAACTCTTCGTTGGCTTTGTTTTCCAAATGGAAAACTCCGGTAGAAGGATTGGGATAAACCACCAGGTTTTGCTCGTCTTGTTGATCTTCAATACCTACACCGTCAGGCGTGTAGTCGAAAACCATATCAATGTAGTTGGATTGGTTCAGGGGTGTTAGGTGGACAGCTTCAGCACCCTTGGTAAAGGTAACACTGGTCAGCGGTCCCTGAGCATGTTTTTCAGTAAACTCCACCCACAACACATATTCACCATCGGGAACTGTGTTTCCGTCCAGATCCTGACAATTCCATTCTATATTCATGGTTTGATGTGAGGTGAGGGTTGATCCTGTAATGGCATCCACTTCATTGGAATTCGACTGGGCTTTCCAGGTATAGAGATATTGCTTGCGGTTGTTGGCACGAACCAGACGTGTTTTTACAAAAACGCCATCCTTTTCAATCCATGCGGCCAGCACATGTTT
>JBFHGX010000262.1:0-4080 GCA_041582875.1 Bacteroidales bacterium | reverse complement strand
TCAACACAAAAAAACCGAAGAGCAGGTGTATTTTGAAGTCTCTAACCTGTATTACAATGCCCAGATCATCATTCATCAGATGGCCTTTCTCGACAGCAACCTGATCAACACATCACAACTGCTTAAAACTGTTCAATTGCTTAACGAGCAGTTGATGGCAAAAGAAACGGATGTACAAAAAGTAGCCCTACAGTTGAAGCAATTAACAACGCAGCAGCAACTGGCGGTAAACAATCTTGATCAGGTAATGAATGCCTTAAAGTTTTCGATGGGAATTCCTTTTGATCAACCTATTGACATCGTATCGGACATCGTATATCAGGTTACCCCCCATTACCCAAGTTCGTTGTTTGTTGATCTGCAACTGGCAGCCACCCAAAACAAACTACTCACCACTGAACTGAGTACCCTGAAAAATTCACGGTTACCTTCGGTATCTCTTTATGGAAGCTATGGTCAAATCGGTTATGGTTACGATCAAAAACCCGATGAATTCCTTAAATTCTATCCCACCAGCTTTGCCGGCATCCAGGTTTCATTTCCGCTGTTTAACGGAACAGTTACAAAAAGAAAAATAAATCAGAAGAAGATTGAAATTCAAAACAGCGAATTGCGGTTGGCATTGGTAAGTGATCAAAACACGATGTTGGTCCTCAATGCCAAAAGCCGGAGGAACATCACACAGAAAAATATTGAAAATACTTCCAGCCAAATTGCACTGGCCGCAAAAGTATATCAGCAGATAGTATTACAACAGAAAGAAGGATTGGCCAATCTGACGGATGTTCTAATGGCTGACAACGATCTTCGGCAGGCTCAACAAGATTATTTGTCGGTGGTGGTTGATTATCTCAAAGCCGATTTAGAGTTAAAAAAATTAACGGGGAATATTTCAATTACAAAATAAAAATTACTAAAATGAAGAAAACAATAGTTTATATAGGAGTAGCATTGGCTTTAATCGCTCTCGTGGTATTTCAGCTAAAAAGCAATAAAGAAACCACCGTAAAAAGGGTGTATCATTACGATAAAGAGCAAGCCATTAATGTACAGGCCATTACTTTAAAGTTTGAAAGTGTCAATAACGATATTTCATATACAGGAACTTTTGAACCCAATAAAGAAACGAAAGTCAGTGCAGAGATTCAAGGAAAGATAAATTCAGTTTTGGTAGATCTTGGCAGTGTCGTTAAAAAGGGACAGTCGTTAATACAATTGGACAACTCTTTACTGAAACTGCAATTGCAAACTGCAGAAATTCAGATTGAAGGATTGGAAAACGATGTAAAAAGATATACCATTCTTGCCAAAGCCGATGCCATTCAGGATGTTCAACTGGAGAAGACCACCTTGGCCTTAAAATCGGCTAAAGTGCAGAAGGCCACTTTAATTGAGCAGATCAATAAAACAAATATTGTGGCGCCTTTTAGCGGAATTGTTACCGCAAAGCTGACCGAAGAAGGAGCTTTTGCGGCACCCGGTATTCCATTGCTTCAAATAACTGATATTTCTCAATTGAAGTTTACCGTTAATGTACCCGAACAGGAATTAAGTCAGTTCGAAACCAATCAACAATATGCTCTTTCCGCGGATGCATATCCCCAAACTGTTTTGTCCGGAAGAGTAACTATGACAGGTAGCAAAGCCAATATGGGCAATAGTTTCCCTGTACAATTTTCAGTAAACAATACCGCCGATTTAAAAATCAAATCAGGCATGTTTGGAGAAGTTATCCTGGGAGCTGTCGGGATGAAAAATGCTGAAGAAGAACAACACATCATTGTCCCTGCATCTGCCATTGTTGGAACTAACATTCACCCTCAGGTTTACATGGTGAAAAATGGCAAAGCCAAACTTCAGGATGTAACCATTTCATCAAGATTCAAAAATAAAGTGTTGGTTTCAAACGGGTTAACCGAAGGTGATGTCGTTATAACCAACGGCTTTATCAATCTTTTCGATGGAGCCAACGTAACCTTTAAATAAAAAAGCGATGAATATTACAGAAATTTCAATCAAAAGACCATCGCTGATTATTGTGTTGTTCAGCGTTTTTGCCTTGCTGGGGATTATTGGTTTTACAAACCTGGGGTATGAGTTGCTGCCTGACTTTAACCAACCGGTAGTAGTCATTAAAACAATGTATCCGGGCGCCGAACCCAATGAAGTAGAAACCTCTGTTTCCAGAAAAATTGAGGATGCTTTATCGAATCTCGAAGGTGTAGATTATCTGGAGACCAAATCAATGCCCAATGCTTCAATTATTATTGCCAACCTAAAATACGGCACGAATTTAAACATCGCCATGCAGGATGCCCAGCGATATATCGACAACATCCGCAAAGACCTGCCTGCCGAAATTGAAAGTCCGGTAATGAGCAAGGTTTCACCGAATGATTTACCCATTATATCCATAAGCGCAACCAGCAATTTGCCCGCAACAGAATTTTATCAAAAAATGAAGGACGAATACCTTCCGCAAATCCAGCAATTGAAAGGCGTGGCAGAAATCACCCTGCTTGGAGGCGAGGAGCGTGAAATTCAGGTAATGGCCAATCAGGACAAACTAAAATTATATGGAATTTCACTTTACCAAGTTGTAGAGGCCATTAACCGCTCAGGAATAGATTTGCCTGCTGGTAAAGCCCAAACCAATAAAGAAAGTAATTCCGTTCGTATAACCGGAAAGTTTTCCACTATTACTGACATTATGAATGTTCAGGTAGCCATGCCTGCACCCGGTATGCCGGTTTATGTAAAAGATGTGGCAACGGTTATCGATGGAGTGAAAGAGATAAGTTCAGTAAGCCGATACAATGGTGCAAATGGGATAGGCCTCATGTTAAAAAAACAAGGCGATGCCAATGCCGTAGAAGTTTCAAAATTGGTTCATGCAAAACTTACCCAAATTGAAAATGCCAATGCAAAATACGGAGTGAAATTTATTGTTGCCGATGATTCAACCGACATGACCATTGCAGCGGTTAATTCAGTGGTTGATGACCTGGTTTTAGCTGTAATCCTGGTTTCATTGGTCATGTTCCTGTTTTTAAGAAGTTACCGCAACTCATTGATTGTACTCATTGCCATTCCCACCTCGTTGATTACTGCCTTTGCCGTGATGTGGCTGATGGGCTTTACCTTAAACCTGATGACCTTGCTGGCCATGTCGCTAATTATAGGAATTCTGGTGGATGATGCCATTGTAATTTTGGAAAATATCCAGCGTCACCTGGATATGGGCAAAGATAAAGTTACTGCTGCATTGGAAGGGCGGATGGAAATTGGTTTCTCTGCCATTTCAATCACCCTGGTTGATGTGGTTGTATTCTTACCCATCTTGTTTTTGCAGGTATTTGTGGCCGATATGCTGAAGCAGTTTTCAATTGTCGTAATAACATCCACATTGACCAGCTTATTGGTTGGTTTTACATTGGTGCCTTGGTTGGCCTCACGAATCGGGAAAAAGGAAGACTTACAACCCACCAACTTCATGAACCGTTTTTTGTTGTGGTTCGAAAAACAGCTAACAGCATTCATCAATTGGTATGGCCATCAATTGGAATGGGTACTCAGCCATAAACTCATCTTTACCGGGATAGTCATTTTTCTTTTGGTAATGACCGGGGTAATGATGAAACAAGGCATTATAGGCAAAGAAATGATGTCAACAGGCGACCAGGGGAAGTTTCGCTTAAATCTGGAATATGATAAAATAACCACCGTTCAGGAGAACAATATCAGAACCCGGAACGTAGAAAATTTCATCCTGCAACAACCTGAAGTAGCTTCTCTCTTCAGCAACATTGCAGGACCCAGCACGGGTATTGGGAGTTTAGGGGTTGGCTCGCCCAATTTATCTGAATTCACCATTCAGCTGAAACCTGAAAATGAAAGAAACATCAAAACGGAGGCATTTATGAAATCGCTTCGTGAGGCCTTGAAAAAAGAGTTTTCGGGAGTAAACTTTTCGATGGCCGTACTAGGATTGCTGCCCAAACAAGCACCAATAAAGATAACATTAAGCGGAAGCGATTTGGATTTGGTGATGAAAACGGGTAAAGAACTGAAAGCCATAGT
>JBFHGX010000261.1:0-4093 GCA_041582875.1 Bacteroidales bacterium | reverse complement strand
CTATACTGATGAGATTCATCTTTATTCATGTATTTCTCCAGTATAGAAATGGAATGGTATTGAGCAACCCAAACTGATAGCATACGTTCTATGGGTAGGCGAAAAATCAGCAAGTTTAATAACAAAGCTATATATTTGTCGCAGAGTTATCGAAACCACAAATAGATAATATTTTACCAATCGACGAAGGGATGACCAAAAAAAAGACTAAACAAATTCTCAGGATAGGATTGCTAATAGGGACCATTGTTTCACTGTTTTTCGTACCCTGGATATTGGTAAGGGCATGGATAATGCCACTGCCGGATACGGTTCAGGAACAATTGGATGAAGCCATTGGTTACGGATTTGATGGTATGATTGTGTATGTGGATCAAGCCGGGAAACCACCAGAGTTATATGCCGCAGGCTGGCATGACCGAAAAAATAAGATACCTGCCTACCCGCAAGCCTTATTCAAAATTGCCAGTATTAGCAAACTATACGATGCTGTTGCTATCACTAAATTGGTCCATGATGGGCATTTATCTTTGGATAAAACGCTTGCTGATTACTTTCCGGAACTTTGGGGAAGAATTGAATATGCGGATAAAATTACCTTGAGAATGATGTTGCAGCACCGGAGTGGTATTCCCAATTTGACTGATACTCCCAACTTTTGGTCAAATCCACCAGAAAACAGCCAAGCCGCCCTTGAATTGGTGCTTGATTTACCTGCTGACTTTGAGCCAGATAGAGAGTACAGGTATTCAAATACCAATTATTTGTTGGTTTCCGAACTCATCGAAAAGGTGACCGGGACGGGCAAATTCGAATACATCAGTGAGGAAATTTTAAACCCTCTGGAGCTAAAAAATACTTTTGGCTCGGTTAATGAAGTGAATATCGACGACGTGATGAGTGGTTATTACGTTGGCATTGAGGAGGACATAAAGACTTCTGAATATGGCTCAAAGCTCACCTCAATGATTGCCACTGCCGAAGATGTGGGCATATTCCTAAGGGCATTAAATGATGGATCATTGTTCGATGAAGGGGAACAGGAAATCTATTCCTCAATATACGTGTACGATCATACGGGTCTGATGCCAGGTTATCAGAGCATTGCCAAATATAACAAAGACATCGACGCCGTTGTTATTCAATTCAATAATACAACCAACTTTAATGGGTATGACTGGAATTTAGCGGAAATCGTATATAGTCGTATTGTTAAAATACTTAGGAAAAACGATGGGTTGTAACATTGCACTAAGTAAGATTGTTATGCGTTGACATATAACATGTTACCTGATTGTGTTCATTGCATGTCGGATTGACTCCTTATAAACTATCCATTGTTTTAGATAATTCACTCCATTGGGTGTAATAATTTTTAATTTTCACCACTAACCAATAAAAAACGATTTGAGTAGCGATTTTTATACGACTTATATTTTGCCTTTTTCAGGAATCATCATCAAATTGTGTCGGGCATATACCAATTCACAAGAGGATTTTGAGGATTATTATCAGGAAGTATGTTTGCAAATATGGAGAAGCAAGGGAAATTTTCGTGCCGAATCGGAATGGAGCACTTGGGTTTACCGGATTACGTTAAATGTTTGTCTAACATTACTTAAGAGAAAGAAAAAAAACGGTCATCATTTTGTATCTGACACATTGGCAAGTGAAGAAACCGAAGAAAATCATGCTTTTTTAGACGAGTCGCTCAATTTGTTGTATGAAGCAATCAGAAAACTTTCTGAAATTGACAGGGCCATTGTGATGCTATATTTGGAGGAAAAATCATATCAGGAAATCGCAGATATCATTGGAACCAATGCCAATAATATAGGCGTCCGGGTTAACCGGATTAAGGTAAAATTAAAAAACAATTTAGATGGAAAAATCAATTGAAAATATTTGGAAAGAGGGCTTTCTGAGAAATGACGCTTTGGTGGCTCCCAAAATAAATAACCTTTACAACCAGAAATCAATTCATATCATTGATAAATTCAAACGCATGTTTCGGATCAACTTGATTGCAATTGTAGTCTTCTCGTTTATCTTTTTAATAGTTTCCTATTTTGTGGGTATACCTTTGATGGGTATTATATTTTTCTTGTCCCTTACCGTGCTTGTTATTATTAATAAGAGATTGCTGAACAGTTTAGAGAAAATCGATAAGGGTGTAAATAGTTATGAATACCTTAAGGCATTTAACCATTGGATTGAAAAACAAGTATCTGTCAATAAACGGATATCTACATTTTTGTATCCCAACATATTCATGTCAATTATTATAGGTTTTTGGTTTAAAGACGCCGATGGCACTCCCTTAGGAGACAGACTGTTGCATGAGATTCTAGTAGGTTTTCCTGATATTTATCTTGTATTTGGAATTCCGTTAATAGGAATTGTTGCGGTAATTTTAATTTTGGGTTTGCTAGCATTTTTTGGTGGCAGGATTTACCTCTGGGATGTGAACCTTATTTACGGTAACGTATTTAAAAAGCTGAAGGAATTAATTGCTGATATAGATAGTTTAAACAGTTGATTACTTATTATTTAAGTCAAAACAAGGTCGACTAGCGATTAAAATAAATGCTTGATATGTAATAATTCTGATTTCAAGCCACTAATCAGGAAAACTTAACTCATATGTCACTACAAGAAGCAATTAACTTTTTTGAAAGTTTAGTAACAGGAACAACTAAAAAATCTGAAATTAAGGTTTACGAGCAATTCATTCATATTCTATCCGAATTGAATACTAGAGAGTTCTCAAAAGATGAGATTCAGTCCATAGAAACAGAACTCGAAAGCTTTAAATTAAATTCAAATCGTGAAAACAACTTTAAATTTTTCAAAAAAGCATTAAATAAATTTGAAAAATATTTAAAGGATACCTTTTCCTTAACTTCAAAAGGCCATTATACAAAGCTCTATGGAGGTTTAGGATTGACCTTTGGACTGCTTTTTGGCATTGTTTTTTTGTCGAGTTTTGAGCGGTCTTTGGGTATTGCGTTGGGCTTGAGTATCGGAATGGTCGTTGGGTTGACAATCGGTCGTTACATGGATTCACAGGCTAAGGTTGCAGGAAAGGTGGTGTAATTCGTCTTTGTAATAATCTTACTCCCCACGCTTCCTGGGTGTGTTTACTTTGATGCATTTAGTCGTTACTTTATTCTTTTGGGTGTTTACTTTATTTTGGGAAGTATTTACTTTATTTCTGGAAGTGTTTACTTTTATTTGGGAGGTGTTTACTTTAAGTTGGGAAGTATTTACTTTATTTCTGGAAGTGTTAACTTTAAGTTGGGAAGTGTTTACTTTATTTCCGGAAGTGTTTACTTTAAGTTGGGAAGTATTTACTTTATTTCTGGAAGTGTTTACTTTTATTTGGGAGGTGTTTACTTTAAGTTGGGAAGTAGTTACTTTAAGTTGGGAGGTGCAGCAAGAAAGCCATATGTGGCCACCAACGGGATAAATGTCATCCACCACCCCAACAAACTCAACATAGAGCAATGCCTATTTGGCGAACATCTCTAGACCCAAGAGGCCAATAAGCCAATTGCTCTGTTTGAAAGCGAAAGGACCGCCCTCATTGCCATGGCCAAAATGCCCGACTATCTTTGGCTTGCCACCGGCAGCCTCCACGAATTTAAAGCAAGTAAACTAAAAGTTTCAAAGGGTAGGAGGGTAGTAGCCTTTCCCGACCAATACCCTTGCTCAAGTCTGTCGGGCAGGCAGTGCGCCGGGACTTGGGCTTCCTCATCTATCCCATCAGTCTCATCCACGTCCCAATACTCTCGCAACAGCCAAATCATCCCCCATCGTGACCATCATGAAAATCAGCGTTCCATTTTCCCATCAATTCCGAAAGCTTTCGGAATCAGCTTCAGAAATCTGCGCAGATCCACCCAACCCCTGTCATCTGTGTCCCATCCATTGCGCCTCAGCCAGCCAACAGCCAAAAGCAAACAGCTAAAAGCCTTCCCCTCGCATCAGCCAGCTAACAGCCAACAGCCTCCCCATGCGCCCCTAACCCCTAACCAATCAAATATTATTGAAAAGAAAAACCAATTCAATATTTTCATAGCTTTACACCACT